>NC_013223.1:2485000-2785000 GCF_000024325.1 Desulfohalobium retbaense DSM 5692 | reverse complement strand
CCAGTCCGCAATGTGCGTCTGTGTCGGTGACGGCAGCGTGGTCTATGAAGGTGGTTACCACGCCCTGCCCCATTGGCAGGGGCTTTTGGACCTTCTCCCCTCCTGCCCGGCTGTGGATCTGTCCGAGGGCAAGCGGGCCAAAGAGGAGCGATTGCTGTACACCTTCCGTTCCTTAACCGGGTGCTGTTCCGATGCCTGCCAAACCAGTTGACCGGGTGATGGTTGGGCTTGGGCGATGAACTGCCAGCAGGGGGATCGATCGTGGTTCGTGCTCTAGCACGGCGCTGGGCCCGCTTCACGGACGCCGGACGGGGCGTGCGTCTTTTTTTCGCCTCGGGGTTCCATCCTCGGGTGCACGGGTGCGCGGCTGCACTAGTCGTTGCGGCCGGATTTGTCCTGGACGTCTCCCGAAGTGAATGGATCGCTCTCGTGCTTGCAATGACGGCGGTCCTCGTCGCTGAGGCGGCGAATACGGCCCTGGAGGTCCTGGCCGACGCCGTGACACAGGAGTTCCATCCCCTGATCGGTCGGGCCAAGGATCTTGGCGCCGGCATGGTCCTCCTGGCCGTTGCTGGAGCCGTTGCCGTGGGGATATTGGTTTTTGCGCCGCATGTCTTTGGATAGCCGGCCCTGGCACGGCTCAGGAGGAGAGATATGGATCGAGAGGCCCTGATTGAACAATTGGATGCGGTGGCCACCTGGGATGTGCTCGTCATCGGCGGCGGCGCCACCGGGTTGGGCGTCGGCCTCGACGCTGCGGCCCGGGGATATCAGGCCGTCGTTCTTGAACAAGGGGATTTCGCGCAGGCAACCTCGAGCCGGAGCACCAAACTCATCCACGGCGGTGTGCGCTATTTACAACAGGGCAATGTGGCCCTGGTCATGGAGGCCCTGCATGAGCGGGGCAGGCTGCTGCATAACGCACCACATCTGGTGTACAACCAGGCCTTTGTCGTCCCCGATTACAAATGGTGGGAGCGTCCGTTTTACGGGGTCGGCCTCAAACTCTACGACATGCTGGCTGGCAAGCTCGGGTTTGGCCGCTCCAGGATGCTCAGCCGCAGCCAGACCCTGGAGTATATTCCCCAATTGCGACAGGACGGTCTGCGGGGCGGGGTCATCTACCACGACGGGCAGTTCGATGATACCCGGCTGGCTGTGACCTTGGCTCAGACTATGGTCGATCAGGGCGGGTGCGCTCTGAACCATGTGCAGGTGACGGAGGTGTGCAAGGATGCTGAAGGAGTGGTCCAGGGCGTTGTATGCCAAGACCGCATCAGCGGCCGGGAGTACCGGCTCAACGCCAAGGTGGTGGTCAACGCCGCAGGGATTTTTGTCGACGAGATCCGGCGTATGGATGTGCCAGACTGTACCCCGTTGATTGCCCCGAGCCAGGGCGTCCATCTTGTGCTCGATAACCGGTTCGATCCCGGGGAGACAGCGATCATGGTCCCCCATACAGATGACGGCCGGATCATTTTCATGGTTCCTTGGCATGGCCGCGTGCTTGTCGGGACCACGGAAACGTCGCTGGAGAGTGTGGCCCTCGAACCGCGCCCCTTGCCTGAAGAAATCGAGTTTCTGCTCTCCCATGCCAGCCGCTATCTGGACCAGCCGGTGCACCGGGAGGATATCCTTTCGGTGTTTGCTGGCATCCGTCCCCTTATCGCTGGCGAGGAAGCGGCCAAAACGTCTTCCCTGTCTCGAGGCCACCATCTGACCGTTTCCCATTCCGGTCTGGTGACCATCGGCGGCGGCAAGTGGACGACCTACCGCAAAATGGCCGAGGACACTGTGGACACCGCGGCCCAGTTCGCCGGCCTGGAGGAAAGGCCGTGCCCTACGCAGCACATGCGGTTGCACGGCTGGACCGCCGAAGCGGATTCCAACGATTTTTTGTCCCTGTACGGCACGGACAGGGCGGCCATAGAATCGCTGATGCGCACCGATCCGGACCTGGCGGATCGGATCCATCCACGTCTGCCCTATCGCAAAGCCGAAGTGGTCTGGGGCACCCGGCAGGAAAGCGCTCGTACAGTGGCCGATATCCTTGCCCACCGCACCCGCGCCCTGCTTCTGGACGCCAGGGCGAGCATGGAAGCCGCTCCTGAAGTCGCCCGGCTCATGGCCCGAGAGTTGAGCCGGGACGAAGAGTGGCAGGCTGCGGAAATCGCCCGGTACTGCGACAAGGCGGCCTTTTTTTACCCCGAATAACAGGGTCAGTCTGCGGTTGAAGCGAATTCGAGTCGCAGGGTCTGGGTTTTCTTGGTGTCCGTCTGTACGACCTGCAGCCGCAACGCCTTGGCGGCAACCGCTTCCTGTGGAAAAAACAGGAATCCCCTGGCAAGATCCCCGGGCTGGATCGTTGTATTGCGCAGATTCTTCTGGGCCAGGTCCTCGGAGATCTGCCGCGTCGCCTCGTTCGAGGTTCCCCCTTGGGCCCCGCCGAGAATTGCCCCGCCGGCCGCCCCGACTGCAGCGCCTTTGCCCAGGGCGGTTCCGAAATCCTCCCCTCCCAAAATGCCGATAGCCGCCCCGACGATAGCCCCGCCAGCGGCGCCCAGGAAGCCGGATTTTCCGGCACCTTTGGCGATCCGGGCGAACTCATCGCTTTTCTCCAGCCGGGCATAGGCCTTGTCCTGGGACAGCAAACTCCAGTATTGCTCCTTGGTATCGATCAGGAAGGTCTGTTCCGGGACCACCCGCAGGCCGTGAGGACTCTGGTTGTCGACGACCACCTGCACCGGCAGCAGACCGGCCTGGAGGATATCGAAGCCGAAGGCCTCCTTGGCCTGGGTGGAGGTGTCATAGGCCTGGGCCGCCAGAGCGGCCTCGGCGACCGTTGCCATGTTCGTATAGGCCTGGGGTGGCCGGAACGGGGTTTCTTGGCTCTTGTAGGGAGTGCATCCAAGACTGGTACAAAGAAGCGAGGTCAGGATGAGCCAGACGGCGGTGGTGTAGCGCATGGTTATGCCTCCTTGGCGCTTCTGCGGGGCGCCTGGATATGAAAGAACACTGCATAGAGTACCGGACACAGGACCAGGGTCAAGAGTGTCGAAAAGGCCAGGCCGAAGATGATGGTGTTGGCCATCGGGCGCCAGAGTTCCCCGCCTTGCAGGGACAAGGGGACCAGCCCGAGAATGGTTGTGCAAGCGGTCATAAAGATGGGGCGCAAACGTTTCTGGCAGGCCGTGACCAGAGCCGTTGCGGCGTCGTTGTGCCGGACGCGCTCCAACTCGATCTGGTCCAGAAGCATGATGCCGTTGTTGGCCAGGATGCCCACCAGAGAGATGAGGCCCAGCATGGCCATGAACCCGAAGGGCGCCTGGGTGATGATCAGGCCGGCCGTGACCCCGACGCTCATGGGTGGGATGGTCAAGACAATGATGCCCACTCGGCGCAGGGAGTTGAACTGGAGCATCAGGACTAAAAGCAACAGTCCGGCAGCCAGGGGAATATTGACCAGGATAGACCAGTTGGCCTCTGCGGACTGTTCGAATTCGCCGCCATATTCGAGAGTGAAGTCGGTGGGAAAGATCGCTGACCGGCGCAACGTGTCCAACTCGGGTTTGAGCTTTTCCAGGATCTGGCTGGCGAATGCGCTGTCCGTGATGTCGGCCTTGATGGTCATGGTCCGTTCGGTGTCCCGGCGCCGGATATTGCTCGGTTGCCAGGTCAGTTCCGGATTCGCCAGTTGGGCCAAAGGGACCGACCCTTGTCCCGAACGGGCATAGACATTGATATCTTCGAGGCGGTGGAGATTGTCGCGGATATCGTACTGCGAGCGGAGCACGATGGGGATGACCTCATCACCTTCGCGATATTGGGTGGCCTCGATGCCGGACATTTGGGCCAGCAGCGAGGTGGCGATGTCCCTGGAAGTGAACCCGGCCTTCTTGGCTCGTTCCTGGTCAACCTCGACGGCGATTTTTTTGGCCCATTCCCCCCAATCGTCCCAGACCGTGGTGATTTCTGGAACACGATGCAGGATTTTCACGATCCGGTCTCGGATCGTATAGACCCGTTCGATATTCTGACCGCTGAGCCGGATCTGGATGGGAGCGCCCACAGGGGGACCGTATTCGAGTCGGCGCAAAGAGAAGCGGGTGTCCGGAAAACGTCGTTGTAAGACCTCTTCCAGGCGGTTTTTGGCGGCAGCGGTTGTTTCGGTGTCCACAGTTTTGATGACGAAGAAAGCGTAGTTCGGATTGTCCTGCTTGATATCCAGGGAGAGATACCAACGCGGCCCGCCGCTCCCGATAAACGTCCCGACGGTTTCGATGGCGGGGTCGTTGTTCATCCATTGGGCCAGGGCGTCGGCCCGTTCGGCGGTGTTCCGGATGTCCGTGCCGTAAGGCTGCCAGAAATCCAGGGTTAGGACTTCGCGTTCGTTCGGAGGGAAAAAGACCGTGGGCACAAAACGAAATCCCCAGACGGCCGCAGCAACAAGGAGCACAACCACCGCGACGCTGAGTAAACGGTGGCGCAGGGCCGTATTCAGCAATGCACGATATCCTTGGTAAAACCGGTTGTGGAAGCGTTGCTCTTTTTTCTGGGGGTGCAGGAAATAGTACGCGCTCAGGGGAACGAAACTCAGGGACAGCAGCCAGGAGGCGAGCAAGGTCAGCGAGACCACAACAAACAGCGAAAAGGTGTATTCCCCGGTGTCCGATTGGGCCAGGGGGATCGGTAAGAAGGCGAAGATGGTGGTCAGCGAGGCGACCAGCAAGGGCAGCCAGAGCCGGGAGACGGTTTCCTTGACCGCTTCCAGCCGGTCCTGCCCCTGACGTAACCGTACCAGAAGATTTTCGCTGACCACGACCCCGTTGTCGACAAGGATGCCAAGGGAAATGATCAAGGCGGCAATAGAGATCTGCTGGAGTTTGACGTCAAAAAGGGGCAGCAGAAAGATACAGGAGAGCATGGCCAGAGGCACGAGCATCGCCGCGATGAGGCCGGTTCGCAGTCCGGTGAAGAAAAACATGACCACGACCACGAACACGAAAGCCTCCAGGAGGTTGAACGTAAAGTCGGTGATCGAGCGCTGGACGTATTTGGACTGGAACATGAGTTTGTGGACATCGAGTCCCAGGGGCAGGAAACGTTCGCTTTGGGCCAAAAGCGCATCCACTTTGTCGCCCAGTTCAACGATATTCCCGGATTCGGTCATGCTGACGGCCACAACAAGCGCCGGGCGACCGTTGTAACGGGTCAGCGAGGCGGGAGGGTCAGCATAGCCCCGGTGTACGGTGGCGATATCCTCCAGGGCGATGGATTCAGAGGCCCCCGGCAGCCGGATGGCGGTGCGGCGAAGATCAGCAACGCTCTGGAATTCGCCGCTGGTCTCCAGGATGACTCGTTCGGGACCGAGGCGGCTGCTACCGCTGGGTTGGACGCTGTTTTGCGCCTCCAGCAGAGTCAAAAGCTGATACGGGGAAAGCCCCAGGCGAGCCAAGCGGCTGTTGGAAAATTCGATGTAGATCCGCTCCTCCTGCACACCGTGGATCTCGACTTTGGCGACCTGAGGGAGTTGGCGCAGGGCGTCGCGCAGGGTCTCGGCATGGGTCTCCAATTCCCGGGGGGAATATTCCGAACCGGTCAGGGCGAGGAGTATGCCGTAGACATCCCCAAATTCGTCGTTGACCACCGGCGGGAGCGCCCCATCCGGCAGTGCAGGGCGGGCATCGCGGACCTTGTTGCGCAATCGCTGCCAGATGGGGTCCATATTCGAATATTTGTCTTGGAACTCTACATGGATGATCGAGACATTGGACATGGATTGCGAGGTGATGGTTTTGACCTCTTCCATGTCCCGGATCTCCTGCTCAAGTTTGTCGGTGACCAGGGATTCGACCTTGTACGGGGTCGCGCCGGGAAAGCGGGTCATGACCACGGCGGTGCGGATGGTGAATTCAGGATTTTCCAATTTGGGAATGGTCCAATAGGTCCATATCCCAGCGAAAATAAGAAAAAACAGGATGGCGGTAGCCGTGCGGCTGTTGCGGATGCAGGCCAGTCCGAGATTCATGCGTCTTCCTTTAGTCCCGGTCAAAAGCGGTGGTGTGCTTATTGAGAGAGGGGGCGGACCGCAACGCCGTCGCGAAGACGGTGCACGCCACGCGTGACGATCGTTTCACCGGGCGACACTCCTTTGAAGATCTGGAGGCCTGCTGCCACGAGTTCTCCTGTGACCACCGGTCGTTCTTCCACCTGCCCTGTATCGCGGTGGTAGACAAAGATCGTAGGCTGGTTTTCCTGTCCCCGGACTGCCTGCGGGGGAACAGCGATGTATGGGCGTTTCAAGGCGGCGACGAAGGTGACGCTGGCGGCCATTCCGGAGCGCAGGCCAGGGGCGGGCTGGTCCAAACGGACGGTGACCGGAAAAGCGGTTGTCGGCCCGGCCTGGATGCCGACTTCTGTCACCGTAGCCGAGTACACCGATTCAGGCTGGGCGTCGAAGCGGACGTTGGCCTTGTCCCCGCGATGCAGCCGGGAAAGAAAGGACTCGGGCACGCCAAGTTCGACCTCCAGCGGCCCCTGACTGGCAAGAACGACGACGGGGTGGCCTGCAGCCACATTCTGGTGGATCTCGACCGGGATACGCACGACTTCGGCCGCAATCGGGGCCTCCAGACGGCAATAGCCAACCCGCTTTTGGGCGAATGCCACCGCCTTTTCAGCCTTCTGGAGCTGGGCCTGGGCCGTTTCGAAGGCCGCTTTGGCGTCGTCCAACTCCTGGGTGCTAACATTTCCGGCCTCGTACAGGGAACGGACCCGGAAATAGGATGCCCGGGCCTGGTCCAGGCCAGCCTTGGCCTGGGCGAGATCCGCGCTTCGCTGCTGACGCTGCAGCCGGTAATCTGTTGCGTCCAACACAGCGACCACAGATCCGGCCTGGACTCTCTGGCCGGCGCTGACCGGCAAGCGAGTGATCTCCCCTTCGACACGAAAGCTCAGTGGAGTTTGCACCCCGGCCTGGGCCGTGCCAGCAAAGCTGCGCCTGGAAGCGTTGGTCCAGACCGGGGTTTCTTCGACGACCACCGCCTGAGGCGCGGTAGCGTTCGCATTGCCGGCGGCCCCGACAGGAGTTTCAGAGCATCCTCCGAGCATCAGGCCGAGGATAAAAAGCAGTGCCGCTGGGCCCCGGTATCTGGCCGCGTTCATGAGTGCTCTCCTGTGGGGTCAAAAGATCCCCCGGACAACCAATTCAGGGAATAGAGGTCAAGGCGTCTGTTTTTCATGTTCTGGACCGAGCCCTGGTGCCGCAGGTCCTTGAGCAGGTCGAGATCCAGATCGGCAATCAGGGTCATTTCCGTATTCGGGGTCGCCTCGTCGGCCACAGCGTCGTGGGGGAAGGCGAAGTCCGAGGGCGAAAAAATCGCGGCCTGCGAATACTGGATGTCCATGTTTTCGACCCGGGGGATGTTCCCGACACTGCCGGAGATAGCCACATAGCATTCGTTTTCGATGGCCCGGGCCTGGGCGCAGCGGCGTACCCGGAGATAGGCGTTTTTGGTGTCCGTCCAGAAAGGAACCAGCAGAATTTCCACTCCTTGAGCGGTCATGAGCCGCGGGAGTTCCGGAAATTCAACATCGTAGCAGATGAGGATGCCGATACGGCCGACGTCGGTATCGAAGACCTTGATCTGATTGCCCCCGCGCAGCCCCCAACTCGAGGTTTCTTCGGGGGTGATGTGGAGTTTGTACTGGGTGTCCCAGGTCCCATCGCGGCGGCACAAAAAAGAGACATTGAAGAGTTTGTTGTCCCGGTATTCCGGAACTGATCCGGAGACGATGTTGATGTTGTACCCCAGGGCCATGCGCATGAGTTCCTCGCGCAGCGGTTCGGTATATTCGGCCAGCGAGCGCATGGCATCGGCGGCGTCTTCCTGGTCGAAACGGGCCATGAGCGGGGCATTGAAGAGTTCGGGAAATAAAATCAGATCGCCCTGGTAGCGGGCCACAGTGTCCACAAAAAATTCGACCTGTTGCAGAAAATCGTCAAAGGAGCCGAACAGCCGCATCTGCCACTGGACTACCCCGAGACGGACGTAACTTTTGCGTTGGCTCAGGATTTCCGGCTGTTCCTCATAGTAGATATTGTTCCACTCAAGCAGGACCGCATAGCCGTGGGAGCGCTCGTCGATGGGCAGATAGCCCTTGATCAACTTCTTGATGTGGAAATCATTGGCCAATTGGAAGGAGAGCACCGGATCGTGCAACTCCTTGTTTTTGACCTGGGTCACGTATTCCTGGGGCGACATCTCGTGGCTGTACCGGCCGTAACCGGGGATGCGCCCGCCAACGAGAATGCCTTTTAAATTGAGTTGTTCGCATAACCCCTTGCGGCCGTCATACAAACGGCGGCCGAGACGCATGCCCTGGTAGTCCGGATGGACAAAGACCTCGATACCATAGAGGTAATCCCCATTGGGGTCGTGGTTGCGGAGATACCCTTCACCGATGATGTCCTGGTAGGTATGTGTGCTGCCGTACTTGGCGTAATCGATGATCAGGCTCAGCGCTACGGCCACAACCTTGCCGTTGTCTTCGATGCACAATTGGCCCTCGGGAAAACGGGTGATCATGGAGCGGATCTCGTCGCGCTCCCAGATCTCGTCCATGGCCCGGTAAGCGCGATCCATAATTTCCGTCAGGTCCGCATAATCCTCGATGCGCAGATTGCGCAGACTCAATTTGTGTTCAAAGATTTCCGGACTTTCTTCCATTGTTGTGTTTCCTTTGCGGTTCGCTTTCTCTGCAGGGGTCTGTGCACCCCTGATCAGGGTTGCAGCGGGGAGGCCGAGCGGGACTGCGAGGCGGGCGCTGCCGTTTTCGAGGCCCGGCGTTGCAGGGTTCGCAGCCATTGCTGTGCGCTCTGTTGCGGGGCGGTCCAGGCAAACCAGGACATGGCCCGTTGCAGGGCGACAAGGTCCTCGAAATACGCGTACAGGGCGAGATCCGCCTTTTTTTGCTGGGTGACAGCGTTGTGCTGTGCGTCGAGCAGGGCGACCAGAGAGGCCGTGCCTCGGGCATATTTTGCCTGCACAACGTGGAGATTCTTGTCCGCGCGGTCGGCGGCCCGCCGGGCCAGATGGATGCGGGGCCGGGAGCTTTCCAGGGCGTAGACCGCCCTGCGGACCTCCTCCTGGATCTGTTGGCGTATGCCCCGGCGCCGGGCTGCAAGGCGGGCGAGCACAGCCCGGGCCTCGGCCAGGGCATGGCCGCGCTCTCCCCCGGTGATCAGCGGCACCCTGGCCCTCAGGGCCAGGGTCCAATCGTCCTTGTTGGCCTGCGGCAGGTCCAGCCGCATCCCCTGCGGGGGATCCCAACTTTCGGACTCACTGGTCAATTCGTGCTCAAACTCAAAAGAAGCCGTGATTTCAGGGGCAAAAAAAGCCCGTTTTTTTTGGTCCCGCCGCAGTCGTCCCGCATGCAGCAGGGCTTCCAGGGCGTTCAGGGAGGGGGATTGCTCCAAGGCCGTGTCCTCGGCCTGGGCGATCAAGGCCTGCAAGGTCTGGGGCACGGCCCCGTCTGCCGGGAAGAAGGGGGCCAGAAAATGGAGTCTGTCCTGTAGACTGAGGTCGGCCGCGGTCCACGATGTCTGCGGCGGCTGGCCGAGGGCCCTGTTCAATGCCAACCGGGCCTGAGCAACTCCGGTCCGGGCTTTGAGCACCGCACTTTGCTGTTCGGCCTCCTGGGCCTCCCAGCGGTAGATGTCCTGCGGACCGGAGGCCCCTGCCCGCCGTCGGGCCCGGGCGAGTTCAAGGTGGTCCAGGGTAAGGGCGTGGTTGCGCTTGGCGCTCTCCAGTACTGCTTGGGCCCGCAAGACATTCAGATAGGCCCGTCCGGTCGCAGCAAGCACATCCAGTCGCGCCCGGGACTGTTCCTGTTTCCTGGCCTTGACGGTTTGCTCCGCTGCTGCCGCCTGGGTGAACAGGGGATCATTGAAGATGTTCTGGCGAACGGTGAATCCGGCCGAGGCCCTGCGCCACGGCTGCATCCCGAGGGAGGCCTCTGAACGGTCCTGGTCGATATGCGTTGTTTGCCAATACCCGGAAACCTGGGGCAGGAAAGCGGCCCTGGCTTGACCGGACTGGCCTCGGGCCCCTGCGACGCGGGCCGTTTGTTCCATGAGTTGCGGGTTGTGGCGCGCTGCCAGGTTGAGGGCCTGCGGCAGGGTCAACCGCGGCACGTCTGAGGAAGGCGGGTCGTGCAGGATCTCTGCGGACAGGGCCGCGGCCCGGGAAACTGGAATGCCAAGGTGCCGGGCTGTGGAGGCATTGACGCACAGCCGGCCGTGGGCGCCCAATTCCCTGGGCAGTTCACCCGGCAGCTCGCCCTGGAGCACTGCCTGGATGTTCAAGGCCATCCGGCGGGCGATGCGGGCCGGAGCGGGGCCGGCGTGCGCCGCCAAGGCCCCAGCGACAACGTCCTTGCGACCCCCGCCGGAAACGACCGGCCAGTGTTGGACGGTGCAAGCGCGAAAAAAAACGGCGCGGTCTTGCGCTCCCCATTGCGGTGTGGAGCCGAGATAGAGCGCGCCCGGGGCTGCGTCTCGAAGCTCCTGGATTGTTGCGTTCGGTGAATCCGCAACCGGGATGACCTTGATCTGGAGATCAAGCTCCCGGCCGAGGGCTCTAAGGTGTGGAGCAAATCCGGGGACCGCACGGAGCAGGGCCGCGTCGAACAGGCAGGTGATGGCGGAGGTGTGGCCGAGCCGGCGCAAAGCAGTCAGATCACGTTGCAGCTTCCCGGTGGGGGCGATACAATTCAGGTTGCCTCGGTCCGACACGCCAGGATTTTTCTGAGAGAGGCCGTACAGGCTGGAAGCAACCTCCAGCAGGCCCAAAACCGGTTTGGCCAAGTGTTCCCGGGCGCGGGCGGCCGCAAGAGTTCCCAGCGGTCCGCTGGTGACCACGATGTCCGTGCCTGGGGCGCCCAATGCGCGATTCAGGGCGTGCTGGATCGCCTCCGGGCTCGAGGCGGAGGCCGGTTCAGTCCTCCACTCCAGAGAGATTTCCGGAGCAAGCAGCTTGGCGGTTTCCTGTTTCAATTGCGAGGCAAAGGCCGTTTCGCCGTGTCCCGGCCCGTCATGGACAAGGGTCACGGCCAATTGTTCCGGCGCCCCACGGGCCGAGGTACAGCACAGGACCAGAATAACGCTGGCGAGCAGCAGGCAGAGAAACGGCCTATTCGTCCTTGAGTTCGCGACCCATGAGTTCACTGACACCCTCGGAGGGATTCTTTTCTTCATAGAGAATGCGGTACACCTGTTCGGTGATGGGCAGTTCGACATTGAGTCGTTGGCCCAGGCGGAAGACCGCCTCCGTAGTTTTGACGCCTTCGGCCACCATGCGCATGTCACTGAGAATGTCCATCAAGGAAAGGCCGTGGGCCAGCTTGAGTCCCACTTGCCGATTGCGCGACAGATCACCAGTGCAGGTCAGAACAAGGTCGCCCATGCCGGAGAGCCCCATAAAGGTTTGGGCCCGGCCGCCCATGGCCTGGCCCAAGCGTGACATCTCAGCCAGGCCGCGGGTGATCAGGGCCGCTCTGGCGTCGCTTCCGAACCCGAGCCCGTCGCTGATCCCGGCGGCAATGGCGATGATATTCTTGATGGCTCCGCCGAGTTCCACGCCGCGGACGTCAGAGTTGGTATAGACCCGGAACGCCTCGGTACTCAACGCTGCCTGGGCCATTTTCCCCCGTTTGGTGTCGGCACAGCCGAGACTGACGGCCGTGGGCAATTCACGAGCGACTTCCCGGGCGAACGAGGGGCCGGAGAGCATGGCGTAGGTCGGGTGCAATTCATGCAATGCCTCGGCGACCACCTCGGACATCGGTTTGAGGGTCTCGAGCTCGATCCCTTTGCTGGCACAGATGACAAACGGTTTTTTGGGCAACAAAGGGCGTGCCTCGTTCAGTACGCCGCGCAGAAACTGGCACGGGACCGCCACAACAATAAGCTCCGCGGATTTCAGCACCGTCTCCAGGTCCGGGTGGGCCTGGATTTCCGGGCTCAGGGCAATGTCCGGCAGATAGACCGGATTTTGGTGTTGCGTTCGTATAGTTGCGGCGAGCTTCGGCTCCCTGACCCAAAGCGAGGTCGATTCGCCTTTGCGGGCAAAGACGTTGGCCAATGTCGTGCCCCAGCTGCCTGCTCCGAGAACAGCGATGTGCATAGAAAACTCCTTGTGCAAAAGTGGCCGGTCCTTTGCGCCACGGCTGCGCTGTTGTGGTGGTAAGCCGGCCCTGACATAGTCGTGAACGGTTCGGCGATCTGCCTCTGCAGCCCCGTCTTCGATCTGCGGCATGTCGCGCAGGCAGCAGGCGACGTATGCCTGCCGCAATCACCGTGCAAACCTGCTGACGCGGGCCTCGAATTGTCATTTTTCTTGCCTGGCTAGAGAGGTATAGCGTTTTGCGCCCCTTCAGACAAGACAAAGGCCGTCGGCCCCTGTGTCTGCAGCGGTTGCAAGCTGAGCGCGAAAACGGTAACAGCTCTGAATTCCGAGAGACAGGGGGAACCATGAGTACAGTGTATGAAGAGTTGACGGCGAAAGACAAGGCTATTTTGCGTATCGTCCAGGGAACATTGCCGGATTCGGCAACCCCTTTTGCTGATATCGCCCGGGAAGTCGGGGTCGACGAAGAGGTCGTGCTCGAGCTGTTGCGCCGTTTGCAAGCCAACGGCAGTATCAGACGCTTCGGGGCTACCTTGCGCCACCAACAGGCCGGATACGGGCACAACGCCATGGTGGCCTGGTATGTGGAAGACGACCGCGATGTAGAGCAGGTCGGCAGACGCATGGCCGAGCGCACGGAGATCACCCATTGTTATCAGCGCCGCAATTGTCTGGACTGGCCGTATAATATGTATACCATGATCCATGGGCGCAGTCTGGAGGATTGCTTGCGCGTGGTCCATGAACTCCAGGCTGAGACCGGAGTAGAGCAATATGAGGTCCTGTTTAGCGACCAGGAACTGAAAAAAACCTCCATGCGGTATTTCTAACCCCTGCCGTGGCGTTTCTCGCGGGGCAAAAAAGCGTGGCGTCCGTCCAGCCGCCGCTGCCAAACCTCTTGCTTCTGGGCGGGCAGTGAAAAAGGCGCTCAGAGGGTGGCTGGAAGCGGGGCGTAACGAAAAAGGAGTAGCAGTATGCATGATTCCAAGGAACTCTTTCAAAAGGCCAGAGCGGTTATCCCTGGAGGCGTGAACAGTCCGGTGCGGGCCTGCCAAAGCGTGGGAATGGATCCGCTGTTCATTGCCAAGGGCAAGGGGAGCCATATTTTTTCCGAGGAAGGCAATCGCTACATTGACTATGTCTTGTCCTGGGGGCCGATGCTGCTCGGCCATGCCCATCCCGAAGTGACCGACGCCGTCCACCGCGCCGTGGACAACGGCTCAAGTTTTGGTGCCCCCTGCGTGCAGGAGATCGAGCTGGCTGAGGCTATTGTCGACGCGTTTCCGGGCATGGATATGGTGCGCATGGTCAATTCCGGGACGGAGGCGACCATGAGCGCGCTCCGGGTGGCTCGGGCGCATACCGGCCGAAACAAGATTCTCAAATTCGAGGGCAATTACCACGGCCATGTCGACGCTCTGCTGGCCAGCGCCGGCTCCGGGGTGGCGACATTGTCCATCCCTGGCACCCCCGGCGTGCCCGAACACACTGTGCAGGACACGATTATCGTCCCCTACAACGATCTGGAAGCCGCCCGAGCCGTCTTTGAACAGCAAGGCGATGAGATTGCCGCCATCATTCTGGAGCCGGTCGCCGGGAATATGGGCCTTGTACCGCCCCAATCCGGTTTCCTCCAGGGACTGCGTGAGTTGGCAGACAGCTACGGCAGTGTGCTTATTTTCGATGAGGTCATCACCGGGTTCAGGATGGATTATGGCGGGGCCCAGACCTTGTTCGGCGTGACCCCTGATCTGACCTGCCTGGGCAAGATCATCGGCGGCGGATTTCCGGTCGGTGCCTATGGGGGCAAGAAAGAACTCATGGAGCGTATTGCCCCTTGCGGTTCGGTTTACCAGGCTGGGACCCTGGCCGGGAATCCCGTGGCCATGGCTGCCGGGGTTGCGACACTACGGCTTTTGGCCAAGAGCAATTATACTGCCCTGGCCGAGCAGACCAGAAAATTGGCCGAACAGATGCAGCAGGTGCTCACGGACAAGGGCGTGCCTGTTTCCCTGAACGTCCTGGGCTCCGCGTTTACCCTGTTTTTCAGCTCTGAAGCGGTCACTGATTTCGCCAGCGCCCAGAAACAGGATCAGGATCTTTTCCGGGCCTACTATGCCCAGATGTTGGAGCAGGGAATCTATATCGCTCCTTCGGGATTCGAGTGCACATTTGTCTCCTTTGCCCATGAAAAGGCGGACTTCGAACAGACCCTGGAGGCCGTCCAGGCTGTCAAGTTCTAGGGATTATTCCCAAAAGCAGCGCTGGTTTTCCGCCGCCCCGCTTGACATAAGCTGTTGTTCTCCCGTAGTGGGAAATGAGCTAGTGCATTTTGTAACAACTTGGTAAGGAGGTGTAGCGGAATGAGGAAATCACTGTTTGTCGCTCTGGTGTGCTCCGCTTTGGTCTGCGCGTTTGTGCTGCCGAATCTGAGTGCAATGGAAGCCCCCGGGGACATGGTCCTGAAGGCTCCCGAAGGCGTGAAAGCCCGGTTCAGCCCGGTGGAGTTCTCCCACGATGCGCACAGCGCTCTGGATTGTGAGTCCTGCCACCATATGCTGGCTGAGAACCCCGACAACTACAACTGCATGACTGAAGGGTGCCACGATCTCTTCAACCCCACCAGCGTTGAAGAGAAAAAGGACATCGCCTATTTCTACAATGCATTCCATGACCGCCGCAGCGAACACAGCTGCCTGGGCTGCCACATGGCCAAGAAAAAAGCCGGCGAAACCACCGGTCCTTTGGCCTGCACGCAGTGCCACCCGAAATAAGCGACATCGCTTAGGGCCGCCTTCGGGCGGCCTTTTTTTTTTGCCCTTCCTTTCTTGCCCTTCTCCCTCTTTCCTTGCCCGGCGCGAGTTGACGGGATTCAGATCAGGTGCCAAAACCATTTCTGAGTCTGTGGCGAGGCCTGTGAACAGCCCGGGCCGTTGTCTTCTTTGGTTCGGCTCTTTTCGAGGACCTGACCTGTAAACACATGCGAGGCGTTATGTCCGACGACAAAAAGATGACCCCCAACACCGAGGATGTTTTGGATCTGACGGAGATCGTCAAAGAAGGCGATCCCGGCAAGCGGTTGCCGAGCGAGGAGGAGAGCGCCTCTTCCCAGAATGAGGGCATGGCGGATCTTGATGTGCTCTTTGGCGAGGACGGTAAGGAGACACCGGCCGCGGAAGACCGTGACCTGCAATCCCTGTTTGAGGAACTCGAAAGCGGTGGCGCGGCAGAGCAGGAGAGGCCTGCCGATACCACTGATCAACTCGACGATTTTTTCCTCTCGGCCGAGGAGGAGAGAGCACCCTCGTTTGATCAGGACCAGGCCCGCAATGAGGCTGCCGAATTGGACGCCTTCATCCATGGCCTGTCCTTTGAGCACGACGAAACGGAACCGGAACAGCTCACGGAAAATGTCCGCGAAAGCCTGGAAACGATCCTGACCCAGGATGGCCTGCCGGAAAGCTGGATCAGCGGCATCGCCAATCAGGTCAGCGAGCATCTGTGGCCGCAGCTTGAATCCCGGTTGCAGGCCGAGCAGACACCTGGTGGCGAAGCCGAAGAAGGCGCGGTTGAGGACGAACTGGCCGCCCTGCGCCGCCGTCTGGAGAGGCTTGAAAAACAATTCAGTGATGAGCAGGTCCTCCAGGAACAGGGCAAGGACCAGGCGGATCAATGGCGGCAAGAACTGGCCAGTTTTGAAAAACGGCTCTCGGAGCTTGAACAGCAGATGGTCAATCAAGATGAAATCAGCGAACTTGCCCAGAATCTGCGCCATGAAATGCGCGAAGTCGTGGCTCGTGAGGCGCCCCAGCTTGCCGCACAGGCGATCCGGGCTGAAATCCAGGCCTTGTCGGGTCAGGAATAGAGGGATGATGTCGTTTGAGCTGACCGCTGAGTGGGGAGAGGGTTTGGGAGACGTTGCGGTGCCCCCGGGGGAGAGCCGGTTCCCGGGCTCGACTCCGGATCGGGGGCGTGCTATAGGCCCATCGTAAAAAACGGGGGGTGGTTCCTCGCTTTCTCCCGCTTTTTCCCGTCCGGCGTTTTCCGGTACCCGGTCAAAACCATTTCCCCCCGGACGGGTTTTTTTATTTCTGGACGCCAAAGGAGGGCAACGTGACACAAGAAGAAAAACAGGCCCTGCAAATCACGAAAGAGATCGTCGTCAAGTTTATTGAAATCGGGAGGATCTCGCCCGGCACTTTTTCGGAATATTTTGCCTCCATTTATAGTGAAGTCTTGCGGACCATATCCTCCAATTCTCGTCCCCCTTCTGCTCATGACGCGGAGCAATGATGCCTTGTTCGAGGGGCACTCCCGCCGCGTGGCGTCCATGTTCGGCCGGATCGCTGGCTGGTATGATTTTCTCAACCATTTTCTCAGCCTCGGCCTGGACATGTATTGGCGGTACCGTCTGGTCCGCTTTGTTCGCACGGGCGACACCGGGCGGGTTCTCGACCTTGCTGCGGGAACGCTTGATGTGGCTCGGGAGATCCGGCGTCAAAAACCGGATGGAGCCGTCCTCGGGCTCGATCTGACACTCCCCATGCTCCGTCGGGGGCTGGGCAAGCTCCAGCGTCACGGTGAGACGCAAATTCTTCCTGTCGGCGGTGACGCCACAACCTTGCCCTTGCCCGAACGCAGCGTGGACTGCATCACCATCGCCTTCGGCATCCGCAATATCCAGCCCCGATCAGACGCCTACGCTGAGATGCACCGGGTCCTTGCCCCCGGAGGGCGAGTGTGCATCCTCGAATTTGGTTCCGGGCGCAACAGGATCTGGAAAGGGCTGTACAATGTGTATCTCAAGACCATTTTGCCCCTGACAGGGCGCCTTATTTCCAGAGATGCGGAGGCCTATGCCTATCTGGCCGAGACGATTCAAGCCTTTCCCGAGGCGCGGGAATTGGCGGGAGAATTGCTTGAGGCCGGCTTTACCCGGGTCGGGTATCTGCCGCTGCAATCCGGGATTGTCTATCTCCATGTGGCTGAAAAGGCGGCGGAGGAAAAAGGAACTCCACCCGACTGCTGAAGCGAAGGGGCGTGGAAGAGAGGCTTGGCCTTGAACGCGGCCGGGCGATTGAACAGCAATACCGGCGCAAGGGTCGTGCCGCAGCCCCCCGGTTACACCAGGGAGCGTCCGAAGGCGATAAGCGCCAGGCCGGCCAAAAGGGCAAAAAAACCGTAGCGACGCAAACGTCCCGAGGGTTGTTCCGCGAGCAGGGCCAGGACTGTGGGCATGCGTTCGGCCCAGATAAAATAGGGGAGGCCTTCAAGAATAAAGGCCAATCCGAGGGCGGTGAGGAAAAAGGTCACGTCAAATTGCATGGCCGGAAGTCTGCCACGCTCTATGCCCCTTGTCTAGCACACCGCCGCACGAAGACCCCCATCGAAACTGACGCCAGAAAGGATCAGAAAAATGCAATCACAGCTGCACCAGCTGCCAGAGTTGCGCTTGCTTCAGGACAAGAAGCAGGCTGTGGCCGTTGTGGGCCTCGGGTATGTGGGGCTCCCTCTGGCTGTGGCCCTGGCCCGCCATTTTCGGGTTATCGGATTTGATATCGCCCGGGAGCGGGTGGATGAACTTCAGGCTGGCCGGGATTCAACGGGTGAGATTGATCCCGCAGTGCTGGGAGAAGTGGACCTCGAATTGACCTGTGATCCAGAAATATTGGCTCAGGCCACGGTGTTTATCGTTGCCGTGCCCACCCCCATCGATGCCAACCGGCGCCCTGATCTCGGGCCGACCCGCGGTGCGACGCGGACCGTGGCCGGCGCCATGGGCCCGGGCAGTGTGGTGGTCTTTGAATCCACCGTCTACCCGGGGGTGACCGAAGAGGTCTGCGTGCCGCTTTTGGAAGAGGTCTCCGGTCTGCAATGCGGGCGTGATTTCCGGGTCGGGTATTCCCCGGAGCGGATCAATCCTGGGGACAAGGACAACCGGCTGGAAAACATTATCAAGGTTGTTGCCGGTCAGGACCAGGCGACCACCGACCTGCTGAGCGATCTCTACGGCAGTGTCGTGCACGCCGGAATCCACAAGGCCCCGACCATCAAGGTCGCGGAAGCAGCCAAGGTGATTGAAAATACCCAGCGCGATCTGAATATCGCCCTGATGAACGAATTGGCCCAGATGTTCCACAAAATGGATATCGACACCCAGGATGTCCTGGCCGCTGCGGGGACGAAATGGAATTTTCTGCCCTTTCGCCCCGGCCTTGTCGGGGGGCATTGCATAGGCGTCGATCCCTATTATCTGACGTTCAAGGCCGAGGCCCTTGGGCTGCACCCGCAGATCATCCTTGCCGGCCGGCGTATCAACGACGGCATGGGCGCTTATGTGGCCCAGACGGCGGTCAAATCCCTTGTGCAAAACGGCTCGCCTGTCCACGGTGCACGCGTGGCGGTTTTAGGGGTGGCCTTCAAGGAAAATGTGCCCGATCTGCGCAATACCCGGGTGGTCGACATTGTCCACGAGTTGCAGGACTATCAGATTGAAGTGCTGGTGCACGATCCCCTCGTTTCCGCTGACGAAGCTCGGGAGGAATACGGCCTGGAACTCGTCGACTGGGATGCCTTGAGCGATCTCGACGGACTTATCCTGGCTGTGGGGCATCGCCCCTACACTGCATTGTCCCCTCAGCGCATTGCCGAGATGTTCGCCTCCGGACAGGGATTGGTCATGGATGTCAAAGCGGCCCTGGACGGGGAGATGCTCCGGGAGCAGGGCCTGACCTATTGGCGGCTGTAGGATGCCCAGAAGTGATCCAGGCGAACGGGGAAGACCCGACCGCCACCTCGTCCTGGTCACGGCCACGGCCATGGAGATGCGGGCCTGTCTGGAGGGATGGCCTGGCGCGATTATTCCCGAGGAGGGGCAATGGTGCGAACAGCCGTTTGCCGAACAGACCATGGTCACGCTTGTCACCGGGGTGGGGCCAGTCAACGCCGCCTTGTCTCTGGGCCGATTGCTGGGAACGTTTCGGCCCCGTGGTGTCTGCAATCTCGGCGTGGCCGGCAGTTTTGACCTCCAGGCCCTTCGCCTTGAGACCGTGTGCTGTGTGACTGCAGAGAGCTGGCCTGAATTCGGCCTCAGAAAAACCGAGGGTATTGATCCTTGCGGGCTGGGGCTGGCCCACGGCAAGATCGGCGGGCAGGTCTACCGCGATCGCGTCCCACTCGATCCCGAAGGGGGGGCTCGGGCTATGGGGGTGTGTTTACCAGCCTGCTGCCGGGTCAAAAGCCTAAGCGTCGCGGGTGTTTCCGGGACCCTTGAGCAGGCCGCCTGCTACCGTCACCGTTACGACGCGGATATCGAAAACATGGAAGGATTTGCCCTGGCCTGGGCCTGTCTCACGCAAGAGGTGCCTTTTTTGGAACTGCGCACAATTTCCAACCGCGTCGGCTCCCGTGCCGCCGGAGATTGGAACCTTAAGGCCGCGCTTGCACGCCTGGGACCCGTTACGCAGGCCCTGTGGCCGGGGCGCGGCGACCGGAGGACGGACCAATGAGCAGCCT
This sequence comes from Desulfohalobium retbaense DSM 5692, assembly GCF_000024325.1. Lineage (NCBI taxonomy): Bacteria > Pseudomonadati > Thermodesulfobacteriota > Desulfovibrionia > Desulfovibrionales > Desulfohalobiaceae > Desulfohalobium > Desulfohalobium retbaense. The sequence continues at coordinate 2,765,297 of NC_013223.1, read as the reverse complement.
CTGCTCTACTGAGACATCCGCTCAAGCGGGGCCCCCGTGGCGGGTGGCGGTCTCGCCGTGCCCCAATGACACTTTTATTTTTGCGGCCTGGATGCTGGGGCTCACCGTCCCGGATTCTGGCCGTCCGGCCCGTTTTTTCTGGGCCGATGTCCAGGATCTGAATCAACAGGCCGCTGCCGGAAAACGTGATGTGGTCAAAGTGTCGGCCGTTCAGGGGCTAGCCCTGCGGCAGGAGTATGGCATTTTGCCTTGCGGCGGCGCGTTCGGACTCCAGGCTGGGCCCAAGGTGGTCAAACGTCCCGGCCGGCACCCTGTCCGGCGCGTCGGGGTTCCCGGTTTACAGACCACGGCTTATGCCCTGCTCCGCGGGGCCTGGGGGCCGGATTTCGAACCGATTCCCTTGCGCTACGACCGTATCCCGAAGGCGGTCCAGGACGGTGCAGTCGATGCCGGGTTGCTGATCCACGAGTCCGCCCTCGTCTTTGCCCGCTACGGACTGGAATGCGCCTTGGACCTGGGAGCGTGGTGGACGGCCCACAGCGGCGGCCTCCCCTTACCCCTTGGGGTCATCCTGGTCCACCACCGTTTGGGCGAAGCCGCCCAAGAGGCGATCGCGGCCGTGATCCAGGCCAGTCTGCGCCGGGCCCGAACGACCCCCGAGGCGGTCTGGCCCCTTGTGCAAGCCCTGGCGCAGGAGATGGACCAAGCGACCCTGCAGGCCCATATCGACGCCTATGTGAATGAATTCAGCCTTGATCATACCTCCAATGGGGGGGACGACGCCCTCGAATTGCTGGGACAACTTGTCGCGCCCCCGGAAGCGGCTGCACAGGAGCCGTTTCGTCCCTGATCGCGGACAAAACGGATTTGAACATCAGTCAGTGAGCTCTCATGGAAGCATTACACACCTATTTCGGTCTTCATCGACCGGCCATAGAAGACCATATTCAATCGGTTCTCGGGGAGCTTGATCCCCTTATCGTCCCGGTGGCCAGCCATGTGCTGGGGGCTGGGGGCAAACGGTTGCGGCCCATTTTATGCGTTTTGACCGCTGAAGCCTTCGGGTATCGGGATAAGGAGGTCTACCCCCTGGCCACGGCCCTGGAATTGCTCCACTCAGCGACCCTGATCCACGACGATATCCTTGACGGGGCGGCGCTGCGCCGGGGGCAACCCTCGGCCCATCTCGCTTTCGGGGTCCAGGAAACTGTTCTTGCCGGCGACGCCCTGTTGGCCATGGCCAATAAATGCATCGCCGGATACGGGCAGCCGGAATTGATGCGTATCGCCTCCGAGGCGATCATGGCCACCGCAAACGGGGAGATCATGGAAATCGCTCAACTCCGGGAGCCCAGGCTGTCTGAAGAGGATTATTTTCAGATCATTACCGGCAAAACCGCTGTCCTCATCCAGGCCTCCTGTGAATGCGGCGCGGTGCTGGCCGGGGCTAAGGGCCCGCAGCGCCAGGCGGCTCAGGACCTTGGTCGGAATCTGGGCATCGCCTTTCAACTTGTCGACGACGCCCTGGATTACACCAGTGCTGTAGAAGATTCCGGCAAGCCCATCGGGGGCGATCTGCGGGAAGGAAAGCTGACCCTGCCGCTTCTTTTCTACCTCAAGAGTCTGCCCCAAGAGGAGGCGGAACGGGTGTTGGCGGCTATCAAGCACGGGACCCTGGACGAAGTCGAACAATCGGCCATTATTACGGCTATCGGCCAGGCCCACCTGGCGGAAGCGACCCGGGAGGTCGCGGCCGGGTATCTCGAGCAGGCCCGAAAGGCTTTGCAGTTTTTCCCCGCAGGCCCGTGCCAAACGTTGTTGGGAAGTATCCTGGAATATGTCCAGTACCGCAATACATAGACGATCCGTACCGCAAGGAGTCGGCCCATGATCGCCCGATTGAGTGTGGGCATGCGCGAGCATGTCCAGGATGTGCAGGGAGCGAAGATCGCTCGTGAGATTCAGGAAACCTGCGGGATCACGGTCGAAGCCGTGTCCCTGGTCCAGATGTATACCCTCCAGGGACTGAGCGCTGAGGAGTGCCGGCAGATCCAGGACCAGGAAGTGCTCCACGACCCGGTATTGCACGAGATCCGGGAGACGCCGTGGCCGGCCCAGGGGGACTGGATCGTCGAAGTCGGCTTCAAACCGGGCGTGACCGACAATCCCGGACGGGTCGCCCTGCAGACCGTGCGCACGGTGCTCGACCTGCCGGCCGAACGCGCCGCCCGGGTCTACACATCGCAGGAGTATCATATCCGCGGGGCCCTTACCCGTGAGGATGTGGAGCGCATTGGCCGTGATCTTCTGGCCAATGAACTCATCCATCGTCTGCGGATCAAGGACCGCACCGCCTGGGAGGCCGATCCCGGCTTTCCCGCCGACCCCCCGGAGGTCACCGGACAGGCGACCGATATCGTGGAGACAGTTTCCTTGTCCGGCCTGGACGAGCCCGCCCTGCAGCAGCTCAGTCAGGATCGGGTCCTGGCCCTGAGCCCCAAGGAGATGCGGGCCATCAAGGCGTACTATCGCCGCGAAGATGTCCGGGCTTCCCGGGCCGGGTTGGGGTTGCCGACAGAGCCCACGGATGCCGAACTGGAATGCCTGGCCCAGACCTGGTCTGAGCACTGCAAACATAAGATTTTCAACGCCCGCATCGACTACACCAACCGGGAGACCGGGCAGAAGCGGATTGAGGACTCTCTGTTCGGGACCTATATCCAGGGCAGTACGAAAACCCTCCGGCGTCGCCTCGGTGCGGCCGATTTCTGTCTCTCGGTCTTCAAGGACAATGCCGGGGTGATCCGTTTTAATGACGATTACAGCGTGTGCATCAAGGTCGAGACGCACAATTCCCCTTCGGCTTTGGATCCTTACGGCGGGGCTCTGACCGGGATCGTCGGCGTCAATCGTGACCCGATGGGCACGGGCATGGGCGCCAATCTGACCTGCAACACCGATGTCTTTTGTTTTGCCTCCCCCTTTTACGATCAGCCGTTGCCGCCACGCCTGCTCCATCCGCGGCGGGTTCTGGAAGGGGTCCGCGAAGGTGTGGAGCACGGGGGGAACCAGTCCGGGATTCCGACGGTCAACGGCGGCCTCGTTTTTGACGAACGCTACCTCGGCAAGCCCCTGGTCTTCTGTGGCACGGTCGGGACCATGCCGGCCAAGGTCAAGGGACGGCCGAGCCATGAGAAAAAAGCCCTTCCCGGTGACGCGGTGGTCATGGTCGGCGGCCGGATTGGCAAGGATGGGATCCACGGGGCCACCTTTTCTTCGGAAGAACTCCACGCCGGTTCCCCGGCAACGGCGGTCCAGATAGGAGATCCCATCACCCAGCGCAAGCTCTATGATTTTCTGATGCGCGCCCGGGATCTGGGGATGTACAACGCCCTGACTGACAATGGGGCCGGCGGGCTCTCGTCCTCGGTGGGCGAGATGGCCGAAGACAGCGGCGGCTGTGAACTCGACCTGGCCCTGGCGCCCTTGAAATACGACGGGCTGGCTCCCTGGGAAATCCTGCTCTCCGAGGCCCAGGAGCGGATGACGGTGGCTGTGCCCCCGGACCAGCTCGAGGCCTTTTTGGCCTTGTCCCGGGAGATGGATGTCGAATCCACTGCATTGGGGCACTTCACCGACAGCGGCTATTTCCACGTCCGTTACAGCCAGGCCACGGTGGCTTTTCTGGAGATGGAATTTCTGCACAACGGTTTGCCGCAGATGGAGTTGGAGGCGGTCTGGGAACGCCCGGCACTCGCGGAGACCTCCGTCACCTTGCCCGGCGAGGAACAGGCCGAAACACTGCTCGTGGACCTGCTCGGACGATTGAATATTTGTAGTCGGGAATACGTCATCCGGCAGTATGACCATGAGGTTCAGGGCGGCAGCGTGGTCAAACCCCTTGTCGGCCAGTTCGCGGACGGCCCCGGTGACGCCGCGGTTATTCGCCCGGTGCTCGAGAGCCGTAAAGGGCTGGTGGTCTCCAATGGAATCGCCCCCAAGTACAGCGATTTGGACACCTATTGGATGGCCGCCAATTGTATCGACGAGGCCATTCGCAATGCCGTGGCCGTGGGGGGACGTCTCGATCATATGGCGGGGATCGACAATTTTTGCTGGTGCGATCCGGTCCAATCGGAAAAGACCCCGGACGGGCGGTACAAATTGGCCCAGCTGGTCCGGGCGAATCAAGCCCTGGCCCAGTACTGCCTTGCCTTCGGTGTGCCGTGCATTTCAGGCAAAGATTCCATGAAAAACGATTACTACGGCGGGGGGCGGAAAATCTCCATCCCGCCGACGCTTCTTTTTTCTGTCATCTCGGTCATGCCTGATGTCCAACACAGCCTGACGTCGGATCTCAAGCAGGCTGGAGACGGCCTGTATCTGTTGGGACGAACCCGAGCTGAGTTCGGCGGCAGTGAAATCGCTCAAATGCTTGGGCAATCAGGCGGGGCGGTGCCGGAAGTTGATGCGTTGGCGGCCAGGAAGCGGTACCAGACCTTCAACGAGGCCACGAGCGCGGGGCTGGTCAATGCCTGCCACGACCTTTCCGACGGTGGCCTTGGTGTGGCCGCAGCGGAAATGGCCATTGGGGGGCGCCTGGGAGTGCGTATTGATGTCGCTACCGCGCCTTGTGCCCCGGCGGATCTGACCCCGCTGGAACGGTTGTTCAGTGAGTCGGCGAGTCGATTGCTGGTCAGTGTGCCAGCCGAACGGCAGGAGACCTTTGAGGCCCTGTTTGCCGGCCAGGCCTGCGCTCGTATCGGTGAGGTGACAGCCGCACCGGAGATCGTCTTTACCTCAAGCGAGACGGCGTTGTGCCGGCTCAACGTTGAGCAGTGCGCTGAGGCCTGGAAGGCGACGCTGAACTGGTAGCCCTTGTTTTTCGTTGGGGGAAGCCGGTTCTGGAATTGCGCCCTCGGCCTGGAAAAAGAGCGTGGGCGGTGTCCCTGGGGTGACGCGGGTGCGATCCAGTCTGGTCTTTGGTGCCAGGCTGCGGCTCCTGGTGCGCTCAAGGCAGCTTCCAGGCCGGTTTCACAATCCCAGAACCGGTTCGGCGGCACCCAGGTTCTGTGTTCGCCCGGTTCTGGAATTGCGCTCCCGGCCTGAAAAAAGAGCGTGGGCGGTGTTCCTGGGGTGACGCGGGTGCGATCCAGTCTGGTCTTTGGTGCCAGGCTGCGGCTCCTGGTGCGCTCAAGGCAGCTTCCAGGCCGGTTTCACAATCCCAGAACCGGTTCGGCGGCAGCCAGGTTCTGTGTTCGCCCGGTTCTGGAATTGCGCCCTCGGCCTGGAAAAAGAGCGTGGGCGGTGTTCCTGGGGTGACGCGGGTGCGATCCAGTCTGGTCTTTGGTGCCAGGCTGCGGCTCCTGGTGCGCTCAAGGCAGCTTCCAGGCCGGCTTCGCAATCCCAGAACCGGTTCGGCGGCAATCCCGCGCTTGATTGCGGTGAGCAAACGCCATTTTTCACCGGCTGCCGTGTGGCGGCCGTTTTTTGTGGAACTCAGTCGTTGAGCAGGCCGCGATCAGGAGCCTGCATCGCGCAGGATGCGGTGGTGGGGGTCGGTGAACACGGTCAGGCGGTGTTCGCGGACAAAGCCGACCAGGGTCAGCCCGGCCTGCTGCGCTTTGTCCACGGCAAGCGTGGTCACAGCGGATTGACTGACGAGGATGGGGAATCCGGCGCGGACCGCCTTTTCAACCAGGGAAGCTGTGGCCCTGGCCGTGACCATCAGCACGGTGGTTCGGAGATTGACGTTTTCCGTAAGGGACCAGCCGGCAAGCCGGTCGAGGCAATTGTGACGACCGATATCCTCGGTGGTGGTCAGGAACCGGTGTTCCTGTGGATCATAGACCCCGGCGCGGTGGAAGCAGCCGGTGTGGTCCCATTTGCCGGGGCGGCGCATGAAGTCGTTGCGCAAGGCGAGGGTGGCTTCCGGAGTGAGTTGCGGCTCGGGGGCGTGCAAATCGAGGTCTTTACGGGCGTTGCGGACTGAAAGGTAAAAGGATTCCCCCTGCTGCGCGTCGAGGCCGGGAGTCTCGCCGGGGCGGCAGAGTTCGAGCCAGGCATGGCCGAGACAAAGAGAGGACAGCCCGGAGGGGAAAGCCAGCAGGGCAGCGGCGAGTTGGTCATGCCAATACAGGGAAACCTCCTGTTCCGGAGCGATAGTGTCCTGGATAGAGTGCCAATCCTCCTGGCGGTATTGCCAGCAGGCGATATTCTCCAAGGCGTGTGCGGCGCTTGACATGACGTTTCTCCTGGATGTCTGAGCCGTTTTTGTGATTGTGGCCACAATCCCGGCCCCGGATTTTGGCAGGGAGCTTTCCAACTTCAAGGCTACTTTGGATTTGTGTTTCCCTCCCTGTCAGCCCAGATACCATTGCAGAAGTGATGGGCCGAAGAGGATTGTCAGCATCCCGCCCAGGCTCAAAAATGGGCCGAAGGGGATGGCGGTCTGCATACCTTGGCTGCGGTCCCGGACAAGGTAGACCACGCTGACGCCCAGACCACTCAGGGCGCCGAGAAAGACCACCAGGGGCAGGGATTGCCAGCCGAGCAGTCCACCGAGCAGGAACATGAGTTTGATGTCCCCGGTGCCCAGTCCTTCGACCCCGCGCAGGAGTTTGTACCCCTGTTGCAGGATCCAGAAGGTGCCCGCTCCGGCCACGGCCCCGATGGCTGCCGAACTCCAGGACAGCCCCAGCAGCGTCGGTGCCGCGATCAGGGCCAGGAGCCCGCCGGGCAGCGTCAGACGGTCGGGGAGGATGAAGCTGTCCAGATCAATGAAACTGGCCACAATGAGCAGTCCGCCGAAGCCCATATACACCAGCCAGGCGGTGCCGGGACCGAATTGCCAGGCCAGGGCCAGGGCCCAGAGTCCGGAAAGGCCCTCGACCAGGGGATAGCGCCAGCTGATCGGGGTGCGGCAGGCACGGCAGCGTCCGCGCAAAACGAGAAAACTCACGAGCGGAATATTTTCCCACCAGCTCAGCCTGTGACCGCATTGCGGGCAATGCGAGCCGGGCCAGACAATGGATGTTTGGCTCAGGTAGCGGTGGATGCAGACGTTATAGAAGCTGCCCAGCACCAGGCCGAGAAAGAGCGCAAGCAGAGGAAAAAAAACCGAGGCAAGGTCCATGGGATGTCCCTTTTCTTGACAAATTCTGAATCAACCGCCCATAGTGCCGTTCGCACACCTGAGGAGACGACCATGACGCATGCATATTTTCCCCGGTTCAGCGCCGAGGAATTGCGGGCCCACCAGGAAGCGGGTCTGCGCTGGACTGTGGCCCATGCCTATAACGGCAACGAGCGGTACCGCAAGCGATTGCAGGATTCGGGGGTGACGCCCGAGGCTGTCCGCGGCCTCGATGATTTGCGCCACCTGCCGGTGACCACTGTGGACGATCTGCGGGCTGAGTATCCGTTGCCCCTGCTCAGTGTCCCGGAGGACGAGGTCGTCCGGGTCCACGCTTCATCAGGCACGACCGGAAAACGGAAAATTCTGGCCTACACCCAGAAGGACATCGAGACCTGGAAATCCATGATGGCTCGATGCTATGCCCTGGCCGGACTCACGCCCCGTGACCGGGTCCAGATCGCTGTCGGCTACGGGCTTTGGACGGCCGGTGTCGGCTTCCAACTCGGGTGTGAACATTTTGGGGCCATGGCCTTGCCCATTGGCCCGGGCAATCTGGACATCCATCTCCAGTTTCTGCTCGACATGCAGAGCACCTGCCTGTGTTCTACGGCTTCGATGGCCCTGCTCTTGGCCGAGGAGGTCGAGAAACAGCGCCTCCAGGACAGGATCCATCTCAAACGGATCATCTTCGGCGCTGAGCCCCATACGCCCAAGATGCGCCAACGGGTCGAAGAGGTCTTCGGCCTGGAAGGGTGCTACGACATCCCGGGGATGACCGAACTTTACGGTCCAGGCACCGGTCTCGAATGCGACGCCCACGACGGATTGCACTACTGGGCGGACCAATTCATCCTCGAAATTCTCAATCCGGTGACCCTGGAGCCGGTGGCCCCGGGCGAGATTGGCGAAATGGTCGTCACTACGCTGTCCAAGGAGGCCTCGCCGCTGATCCGTTACCGGACCCGGGACCTTTCCCGCCTTTTGCCCGATCCCTGCCCCTGCGGACTGGAACTCCCCCGCCACGACCGCATCCTCGGCCGCTCCGACGACATGATCATTTTCCGCGGCGTCAACATCTATCCGGGACAGATCGCCGAAGTCCTGGAGACCTTCCCCGAACTCAGCTCGGAATACCAGATCCGGCTGACCCGTCAGCACGGCGTCGATGTCATGGTCCTGCGTGTCGAACGCCACCCAGGGGCCCGTAAGGACGCGGACGGGAATCTCTCCGAGGCGGTCAGCACCTGCCTGCGCCGCCGGCTCATGGTCCGCTGCGCCGTGCACATCCTCGATCCGGGGGATCTTCCCCGGACCTTTGCCAAGTCCAAACGGGTTCTTGACGAGCGCGACAGCGAGTGAAGCGGCCTGGAGGGCCGGCCGCTACAGGAAGCACCGGCCCGACTCAAGGCATCATTGGCGGCAGATCCAGACCGGTGCACGGCTCCAGGCCGAGCATGCGGTTGGCGTTGGCTATGGCCTGACCGGAAGCGCCGCGGCAGAGATTGTCCACGGCGGTGACGACGAGCAATCGGTCCGTCCGCCGGTCGACCACCAGGCCGATGTCGCAAAACATGGTTCCCCGGACCCAGCGAGTCTCCGGAAGGGTCCCCTCGGGCAGCACACGCACCCACGGGGCGTCGGCGTAGCATGAGGTGTACAGGGCATGGACTTCTTCCAGGGACAGCGGTTGCTGCATGCGCCCGTAGCTTGTCGCCAGAATGCCCCGGTTCATGGGCACCAGATGGGGGCTGAAGGAGATGGTCACCGGCGAGTCGGCAGCCACGGCAAGTTCCTGCTCGATCTCCGGGGTGTGGCGGTGCGTGCCCAGGCCATAGGCGCGCAGGGTGTCGCTGACCTCGCAATACAGGGTGCCCGTGGACGGTTTGCGCCCGGCCCCGCTCGCGCCGGATTTGGCATCGGCGACAATGTCCCGGCTGCTGATGACCCCTTCGCGCAGGGCCGGCACCAGCCCGAGGATGATCCCCGAGGGATAGCAGCCGGGGTTGGCGACCAGTCTGGTCGCCTCGGTGACCTTGTGGCCGTAAAGTTCTGGCAGGCCGTAGACGGCTTCTTCCAGCAGGGCGCGCTGCTGATGGGGCAGCCCGTACCACTTTGCATAGACCTCCGGGTCCCTGAGGCGAAAATCAGCGCTCAAGTCGACGACCTTGGTGCCGGCCTTGAGCAATTGCGCGCTGACCTCCATGGCCGCCCCGTGGGGAACGGCGAGAAAGACCAGCCGACATGCGGCGGCGAGTGTCGCGGAATCCGGGGATTGGACCACGATTTTTGCCTCCGGACGTCCGTGCAGAAAGGGGTAGAGCTGGCCCAGCGGAGTTCCGGCGTGCTGGCGTGAGGTGGCTTGAACCAGTTCAAGATCAGGGTGTCCCGCCAAGAGCCGGACCAATTCCATGCCGGCGTAGCCGGTAACACCGACCAGGCCTACGGGGATACGGGCCATTGCTGTCTCCTTACTGCGATTTCTGGACGTATTTCATCCGGAGTTCAAACAGGATATCCTTGAATTGGCGCTCTTCCTCGGGCGTCAGATTTCCCGCCGTCTTTTCTTCGAGCATGCCCAGGATATTGATGGTGTGCCGGGCCATATCGAGGTTGATACCCTTTTGTCCGGACTCGGGGTCCGGGACTTCGCCAAGCTGTGCCAGGACAGAAGAAGAAAGGGACATGATGAAGGTCGTCCAGTCGACCTGGGGCATCATGGTTTCCTGACCGTCTTTGCTGGCCTGCGAATCATAGGCCTCTTTGGCTTCATGTCGGGATGGGTTCGTGGTCTCGTCGGTCATGGCGTACCTCTCTTGCGTCTGGTTGGTGCAGACCGTCCGCCGTACGACGGCAGTCAGGCCGCCGGTCTCAAGGGGCCAGCGGCTGGGTATGGTTTTCAAGAGTAAATGTGCTCAATTCATGTTCATAGGCGGCCAGCCCGGCGGCCAGCCCGGCCTGGAGGTCGATGGTCGCGCCGAGGCGCTGGCAGCTCCGTCCCAGGGCTGAAAGACCGGCCAGGACGTCGCCCCAATCGACATAGCCCATGTGCCCCAGGCGGACGATGCGTCCTTTGAGGTGGTCCTGTCCTCCGGCCAGGACGGCGCCGTATTCCGAGGCCGCCAGGGAGAGGACTTCCTGTCCGTCGATGTCTTCCGGCAGGCGGACACTGGTCAGCCCCCATGTGTAGCAATCTCGGACGAGCAGGGACAACCCCATGGCTTCGATGCCGGCACGGGCCATGTGCGTCAGGGCCCATTGGCTCCGGTACAAGCTTTCCAGCCCGGATTCGAGAACAAGCTCCAGGCAGGCTTCAAGGCCGAAAATATGGGACACCGGCGAGGTGTAGAGGGTCTGGTTCCCGGCGTTGCGCTGCCGCTCGCCGAGCAGATTGAAATAAAACGGCGGGCGGGGGTTGGCCTCCACGCGGCGCCAGGCCCGCTGGCTGAGGCTGAGCAAGGCCATGCCGGGCGGCAGCATGAGGCCTTTTTGGGAGCCGGTCAAAAGGCAATCGATCCCCCAGGCGTCCATAGGGCAGGGCGAAACCCCAACGGCGGAAATGCCATCGACAACGAGCAGGGTCTCATGGCCTTGGAGGGCCTGTGCCAGGTCCCGGATCGGGTGGAGCACCCCGGTCGAGGTTTCCGAGGCCTGGACCAGAAGACCCTGAAACGGGCCGTCGGCGGAGAGGCGCTTTGCCACTGCGGCTGGATCGGCACCGCATCCCCACTCGACCTGGAGCGGTTCGACCTCCAGGCCATACCGCTCACAAATTTGTCTCCAACGTTGACCGAATTTTCCCCCCTCCACGACCAGGACCCGATCGCCGGGTTGGAACAGGTTGGTTACCGCCGCTTCCATGGCGCCGCTGCCGGAACAGGTCAGGGGCAGGACCGGTTCACTGGTCCAGAACAATTCTTTGAGACCGGTCTGAACGCGTTGCATATGGCCCTGAAAGGCCGCTTTGCGGTGGTGGATCATATCCTGGGCCAGGGCCAGGCGGACTTTCTCCGGCAACGGGGTCGGTCCGGGAGTCAGAAGTCTGGTCTTTGGGTTCATGGTCACTCACACGGTTGAAGGTGCACAAAAGAAGAGTCCATCTCGGCTCCATGAATTCGGTGCCGGTGCGAATTCGCACCTACACGGCAACGGCGAGGGGTGGTTGATCAGGCCGTGGTTCAGTGCGCTTCAGCCCAATTGGTCCCCACTCCCCAGTCTACAGCCAGCGGCACGTCCATGTCCGCCACCGAGGCCATGATTGCGGCCAGGCGCTTTCCTGCTGTTTCGGCTGCCTCACGGGGCACTTCGAGCAACAATTCGTCGTGGACTTGCAGGGTCAGGCGGGCGCCGGCATCAGCAAGCTCCGTGTCGCCGTCGGCCTCGATCATGGCCATTTTGATGATGTCAGCCGCACTGCCCTGGACGACGGTATTCACAGCCATCCGCCGCGCCTGCTGGGCCAGGTTGGCATTGCGGGAATTGATATCCGGCAGCAGCCGTCTGCGGCCGGCCCAGGTGGTGACATACCCGTGCTGTTTGGCCGCGTCTTCGATGCGTTCATAAAAGGCGCTGACCCCTTGCAGGCGATCGAAATACCGTTGAATGAAGGTTTTGGCCTCATTGAGGGAGATACCGAGTTCCCGGGAGAGTTTTTGGGGCCCCATGCCGTAAAGAAGGCCGAAATTGATGGTCTTGGCCTGACGACGGGCTTCGCTGTCGACGTGTTCGTCGGCGATGTCCATGATCACGGCGGCTGTGCGGCTGTGGATGTCTTCGCCTTGGGTGAAGGCCTCCAGGAGGGTGGGGTCCTGGGAGAGGTGGGCCAGGACCCGGAGTTCGATTTGGGAGTAGTCGGCCGCCACCAGCCGGCTGCCCTCCGGGGCCACAAAACATTGCCGCATGCGGGGGCCGAATTCGCCGCGGATGGGGATGTTCTGGAGGTTCGGGCCGCTGCTCGACAACCGGCCGGTGGCCGTGGCCAGCTGGTTGAAGTGGGTGTGCAGCCGGGAGGTATCGTCCACTTTCTGGGGCAGGGGCTCCAGATAGGTGGACCGCAATTTCTCCAAGGTCCGAAAGCGCAGGATCTTGGGAATAATGGGGTGCACATTGCGCAACCCTTCCAGGACCTGACTGGAGGTGGACGGCACACCGCCGGGGGTTTTGCGTCCTGTCGGCAGTTCCAGGTCCCCGAACAGGACCTGGGCCATCTGCTGGCTGGAGCGGAGGTTGAATTCCTGGCCCGCCAGATCATAGATCTCGTGGGTCAGACCGTCGAGTTCCTCCTGGACCTCGTCCAGGAAGCGACGGAAGGCTTCCAGATCGATGGCCAACCCACGTTTCTCCATGCGGACCAGCACGCCGACCAGGGGGAGCTCGATATCCTGCATCAGCGAGAGCAACTCGCTGTTGGCCAGTTCGCGGCGCAAAATCCTGCCGGTTTCCATAATCGAGAGGGCGTTGTTGTCCGGATGGGTCTCGAGCTGGTTCTGGTGGCGTTGCCGGATTTTGTCCCAGGAATAGGAGCGCTGTTCAGGATCCAGAAGATAGGCGCCAAGGCTGAGATCAAAACAGCGGGCATAGGGCAGCCCTTCCCAGGCGCTGTCGGCGACCAGAAGGTCTTTCAGGGAAGGCAGATAGACCCGCTCGGCCCGGGACAGGTGGTCCACCCAGTGCTCGATGTCCCAGTCGGGGCGGTATTCCTTCCCTGCCAGCGCCAGGACAAAGCTCTCGCCATCCGGATACAGGCCAACTTCGCACGCGGCGAGCGAGTCAGGGTCGATCTCTGTTGTGCTCGCCGCGATCCGGGCGTTGGTTTCCTGTTTCGCAGCTCCCTCCTCCCGGAAATGGTCCCGGAGCAGCGAGCGGAATTCGTATTCCTGGAGAAAGCTGCGCAAGGCGCCGGTGTCCTGACCCTGGACGGCAAAACCATCCAGGTCCCGCTCCGCACAGCAATCGGTGCGCAGGCGTGTCAGTTGGCGGTAGGTGAAAATATCGTCCAGATGGGGAACGAGTTTCTCCTGCTCCTTGACCGAGAGTCGTTCGCGGTTGTCGCGCAGTGTTTCAAGGCCAGGGAACCGCTTGAGCCATTTTTCGGCCGTTTTCGGTCCGACGCCGGGCACGCCAGGGATGTTGTCGCTGGAATCTCCCACCAGGGCTTGATAATCGGGCCAGATAGTCGGCGCGAACCCGAATTGTTTTGCAAAAGAGTCGGCCGTGACCAGCTTTTCCTGTTTGCCACTCGGGTCCCAGACGCAGACCTGCGGCGCCAGACATTGGTTGAGGTCCTTGTCGCCGCCGATGATGACAATGGGCCGCTGGTCCCGGAAGCGGCGGCTCAGGCAGGCGATCATGTCGTCGGCTTCGAGGCCTTCGGGGACCTCGTTCGGCAGCCCCAGGGCGTCGAGCAGGGTCTTCAGCGGACCGATCTGGGCGGCGAGATCCTCGGGCATGCGGGGGCGGTGGCCTTTATAGCTCGGCAGCAGCTCGTGGCGGAAAGTTGGGCCTTTGCCGTCCAGGAAAAAAGCGGCGTACACCGGTTGCTCTTCCTGGAGCAGTTTCAGAAGCAGGCGGGTCAGGATGTACAGGGCGTTGGTTGGGAACCCGTCGGAGCGCTGGAGATCGGGGTAGGCGTAAAAGGCCTTGTAGAGATAGGCGCTTCCGTCAATGAGGTACAGCGGTTCCGTGTCCCAGCCCATTCTGGATTTTACGGGGGTCATGCGTCTGCCTACTTTGGGTTGCGTGAGGATGATGAAGATGTCGGGGGTTGGGTCACCCGGCGCATCTTGTCCGATTGGGTGCCGCCATTGGACTCTTGCTTTCCCGCCCCTGCGGGAGAAGCTTTTTTGGCCTTTTTGCTATTTTCCAAACGCTCCCAGATGAATTGCTGGGGATGCTGGTTATCCAGCTTGTCCAGGGGGATTTCGGCCCGGGCCATGGATTTGTGCCCACCGGCCGAGCCGACGTCGCCAAACAGCTGTTGGGCCATCTTCCCCACGTCCCGGCGCAGCCCGTCGCCACGGAAGACATTGATCAATTTATCATCGCTGACGCCGCTGACGATCGTCCAGGAAATGCCGTGCACCCGAAGGAAGAAATCGGCCAGGATGACCAGGATGTCCGAGGAATCCACCTCGCCCATGTAGGCGGTCAACCCTTCGCCCATGACCCGCATCTTGCGAAAGGCCTGGGAGAAATACTTCAGCCACTCGATACGGAACTCGCTGCGCACGATTTTGCGCAAAAGAAGATGGTTGGCGTATTTGCTCAAGTAGCGGAAGGCCTTGACATCCGCGTCGTGGAAATTGCGTTCGAAGCTCTGGGTGTCGGTCTTGATGCCGTAGAGCAAGGCGGTGGCCAGGAGTTTTCCGGGTTTGACCCCGGCGTTGTAGAGAAATTCGGTCATCAGGGTCGAATTCGAACCGTATTGGGGCCGGATTTCTTGAAAGTCGGCCTGGACTGGATACTCGGGGCTTTCGGGATGGTGGTCGATGACCAGGGAAAATTTGAAATCAGCAAAGGCCGGACTATGGTGGGGCTGAGAGTCCACCAGGGCGAATTTGTCGTATTGGGCGGCCATCAACGGCGTGACCCGTTGTACAGGGATCCGGAGGTATTTGACCATGGCCAGGTTGTCGGGGCGGGAGATCTCATTGATCATGCCCAGGCCGACTGCCTGGACCCTGTTGGCCAAAAGCCGTTTCAAGGCCATGGCTGAGGCCAGAGCGTCCGGATCGGCCACGCAGAGGATGAGCCAGCGATCATTTTTCTTGAGCTGGTCCATCAGGGCCTGAACCCGTTCGTCAAGACGTCGGAAGTATGACATGCCACCTCGATAGCCGCTTCTGCTGTTTCGGCAGAAACGACGTTTTTACATCAGCGTCAATTGGGTGCTTCTCTGCTTCGTCCTGGCGACCACGGTTTTGGTCTGCACCAGAGACGGTGGCAGCGATTGCAGAAAACGGCTCGGCCGTCCGGCGAGCGTTTGACCGTAGAGGCGTCGTTCCTGGCTATGACTGAGATAGAGATAGCGTTTGGCTCGGGTCAAGCCGACGTAGAAAAGTCTTTTTTCCTCCGCCAGACGGTCCGCCGTCAAGGCCGTATTTTCCTCGTTTGAACCGAAGTCGCCTGCGCCATACGGGAGCAGTCCTTCTTCGAGGGCTGGGAGGAAAACCGCAGTGAATTCGAGCCCCTTACTGGCATGCAATGTCATGAGGCGGACTTTTTCCACCCGATGCCGGACCGTATCAAGGGTGTCTTGTCGAGCCAACCAAGTCAGCAGGGCCTCCCAATCCCCCTGGTCGGCAAAGGCCTGCTGCAATTGCTGAAAGGCGCGGCTTTGCCAGAAAAGCGGATCGACGGGCCCCGATTGGGCCCAATACGCGGCCATACCCGCCGGCCCTTGCCCGAGAACGGCCTCAGGACAATCCCACGGCGGGGTGACGGCCCTGTCGAAGGCCGCGCGCACCGTTTCCAGGAGGTCCTGGACCCGGTTGTCGCGCCAGAACGGCTCTTCCTCGGGCACCGAACACGGCACTCCGGCCTGGTCCAGTTTTTCCGCCAGCGGCCGCAGCAAGGCTCTGGTGCGTACGAGCACGGCGATGTCCCCGGGGGAGGTCTCGCCGGTGTCGCCACTATCGGCCTGGCTGTGGGCTGTGGCCCCGATCAGAGTCCGGGCCTGGGTGGCGATCCAGGAGGCTTCTCGCCAGGCGCTGGGTGTTTCACAGACAATGATCTGTCCTTGGACTGAACGTTGGGGGCGTAGCGGCGGCCGTTCAGGGAAAACCGTTCCGGCGGCTTGGACCAGGGGCGCGGCGGCGCGGTAATTGCGCTGCAGGGAGAGGGGTGTCAGTTCGGGCCAGGTCCGGCTGAGCCACTCGGCGGTGGTGCTGACCGCCCCGCGGAAGCCATAAATGGATTGATCCGGGTCGCCGATACCGAAGAAACCGTGGCCCTGGGGCGGGCAAAGGGCCTGGACCAGGTTCAGCTGGAGCCCGGTCAGGTCCTGAATTTCATCGATCAGGACCTGGGTCCACTCCGGCCGAGCCCCGTTCGTGAGTCCCTGGAGCCATTTTTGGAGCAGGTCGGTGAAATCGACGACACCGCGCCGGGCCTTGGCCTCCTGGTACTCGGCCTCTCCGGGGGCGGGTACCCGGGAGGGGATACCGGATTCCCGTGCCAACTGGCAGCGGGTCCACATCTGTTGGCCCTCGTGGCGATCGGCGGCCACAGCTTTCACAAAGAGGCTCCTGGCGTCTTCTTCGGAGAGAAGGACCGGGTCCCGGCCGTGGTGCTGGACAAAATGGGCATAGGCCAAGCTGTGCAGGGTCCCGGCCTGGATTTCGGCGGCAGCCGACGTTTCCAGCTGGAGGCGGTTTCGGAGTTCCTCGGCCGTGGCCCGGGTGAAGGTCAGAAGCAAAATCTCCTTGGCTGGCGTTCCCTGCTCGAGCAGCCGGCGAACCCGGGCCAGAAGGGTTCTGGTTTTTCCGGTGCCCGGTCCGGCCTGGACGAGCACTGGCTCCGGTCCGGCCTGGACAGCGGCTTCCTGTTCGGGGTTCGGGGTCGGGTGCTTTTCGACATCGCCTTCTTCCCTCCCGGCCCCAGCGCCACCAGGGGCGGTCTGGGCGGTGCAGGACGGGTGGTCCAGATCTGTGGGCAGGACCAGGCTCGGGCCGTGGCGCCACTCGCGGCGTTCCCGGTCGCTGAAGACGCGGATGACCCCGTATTGCCCGTCAAACCCGGGCTGACGCTGGACGCGGCCCGAGCGCATGCGACCGATAGCCTCGCCGAGAAGGGACCAATGCTGGCGGAGTTCCTCAACTGGGGTGTGGCGCAGGATGGTCAGTTCTGGGCCGAATTGGGCCAGGAGGCGGCAATAGCGGCGTTGCACGGTCTTGCTTTTGGGCCCGACGCTCAGCAGTTCCGAGAGCAGTTCCGGAAGGGGGACCAGGGAGACAAAATCGGGGTGGTCCGGAGGCCGGAGGGGCTCTTTGCGGTCGGCCAGTTCCAGGATGCGGTTCAATACCCCGACTGTCACCGGACGTCCGCAGACCGGACAGATACCGCCGTGGTCCTCGGTCTGCCGCGGGTCCCAGGAGAGGCCGCATTTACGGTGGCCGTCGTGGTGGTATTTCCCTTCTTCGGGGAAAAACTCCAAGGTGCCCTGAAACGTCCCTGTACTGCGGTCGCGCAGTCCTTCGCGAATCGTGGCGAAATCCATGGTGCCGCTGAACAGGGTCGCCTCCCGGGCGAGGTTGGCCCCGGAATGGGCGTCGGAATTGGAGACCAGGGTCAGGTGGTCCAGGGCGGACCAGTGCCAATTCATGGCCGGGTCCGAGGACAACCCGGTTTCGGCGGCAAAGATATGCTGGGAAAGGCTCCCGAAACACTCCTCAAGAGCGTTGAAGCCGGATTTGGAGCCGAACAGGGAAAACCAGGGCGTCCAGATATGGGCGGGGATGACGAAACCGAGGGGATCGGTCTCCAGGACCATTTCCAAAAGGTGCTCTGAATCGAGGCCCAGGATGGGGCGGCCATCGGCCTCAAGATTGCCGACCTGGTCCAGGCGTTCGTTGAAGCGGCGGACGGCGTCGAAGTTCGGGAGATAGACCAGGTTGTGGACTTTGCGCACCACGCCGCCGCGCTTGTAGATGGAGCTGATCTCCGTACCGAGCATGAACCGCGGCGCTTTCGGTACCGGAGTTTCCAGCCAGGGCAGTTCCTGTTCCAGGCGAGTTGGCTCTTTGAGACGTAACAGGCCGCGGCCGTCCTCCTCGAGTTGTTCCTGGAGCAAGGCCAACCAGGCCGGGTGCGTGAAATCCCCGGTGGCCAGGAGGTCGATCCCTTTGACCCAGCCCCAGGCGGCGAGATGGCGCGGGGTGAGTTGTCTGCTGGTCGCCCGGGAATATTTGGAATGGATGTGCAGGTCCGCGTAATACAATTGTGTCTCAGACATGGTCGCCGGCCTCTTGGTCCAGGGCTTCGAGGCGTTTGAGCAGCGGAGGGTGGGAAGCGTACAAGGCCACATGCCAGGGATGGGGGGTGAGGTTGGCCATATTGTGGGCGGCCAACCGCTTCAAGGCCGAGATAAGGTCCTGGGGCGCCTCGGTCAACCGGGCCGCATAGCGGTCGGCCTCGAATTCGTAGCGCCGGGCACGGGTATTGTGCCAGGCTCCAAGCAGGAGTCCCACCGGGGTCAGTACAAGGAAAAAGACGGTCAACCCGGCGTGGAGGCTGGCCTCTTCGAAACCGGCGCCCTGGATCAATCCCTGGTGGTCCTTGAGCAAAGCGAACAAAGCGAGAAAAAGACCGATTTTGAGTACCGTACCACCGATCAGGCGGGGAATATGCCCCAAGACATTGTGCCCGATTTCATGGGCCAGCACCGCGGCGACTTCCCGGGGAGTCAAGGTCTGCACCAGGGTGTCGAACAGCGCGATACGCTTCGTTTTGCCCAGGCCGGCGAAAAAGGCGTTGGCCTTGGTCGAGCGTTTGGAGCCGTCCATGACCGCAATGGAGGCCAGGCGGAAGCCTGCCGCATGGGCCAAGTCGGTCAACTGCTGCCGCAAGGGACCCTCCTCAAGGGGGGTGAACCGGTTGAACAGGGGCAGGATCCAGCGTGGCGTCACGACCTGAAGCAGAAGCACCACCAGGCTGATGCTCAGCCAAGCCCAGAGCCAGCCTGTACGGGGAAAGGCCTGGAAAAAGAGCAGGACGGTGCTGAGCAGGACCCCTGCGAGGAGTGCGGTCAGGACAAGGGTTTTGAGCTGATCGGCCCAGAACACCCCGGCGGTGGTGGTGTTGAAACCGTAGCGCTGCTCGATGCGAAAGGTGGCGTAGATGTGTACAGGGAGATGGACGAGATACAATCCCAGGCCCAGGGCGGCGAAAAAGACCAGCCCGGAGACTGTCTCTCCCAAGCCGGCGGCACCGATCCAGGCGTCGAGATCCCCGAGCACGCCGCTGCCCAAAAGGAGCAGCCACACTCCGAGGTCCAGGCTGGCGGTTGTGATGTCCAAACGGGTGCGGGAGGTGGTATAGGCCTGCGATCTGGCATACGTCGACGCGTCGATGGTGTCTTGGACCGCCACTGGCACGGCTGTGGACAGAGAACGCAGGTTGAGCCATTCCACACCGCAATGGATACAATAATGGAGAAGGAGCAGGCCCATGAGGCCCAAAAGCCAGAAAGACATACGCAACGTTCCCGTTGAGGTGTTTTTTGGCGGTGATCTGCCTCGTTTCGTCCCCCGGAGCACTCCAGGGGGAGAGGTTCAATACACCCTCGGGCGCCGGGCATCAATCAAAGATGCCATTGAGGCCCTGGGGGTGCCGCATACCGAGATCGGATCGCTGACCCTCAATGGTCAGTGGACCGGATTTGAGGCCTTGCTCCGCCCGGGGGATCGGGTCCTTGTCCTGCCGCCGTTGCCGCCGGTCGATGTGAGCGCGGCTTCGGTCCTGCACCCTGTGCCCGCTGCAGGTCTGCGGTTCCTTGTCGACGTCAATGTGGCCAAATTGGCGCGGATGCTGCGGATGCTCGGATTTGATGCCCTGGACGATCCGGACGCGGATGATGGCGCGCTTGCCGCCCGCGCGGCGGTCGAACAGCGTGTGGTCCTCTCCAAGGACGGCGGCTTGTTGAAGCGCAGGTCCGTTGTCTGGGCCCGCTATCTCCGGGCCGACCACCCGGGGGAGCAACTGCGGGAAGTGGTCCGGTTCTTCGGGCTGAGCAGGTACAGCACCCCCTTCAGCCGCTGCCTGCGGTGCAATGAACCGTTGGTCCCTGTGGCCAAGGCCGATATCGTCCATCGCCTGCTGCCCAAGACCAAACGGTATTACCAGGATTTTTCACGCTGTCCGCGCTGCGATCGGCTGTATTGGCGCGGTTCGCACCACGCCCATATGCAGCGCTGGCTCCAGGAGCTTTGCGAGGAGCCCTGCTTTGGAGCGCGGGGTCGCCTGTTTTCCGGCTCAACCACTTTTTCAGGCAATAGCGCGATTGCAGCCAAGACCCGGTAGTTACGGCTGCAGTTGGTAACGTATCCCAGCCAGGATCGACCAGTCGGTGTCGGTCTCCCAGGTGTGCTTTTTGTCCCCGTCCGGACCGTACACGGTGTAATCCGTTCCAAAATGGTAGCGGGGCGAGCAGGTCAGCCGCCACCCCTTTTCTCCTTGCCATCCGAGCACCGGCCCCAGCGACCAGTCCTCGATCTCCGCATAGCCGCTTGGGACAAGCTCGTTGTCGTCGGCCAGCCGCGAGAACCGGTTGTGCCGCTGGAGGTCTGCGCCCAGAGACCAGCCAGCGTTCCAGCGGTAGGTGATTGCCGTCCGGGGCACTCCGATCCGGGCGGTCCATCCAGAAGTGCTTTGCGGGCGGAAGTTCAGGCTGGCAAGGGGCAGGACGCGCCAACGCAGCGGGTGGACGACGGTCCCGGCACCGAAGCTCAGGCTCCACTGGCTGGAGAAGGCGTAGTTCAGGCCGCCCCCGGCGCTGCCCTGCACACTGCGGTCGATCTCCTCTTCAAAGGAGGCCGTGGCCCCCAGACGGGCGAACCAGCCCCAGCGGTCGTTGAAACGCTCCCGGTGCGACCAGTCTGCCCCCAGCGTGTGCAGTCGTTGCCACGGCGTCTGGGTGTCGCTGACAAGCTGGTCGGCTTCGTCCCAGGTGAAGTGATCCTCCGTGTATTGCAGCCGCCAGTTGCGGAAAAAAAAGGCCACCCCGGCGCTGTGGCGCGTCACCGCTGCCTCGCTGTCCTGAACCTCCCGAGAGGCGCCCGCCAACCCGCGGAGTTCAAAACCCGCGTCAACGGATTGGGCCCACAGGGGGCCCGCGGCCATAAACACGATAAGCCCCCAAGACACAACTACACGAGCGAGCATGGTCCTCCTCCCTGATTGGCCTGAAAGTGTTCCCTGCTGCACTGTTTGGGGCTTGTGGCCCTGTGCGCCGGGTTCTGACGTGTCCTTCAGTCGTCTGAAAAAAGAGCGTAAGCGTACTGGGCAACTTCCTAACGTGTTGAAAAATATCCTGCCGGTGAGCCTCTGAGTCCGCGATACCTTCCTGCTCGGGGGAGTGCAAGCAAGGGGAACCTTTTCTGCTCAAAAAAGCATGGACATGGCGTACTGTGTATTGTAAAGCATCACAAAGTCAGAATGGTTTGAGGGACGCACCATCATTGTAACCTTTGGGAGGGAAACTATGCGTAAAGTCCTGCTTGTACTTGCTGTTGTCTGTCTGTCACTTGGGTTGGCCGCGAACGCCACTGCCCAGGACAAGGTCCTGAAGATGTCCACGACCACCTCGACGCAGGCATCGGGGTTGCTGGATGTTTTGCTGCCGGCCTTTAAAAAGGACACCGGCATTTCGGTCAAGGTCATCGCCAAGGGCACAGGCGCCGCAATCCGCGACGGCCAGGACGGCAACGTGGATGTGATTTTTGTTCACGCCAAGAACCGTGAACAGGCCTTTGTCGAAGAAGGCTACGGGACAAAGCGGTATGCGGTCATGCACAACGATTTCGTGATTATCGGTCCCAATGGCGATCCAGCCGGAATCAAGGGCATGAGCGACGCGCAAAAGGCGTTGGAAAACATCGCCGACGCCGGCGCTCCATTCATCTCCCGTGGTGACGACAGCGGGACGCACACCAAGGAACAGATCCTGTGGAAAAGCAGCGACGTGGCTTTGGAAGAAATCACCAAGACCATTGTCAAAAAAGGGTCAAAAACAGAATTGACTTTTGTCCAGCCGGCGCAGGAAGGCGACACCTGGTACTTCTCCATCGGCCAGGGCATGGGCAAGACCATCACCTTTGCCGAGGAAAAACAGGCTTACACGATGGCCGACCGTGGCACCTATCTCAAGTACAAGCTTGGACGCGATGCCGGGCTTGACCTGACCGTACTCTGCGAGGGCGACGAAGACCTGTACAACCCCTACGGCGTGATCCCGGTCAATCCGGACCGTTACCCCCACGTCCAATATGATCTGGCCAAGCAGTTTGCCCAATGGCTGGTCTCCGAGCGCGGCCAGTCCCTGATCGCGAACTACAAGCTGCTCGGCAAGCAGCTCTTTTATCCGGATGCGATGCCGAACGTGAACTAGCTGTGCGTCCGACATGATGCGTTTGCAAGGCCCCGGGTGTTCTCGGGGCCTTGCTTTCTCCCCCTGCAACCGGACAGGCGCCAGGTATGCAATTTTTTCTCGACAGTTTGCGCTCGGCCTTTTTGCTCATTCGGGAGATGGACCCCGAATTGCTGACTATTGTCGGCGTCTCCTTGAAGGTCAGCATGAGTTCTACCGCCTTGGCGGCACTGTTCGGGATCCCGGTCGGGTTTGCAGTAGCCATGGCCCGTTTTCCGGGGCGCCGGGGCGTGATAACCGTTTTCAACACCCTCCTGGCTGTGCCCACGGTGGTCATCGGCCTTTTTGTCTACACCTTCATTTCCCGCCGCGGCATTCTCGGCTCCCTCGATCTGCTCTACACCCAAAAAGCGATCATTATCGGGCAGACGTTGCTCGTCCTGCCGATTGTGGCCACATTTACCATTTCTGCTCTGAGCCGCATCGATACGCGATATCGCAAGGCCGCCCTGACCCTGGGAGCCAATACCTGGCAGACGGCCGTGTTGGTCCTGCGGGAAGCCCGCTACGGGATCGGAGCTGCCGTGGTCGCTGCCTTCGGTCGGGCGATCGCCGAAATCGGCGTGGCCATGATGCTTGGCGGCAATGCCCGTGGCTTTACCAGGACCATGACCACGGCCATGGCCCTGGAGTACGATAAAGGGGAGTTTGTCCTGGCCGTAGCCCTGGGCGTGGTCCTGCTCAGCATCAGTCTGGCGGTGAATATCATCCTCAACCTTTGTCAGGGGCGGCTGGAGAAATAAATGCTTTTTGTCGGGCGCCATATTCGCAAAACTTTCGGCCAAAGGCGGGTCCTGGATCTCGAGCGCTTTGCCCTTGAGCCGGGACGGATTCATGGCCTGCTCGGCCCCAATGGGGCGGGGAAAACAACCCTTTTGCACATTTTGAGTTTTCTGGACCGCCCTACGAGCGGAACCCTGTTCTACGACGGGCAACCGGTAGACTTTCAGTCCCAGAACCAGTTGCGCCGTTTGCGGCGCGAAGTCATTCTCGTGGACCAGCATCCCATTTTGTTTACCACCTCGGTGGAGGCCAATGTCGGCTACGGCCTCAAAGTTCGGGGCGTGCCGAAAACCAAGCGCCGCCGCCTTGTAGAACAGAGCCTGGAGTTGGTGGGCATGCGCAAATTTCTGCAGGCCAGGGCGTGGCGCCTGTCCGGTGGGGAAACCCAGCGGGTGGCCCTGGCACGGGCACTGGCCTGCTCGCCCAGGGTGCTCTGTCTGGATGAACCCACCGCCAGTGTGGACGTGGAACACCAGATCGCCCTGGAGCGGATCGTCCAGGACATCCATGCTGAGACCGGGATGACCATCATTCTCTGCACGCACGATCAGCGGCTGGCGGCCAAGCTGGTCCAGAACACGCTCTACCTCTTTGACGGCCGCGCTAGCCGCAGTCTGTATGAAAATGTTTTTTCCGGCCAGGTCCTGACCGGAGAGGACGGCGTCTCCCAGTGCCAGCTCGGGGCGAATCTCTCACTCCCGGTTTCCTGCGACGATGCCACACACCTCAAGATTTCTTTGAATCCTAAGGCACTTGAATTACTGGAAGGAGCTGCCGAACCCCATCCCGATAGCCGGTATTGGCCCGGGCGAATCACGCAGATCAGCGACGCGGGAAAACATATCAGGTTCCAAGTGGATGTCGGTCTGCCCATCAATGTCCTGTACAAAAAGGCAACTCCGGAACTGGACAAATGGTGGATCGGCCGTGAGACGGTTCTCAGAATTCCCTCTCGTGCGGTCCATATCCTCTAGTTGATGGGGCATTTTTGTCTCGCAAGCCGTTTAAACATCCCAATGACTTCTGTTTCGCTTGTGCACACCTGTTGCCCCCTGCTATAGGCATACCTGTGTCAGGAAAAAAAGTACTGTCTTGTACCGGGGGACCAGGAGGGCTGTGGACTGGCTGGAGCAGAACGGACCAGAGCAAAGGAGCGACGCAATGGCAGGGATGATTTTCTACAAACAGCGGCACAAGGTCGGAACCGGAGAAAAGAAACCCCGGTTCCGGGTTGTCGGTGTGGCAGGCTGCGATCTGCGGCTCTACGCCAGACATCTGCGGTACAGCGAGCTACAGGCCATCGCCACGCGGACCGGGGCCGAGTTGGTCTTGCTTCCGGCAGGTGGCGAACAGGAAACGGACAAGGGGGACGTATGAGTCTGGTGCGGGACAGGGATGGAAAGCGATTGCATGTCAAAAGTCGCTTGATGGGGGAAAGCCTGGTCAGCAAAGAATTTTTGGACAATCTGGAGGTCGCCCCACAACAACGGCTCTATCCGGAGGTCAAGCTTTTCAAGATCGGTGGGCAGTCCATTTGCGACCGCGGAGCCCAGGCCCTGCCGGCCCTGCTCAAAGAAGTCGTGGCCTGCCGCCAGGACCACAAAATGGTCATCGTCACTGGGGGCGGAACCCGGAGCCGGCATATCTACAATATTGGCCTGGAGATGGGCATGCCCACAGGAATTATTGCCAAATTCGGGAGCATGATCTCTGAGCAAAACGCTTTGATGATCGCCACGCTGCTCTCGCCCTGGGGCGGCATCCGCATCAGTCACAGCGATATCGTCAAATTGCCGGCCTATTTTGCTGAAGGGATCATCCCGGTCATGCACGGTATGCCGCCGTACGATTATTTCGCTATCCGTCCGGAAAAGGGACGCATACCCGTGCACCGCACGGACGTCGGTCTTGTTGTGCTCGGTGATCTGCTGGGCACGGAGTCAGTGCTTTTCGTCAAGGACGAAGAAGGGCTGTATACAGCTGATCCCAAAAAGGATCCCGATGCCGAATTCATCCCGGAAATCACTGCCAGCGATTTGCTCGAGCGCGACTTCGATGATTTGGTCATTGAACGACCGTGCCTGGAGATCCTGCAGCACAGCGAGGTCCTGGACCATGTCCAGATCGTCAACGGCATGGTGGAGGGCAACGTGACCCGAGCCCTGTCCGGCGAGCATGTCGGGACCATCATCCGCAAAGGGTAAGCCTGGATCGTCGGCAGCGATTCCCTGAGCCTGTGGTTTGACACAGCCCCCTGTCTGCTCCGTTGCTGGAGGCCGGACAGGGGGCTGTGTCGTGGTGATCTCCAGATAACAAAGCCCGGGGCGCTGCTGCGCCCCGGGCCGAGGAAGGGAGGAGAGGGGTCTGGAAGACCCGGGTGTTACACGATTTTGTGGCAGAACCACCAATCGTAACAATCGGATTGCGCTTTGCGCTCTTTGGCTGTTTTGTGGTCGGTGGCCGGGGGAATGATGACCCGATCGCCGAGGATCTCGTTGTTCGGCCAGCCGGCGGGGCAGGCCACGCCGTTGGTGTCCGACATCTGCAGGGCCTTCACGGTCCGCAGAATCTCGTCCATGTTCCGTCCCACTTCCTGGGGGTAGTAGAGCATGGTCCGTAGCGCTCCCTGCGGATCGACGATGAAGACGGCACGGACCGTATTGGTTCCTTTGCCGGGATGGACCATGCCCAACTGGGCAGCAACCTTGCCCATGTCGTCGGCAATGACCGGAAATTCGATGTCCACGTCAAAGGTTTCCTTGATCCAGTCGATCCACTTGATGTGCGAGAAAACCTGGTCAATGGACAGGCCGATGAGTTCGCAGCCGATGTCCTTGAATTCCTGGCTGCGCTGCTGGAAGGCGACAAATTCGGTGGTGCACACAGGCGTGTAGTCGGCCGGGTGGCTGAAAAGGACAAACCATTTTCCAGAGTAGTCGCCCGGGAGGTTGATCGTACCGTGGGTGGTGGTCACTTCGAGCTGGGGCATTTTTTCACCGAGCAGGGGAATTCTGTTTTCCATGGGGAACCTCCGTTGTGTTTTTAAGAATGATAATTGTTATCAAGTTCGTTGAAGTCCTTTAAACATACCTTTGCGAGGGTTGTAAACCCCTTTTGAGAACAAAAAAGCAAATTTCCTGCTCCACGTCCGCTCCCTCCCAAAAAACGGCTCGAGAAGGCTCACTGCTCGATCCGTGAGCCGGTGTGGGGGTCAGTCCGAGTTTCAGGGTTCTTTGACGGATCCTGTGGATTTTTGGAGTTTGCCGTCTCTTCTGTGTGCCCACTTTCGGCCCGGTATTTTCTCAATCCCGCCAAAGGGGGATCCTTGCCCCCTCCGGACTCTCAAGTAAAGCAGAACTCCAGGTGTCGAAGATGGCCCTTGTTGCATCAAAATCCGCCTGGGAGCATTCAGTTCGCGGTCCGGTTTCCCCCTTTTGGCGGGACCAAGAAAATGTGCGGGCCTTCCGCTCGAAGCACACAGAAGAGACGGCAAACTTTTGCGTCTGAAATTCCATGCCCTGTGACGAAGAGCCAGTTTCAGGCTTTGTCCTTGAGATACCAGGAGCAGGTCTTTTGAGGCAAGCAAAGATGGGTTCAGGAGTGCGATTGGAGAGCGAGGGAACAGGAGGATTTCAAAAACAAGCCAGGACATGAGGACGGCAAATGATGGTGGCCGCCTTTTCGGGCTCAGACCGTCCAGAGAGGTTGCGGCATCCCGGCATCGGGTTCGCCCGCCGGGATGCCGCTTTACTTCAAGCTCAGCGTGAGGTCAGTCCGTATTTGCGCAGCTTGTACTGCAGCGTTCGGCGGCTGATCCCCAGGGCCTGGGCCGTCCGTTCCCGGTGCTGGCCGTTGCTTTCCAGGGCTTGGATGATGGCCTGTTTTTCGGCAGCGTCCAGGGAGATGCCATTGCCGCCGGCTGCGACCGGCTCGGCGGGACCTGCGGGGGAGTGGTCCAGGATCTGGGGCGGCAGGTCCTCAGGTGTCAGAGTGCTTGCCGTGGACAGGATCAGGGCCCGTTCCAGGACATTTTCCAACTCCCTCACGTTGCCCGGCCAGGTATAGCCCTGCAGAGCGTGGAGGAAGGCCGGGGTCGCCCGGGGCGGACGACGCTTGTTCTTCTCGGCCAATTTTTCCAGCAGATGGCCTACCAGAAGGGGGATGTCCTCACTGCGTTCCCGCAGCGGGGGCAGGCGGACTTCAAGGACGTTGAGGCGGTAATACAGATCCTGACGGAAGCGGTGTTCCTCGACGGCCTGCTCCAGGTGGAGGTTGGTGGCCGCAATGACGCGGACATCGACTTCCTGGGGCCGGACACCGCCCAAGGGCTCGATGAGGCGTTCCTGCAGGGCTCGGAGCAATTTTGCCTGGAGCGGCAACGCCATTTCCCCAACTTCGTCCAGAAACAGGGTCCCTTTGTGGGCGAGTTGGAATCGGCCGGGCTTGTCCTTGGCCGCTCCGGTGAAGGCGCCTTTGGCGTAACCGAAAAGTTCGCTCTCCAGGAGGTTTTCCGGCAGGGCCGCGCAGTTGACTTTGACCAGAGGGCCTGAAGCGCGGTGGCTTGCCGCATGCAGAGCCTCGGCCACTAGCTCTTTGCCGGTCCCTGATTCCCCCTGGATAAGCACTGTGGCCTCGCTGGGACCGACCTGGCGGATGAATTCAAAAACGGTGCGCATGGCTGCGCTGTCGCCGACCAATTGACTGCCCTCGACCGGGGGCTGGGCCTCCGGCCCCTCCCGACGCAGGTAACGGCTGTATTCCAGGGCCCGGTCGAGCACCGAGATGATCTCCTCGTTGTCCGCCGGTTTGGCCAGAAAGTCGAAAGCGCCGAGTTTCATGGCCTCCACGGCCGTGTCCACGGTCCCGTAAGCGGTGAGCATGATCACAGGGATGTGGCGGTAGTCGGCCTGGAGCCGCCCCAGGACCTCAAGCCCGCTGATCCCAGGCATACGGATGTCGAGAACGATGACCTGCGGCTCCAGGGCAGTGACCCGGTGCAACGCTTTCTCGCCATTGGCGGCCTCATCCACCTCCCAGCCCTGCTCCTCAAGAACGGCGCGGAGCATCAGTCGCAAGGCTTCTTCGTCATCAACCACCAGAACGCGGGGAGTGTCGGGGGATTCGGTTTTCTGCACGCTCGTTCTCCTTGAGAGGCATTTGCTGAGACGGCCGCGCCGTGCCGCATTGCGGGCAATGCGCAGGCTATTGCGCTTCGGTTGGGGCGCGGTCGGGGCCGGGAAAAAACAGGGCCACTTCAGTGCCCGCGTCAGGAGCAGTCCGGATTTCCAGGCTGCCGCCGTGGTCGCGGACAATGCGGTGGACCAGGGCCAGGCCGAGGCCGGTTCCCCGGTCTTTGGTGGTGAAAAACGGCTCCAAAGCCTGTTCCCTGGTCGCTTCGTCCATGCCCTGTCCGGTGTCGCGAACCAGGATCCAGATACCGGTCCCGGAGGACTGCGTCGCAAGGGTAATGTGTCCCCCGGCTTCCGGGAGAGCGCTTAAACTGTTGAGCAGCAGATTGAGCAGAATGCGGCGCAGCCCCTCCTCATCGGCCCAGACATGGTCCGTTTCCAGATCCAGGGCAAAGGTGGTGCTGTGCTGTTTGAGATCGAATCCCAGGAGGCGTTCGAGATCTTCTGCCAGGGCCCGTAAAGAGAGGGACTGGGGATGCGGCGGCTGGGGACGGGCCATGTAGAGCAGATCGGTGACCACCCGGTTCAGCCTGTCGGCTTCGCGGACCATGGTCTGGGCGTAGGTATGGGCCTGTTCCTCAGGTGCGAATTTTCCAGCGAAATATTGAGCGAACCCTCTCAGGGCGCTCAAGGGATTGCGGATCTCATGGGCCAGGCCCGCAGCGAGACGGCCGATGGTCGCCAGCTTCCGGGTTTCTTCGAGATCCTTTTCAAGCTCGGCCAGTTCAGTGCGGTCGCGAAGCAACAGCAGCGTGGCAGCGTCCGCATCCGGCGCCTCCAGGGGCACGCTAACGGCTTCAACCTCCTTGGTCCCGAAATGGACTTTGGTCCATTTGCGAGGCAATTCGGTGTCCGGTGCCTCGGCAGCGCCAAAAAGGGGCAAGGCCTCGCGCCACGGCTTGCCGACAATCGCCGCGGCCGGACTGGCGAATAATTGGGTGGCTCCGCGGTTGACGCTTTGGATGCGGCCCTTGGCATCCAGGGTCAAGAGGGCTTCGGGCATGGTGTCGAGCAGGGCGGTCTGGAAGGTTTCCAGAACATCGACGCGTCGTCCCTGTTGTCGCCGGCGGAGATAGGCCAGAGCCAGTCCCCACAGGGCCAGGGCAACCACGAGCACATAGCCGGATTGGAGAACGGCGTTGCGGCGGTAGCGCGAATACAGGGCCAAGTGGTCTTCCATGTCCAGGCCGAGAACGAGAAACGGGGGGGTCTGCGGGGAACACTGGGCACTCTGGCCTTCGGAGCACAAGGGGGCCAGATGGGGGCGCGTCGGGGCCAGGAAAAGCAGTGTCCGTTTGCTCCGCCAGTCGATCTGGGCGTTCCAGGTCCGGCCCTGGCGAATGGCCTGGCGGGCGCCCGCCGGGATATCCACGGTTTGGGACATGGGCGAGGTCAGGGCGACGCTGCCGTCCGGGTTCCGGAGTTGGAGGAAAACAAGGTCGCCGTTTTGGACCAAGTCCTGCAAAAGCATGTCCGCCGCGGGGCGCAAGGTCGGGAGTTCCTGGGAGTTGCCCCGCATTTGGTGCATGCGCATGGTGCGCATGCCGCGGAAAAGATTGGCCTGGACACCGCGAGCGATGGACCGGGCGGCCAGCGCAACGTGGCGGTCGATGGCTTGGCGTTGTTGGCGGAGGTTCTGCCAGGTGAGGATACTCAGGCTCAGGCCGAGGACGATAAGGACGACAATGGAAAACAAGACCGTCTGTTTCCAGGAGAAGCGATTGAGTATCTGCATAGTGGTCCTTGTTCAGCTGGCCTGAGAACGCTCAAGGTGGAATGCTGGAGTGATCCTAACTGAGAAGAGCCCCGCAGACCAGAAGCGGTCTGCGGGGCAACGGCAGGAGGAAGGGAGGCGGAGATTAGCGCCAGCAGGCGCCCGGCCCGAAACCACGTTGACCGTGGAAGGACCCTTTTCCAGCTCTCTGGCCGAAGGCGGGCAGGCCGGTTTCCTGTTGGAGTTTTCTTTGAAAGGCGGTGCGTTCGCTCAACAGCTTGCCTCGGGCGTCGTTGACCGCTTCGACCGCCGTATCAATCGCGTTCTGGGTGCTGTCGGGATCAGCGATGAGACCGCGCAGGGTGGCTCGCTTGCTGATCAGGTCCTGGCGCAGGACAAAGGCTTTTTGCTGATGGGTCTCGAGGATGCCCTGGACTGCGGCGTGCTGTTCCGGCGGAATCTGGGCGAAGATCCCGGGGCCGCCTTGCTGGGAACCAGCCAGGCAGGGCGGGGTGCCCTGGCGGCCTTTGAAGCCGTGACCCGGACCGGCCCAGGCTGAACCAGCCACGACGAGCAGAAGCAAGGAAGCCAGGAGGGTGAAAGACTTACGGTTCATAAACAAACTCCTTATACAAGAGCGCAAGAGGTTGAGGAAAATCACTGTGGCTTAAGATAATGCATTGGGCGTGCCAAAATATTTTATCTTACATTTCGGGTGGTTGAGTTGAGAGGCCTCAGGCTCGCACAGGATTGTGCAATGCGCTGCACAGCCGTGGCCGGGCATGTGCAATCCAGGAAGGCGAAAGATTGCACTCCGGCACGAGGGGATTGGTTTCGCAGTTTGGCACGCAGTGAGGCATCTCGCTGGAAGGCAGCGGTCGATGCCAGTCTGCCATGCAAGAGGCGTAAACTGAGGGCCTCAGGATGTGGCCCGAAAAGGGGGTTCTTTGACGGATCCTGTGGATTTTTGGAGTTTGCCGTCTCTTCTGTGTGTCCACTTTCGGCCCGGTATTTTCTCAATCCCGCCAAAGGGGGATCCTTGCCCCCTCCGGACTCTCAAGTAAAGCAGAACTCCAGGTGTCGAAGATGGCCCTTGTTGCATCAAAATCCGCCAGGGAGCATTCAGTTCGCGGTCCGGTTTCCCCCTTTTGGCGGGACCAAGAAAATCTGCGGGCCTTTCGCTCGAAGCACACAGAAGAGACGGCAAACTTTTGCGTCTGAAATTCCATGCTCTGTGACGAAGAGCCGAAAAGGATCGGGGTTTGGAATCGGTTGAAGGCACCATTGCCGGGAACAGACACAAACCTCCCAGTGGACTGTGGCGAATTAGGCAGGGCATCTGTCGGGAAGGCTGCCAGTGCGGCAGGACGAGCGGCTAGGGAGGGGATCGGAAAAGCGGCTTGCGTCAGCACCAGGCAAGGGGTATGCTGAGAGCAGTTTTTCGTTTTTGTCAATATTGGATCTTTGCAAGATTGTGTTTTGACAAAAATGAAAACACTTGCAACCGGGCTTTGCCCCGGTTGCAAGTGTTAATACCCTGAAATGCAAAGAAAAGTTCGCAATTTGGCACAGCTTTGCTTACAGTGAAGAGAAACCCAACCACGACCCAGGAGGGACACAATGAACGAAACCCCGATTTTCAATTGCAAGAATGCCGACGACGTCCTCAAGGCCGTCAGGGAAAACGACATCAGCTTTATCCAGTTCTGGTTTACTGATGTGCTGGGCACCTTGAAAAGTTTTCAGGTCACGCCGAGCGAACTCGAAGAGGCCTTTGAAGAGGGCATGGGCTTTGATGGTTCCTCTATTGAAGGATTTTCCCGCATCCACGAAAGCGATATGGTCGCCTTCCCTGACCCGACTTCGTTCCAGGCCGTCTCTTGGCGTCCTACCGACCGCCCGGTGGCTCGGATGTTCTGCGATATCAAGCGCCCCGACGGAACCCCGTACGAAGGCGATGGCCGGTATGTGCTGAAAAAGCTCATCAACAAGGCCGCTGAAAAGGGCTACTCCTATTATGTCGGCCCGGAACTGGAGTTCTTCCTCTTCGAGAATTCCCGTGAGCCGAAAACCCTGGATTTTGGCGGCTATTTCGACGCTCCGCCCCTGGATCTGGCCAACGACATCCGCCGGGACATCATTTTTTCTTTGAACAAGATGGGCATCCAGGTTGAGTACAGCCACCACGAAGTGGCCCCCAGCCAGCACGAGATCGACTTGCGCTATCAGGAAGCCCTGAAAATGGCCGACACCGCTGTGACCTACAAGGTCATCGTCAAGGAAGTCGCCCGCAAGCACGGCGTCTACGCCACCTTCATGCCCAAGCCGATCTTTGGTGAAAACGGCAGCGGTATGCACGTCCACCAGTCCCTGTTCAAAAACGGCAAAAACGCCTTTTTCGACACCAAGGACGAATACGGCCTGAGCGAAACCGGTAAGCAGTATATCGCCGGCCTGCTCCGCCACGCTCCCGAGCTCACTGCGGTGACCAACCAGTGGGTCAACTCCTACAAGCGTCTCGTGCCCGGCTACGAAGCCCCGGTATATGGGGCCTGGGCCCGCCGCAACCGCTCTGCCCTGTTGCGCGTGCCGATGTACAAACCCGGCAAGGAAGCCGCGACCCGTGTCGAACTGCGTTCGCCGGACCCGGCCTGCAATCCCTATCTCGCCTTTGCGGTCATGCTCGCCGCCGGCCTGAAGGGCATTGAGGAAGGCTACACCCTGGAAGATCCGGTCGAAGCCGACATCTTTGAAATGAACGATCAGGAACGCGCCGACCGTGGGATCGAGAACCTCCCCGGCAGCCTGCATGAAGCCGTTGCCGCCATGGAAGACAGCGAACTGCTCAAGGAAGCCCTGGGCGAACATATCTTCACCAAGTTCATTGAGAACAAGAAGATCGAATGGGACAACTACCGCACCCAGGTCACCAATTACGAAATCGAAAAGTATTTGCCGGTCCTGTAAGTCCGGTTCCCCTCACCTCCATGCTCGAATACGCCGCAGGCCGCCGGGAAATCCCGGCGGCCTGCGGCGTTTGTGTTGAGAGACTCGAAAAACTCGTTTTTCACCCCATTCTGCGCTTTCCCGGCAATTGGCCAGGATGGGCCGCGAGGGCGCACTTAGAGCCCACAGCCGTCTCTCCAGTCCTGACGTGGGAATACAGCGGGACTTTTTTCGATGACGCGTCCGAGGACCGCAGTCTTATTGTGACGACCGCCCGTGTCCCCGTCCTCTGCCGCGTCCGCGGCCTTGGGAATCGCCGCGGCGTGTGGCGTTGATATTGCCGGTTTCTTCCCGCCACCGTTGACGACGTTTCTCCCAGCTTGCATTGCCCTCGCCGTTTTTGCGCAGCCACTCCGGCCAGGATTCGGTTTCACTCTCCCATTCCCGCTCATGGCGCTCCCGCTCCCGGATTTCCCGTTGTTCACGCTGCTGGTCCCACTTCTCCCGCAAGCGTTTATCGACCTGGGGATCGCGTTGACTGGCGCCGCGTTCCTGGGCTGCTTCCCGCTGTTCCCAGCCGGGAGGCGTTTCCGTAGCGTTCGGCCGCTGGGCCCAAAGGGAGGGCAAAAACGTGCAAAAGACAAAGGTTGCTGCCAGACAGGCGACGAGAATGTGCTGGATACGCATAGGACCTCCTTACAAGCGCAAGGGGTGGCCATTTGGATCCGTGAGGCCTGCCGAATGGGCCCGATGCCGGAATTGTGTTCAAGACGCGGCATCGGTTTCACGGATTGTGGGCACCCGAACCAAGAAACTCGATCGTGGTTTCCTTCTCCTTCTATGCGCCAAAGCAGCGATGCTGGCAAGGGGGAGACAACTCCGGGAACATTATCTCTGGCGCCGGGCCGTACGTTCCAGGAATGTCGACTGCGCCAGGGCGACACCGGCCAGGACCAGAATCGATGCTGCGATCTGCGAGGTTGAGAGGACCTCGTCAAGAAAGAGGGCGCCCAGCACGGCCGCGGTTACCGGAACCAGATTGACGAAGGTGGCGGCTCGACCGGCCGGGACCCGGGCGATTCCCCAATTATACAGATTAAAGGCCCCGAGAGTGACCAGGGCCCCAAGATACAACAACAGGAGATAGGGCCATACTGTTTCCGGCCAACCGCCGCTTGGCCCCTGCATGCCACCGGGCAGGAAAAACAGGACGCCCAGTGAAAATTGCAGCCCGGTCAACAACCAACTGCTGTAGCGCCCGGCCAGGCGTCGGACTGTGAGCATATATCCGGCGGCACTGAGCATGGCTGCAAATTCAAGGGTGTTTCCCAAAAATGGATTGGGGGCGGTGGCTGAAGGTGAGGAGGCCAACGTGAGCCAGACAACGCCCAGGCAGGAGAGGCCGCCACCGATCCAGATGCCCGGCCCGCTGGTCTCTTTGAGCACGAGGTGAGCCCCTGCGGCCACAAGAAGGGGCAGGACCGCGGAGACCATCCCGGCTTGGGCCGAAGTGGTGTAGTGGACCGCAAACCCTTCACACAGAAAATAGAGGCAGGGTTGAAAGATGGCGACCAGGAGAATCCAGCCCCAGTCGCGGCCAGGCCCGCCATTTTTGAGCAGTTTCCAACTCAACGGCACAAACAGGGCCGTGGAGATACACATCCGGGACCAGACGGTAAAAAGGGGACCAAAAGCGGCAACGGCAACTTTCATGGCCGAAAAAGAGCTTCCCCAGAGAAAAACGGCACCGAGAAGAGCCAAGGTGGGGAGCACAGAAGGGGAGAACGTCGTTTTCTGCATGGGCTCGGATTATC
This sequence comes from Desulfohalobium retbaense DSM 5692, assembly GCF_000024325.1. Classification (NCBI taxonomy): domain Bacteria; kingdom Pseudomonadati; phylum Thermodesulfobacteriota; class Desulfovibrionia; order Desulfovibrionales; family Desulfohalobiaceae; genus Desulfohalobium; species Desulfohalobium retbaense. The sequence goes on along the minus strand of NC_013223.1, from coordinate 2,730,574 downwards.
CTCTTGAAGGGGTTGCCCGGAGACGGCGGATACCTGTAGTATTGCGAAATAAATCCTTGTCAGATCAAGGATGGCCCGACCAAAACCCGGCACTGTAGGGGCGGCCGCTTCGTCGCGCAAGTCTCTCTTTTGTTTTGGGCCCCGTTGGCAATGGCGGTTATGGAAAAAAAATGTGTTTTTGACTCAGGTCAAAGGAGAGATGTCCCTTTTGGCGTAGCAACTGGACACATCGACACGGTCCCACATGGCCCGCCGGCCGTTCCGGCCCGGGCCTGAACATCCATAGGAGGGAGATCTATGAATTTAGACATGTTTTGTTTCCAATGCGAGCAAACGGCCCACGGCACTGGCTGTACGAAAAAAGGGGTCTGCGGCAAGGACGCGGACACCGCAGCCGTGCAGGATCTTTTGATTTACGCCACTAAAGGGCTGTCCCAGGTCGCCCATGCCGCGCGTGAGCAAGGCATTACAGACAACGCAGCCGACCGTTTCGTCTGCGAAGGGACGTTTTCGACATTGACCAATGTCAATTTCGACGCCGAGCGTTTTGTTCCTCTGGTCCGCCGGGCTGTGGAACTGCGCGACGATCTCAAGTCCCGGCTCAACCAGGCCGCCGAAGGCGATGCTGGCCTGTGGGCCAAGATCAAAAAAGCCGTCGGGTTGGCCGAAGACAGTGCCATCTCGTTTCCTGAGGGACCGGCGACGTTCCAGCCGGCCGCTGATCTTGAAGGGATGATCCGGCAGGGCCACGAGCACGGCATTCCGGACGACCCAGAGGCCAACGAGGACATCAAATCCCTCAAGGAAACCGTCATTTACGGTCTCAAGGGGGCCTGCGCCTATGCCGATCATGCTGCCATTCTGGGGCAGGAGAGCGAGGTGTTCTATGCGGAGATGCACCGGCTGCTGGCCGCGACCCTGCGCCAGGATCTCGGTCTTGAGGACTGGGTCCAACTGACCATGGACTGCGGCCAGGCGAACATGAAGGCCATGGAGCTCCTGGATGCTGGCAATACCGGCAAATACGGCCACCCCACCCCGACGGAGGTCCCGTTGGGGGCCAAAAAAGGGCCGGCCATTTGTGTCTCCGGGCACGACCTGCATGATCTCGAACTGCTGCTCAAGCAGACTGAGGGTCAGGGTATTCAGATCTACACCCACGGGGAGATGCTGCCCTGCCACGGCTACCCGGAACTCAAAAAATATCCCCATTTCTATGGGCACTTCGGTACCGCCTGGCAGAATCAGCAACAGGAATTCAAGGAATTCCCCGGGCCGATCCTGATGACCACGAACTGCATCCAGAAGCCGCGCGAGGAGTATGCAGACCGGATCTACACCACCGGTCTTGTCGGCTGGCCGGGGACCACGCATATCGGCGCGGACAAGGATTTTACCCCACTGATCGAAAAAGCTCTGGAAATGGGCGGTTTTCCTGAAGACACCGACAACGGGTCGGTCATGGTCGGCTTTGCCCGCAACGCCGTACTTGGCGTCGCCGACAAGGTCGTGGACCTGGTCAAACGGGGCAAGATCCGGCATTTCTTTCTCGTCGGTGGCTGCGATGGGGCCAAACCTGGACGGAGTTACTACGAGGATTTCGTGGATCAGGTCCCCGAGGACTGCGTGGTCCTGACCTTGGCCTGCGGCAAATTCCGGTTCTTCGACAAGGACCTGGGCAGCATTGAAGGCCTCCCCCGTCTGCTGGATGTCGGACAGTGCAACGACGCGTTTTCGGCCATCCAGATCGCCGTGGCTTTGGCCCAGGCCTTTGACTGCGAGGTCAACGAACTCCCGCTGTCAATGGTCTTGTCCTGGTACGAGCAAAAGGCGGTGGCCATCCTGCTGACCCTGTTGTCTCTGGGGATCAAGGACATCCGTCTCGGTCCGACGCTGCCGGCTTTCGTCAGCGAGAACGTACTCAATTATCTGGTCGAAAACTTCGACATCAAACCCATCTCCACTCCGGAGGAAGATCTCAAGGCCATCCTTGGATAAAACACGGGGCCCCGGCTTGCCTTTGCGGTAAGCCGGGGCTGTCTCGATAGGTCACCATGAACGCTGAGATCACTTCCTGTTGGCACGATGAGGGCGCCGCCAGAGAACTGCTCGGACACCGTTGCTGGCCGGACGGGATCGTCTGTCTGCGGTGCGGCAACGAGGTCGCCGGGCTGGCTGATGGCCGCTGGCGGTGTCGTTCCTGCCGCTACACTTTCGGCCTGTTCACGGGCCGCTGGCTGGCCCGGAGCGGCTTTTCAGCCCGGAAGTGGCTGTGTCTGACCGATCTGTTCGCCAGGGAATACCCCTTGAGGAAGATCAGCTCCCGGCTCAATGTGGCCTACAATACCGCGTATAAGGGCGTCAGCATCATCCGCCAGGCGCTGTCTGCTGCCCCTCCCTGCCCCTTGGATCCCTCTTTTTTGGCAGCCCGCCCCGTTGAGACGACCCGGCCCCCGGTGTTCGGGATACAGATCTCGCCAGGCGGCTACCATTGTGTCCCCGTCCCGGATTTGCCGGTGCAAAGCATGTGGGAGATGGGGCTTGCCTGTTCCCGATGCGGCAATGTGGTTATCACCTCCGCTTTTCAGCAATACACGCATCTCGTGTTCTGCGCCACGCCAGCCCTGTGCCGGATGTGCGAACACCGTCTGGAGGACATCCCTGTATACAATTGGGGAAGCTCTCCGTTCTGGGATTTTGTTTGTCCGCGTCTGGCCCGATTTCACGGCATCACTCCGGAGCGCTTCCCATTGTATCTCAAAGAGATGGAGTGGCGCTGGAATACCGGGATCGTGCAGCGGTTTTTTGACCGGGCGCTCGCTGCCCTGTGCCGACGCGTGAAGGGACCGCGCTAGCGGCCCTGAACGATTGTCCCGCCTTGCCTGTTGCAGAATTCCCCTTTCTCTTCTCTGAACATCGTTGTCTGTTTTCCCGTGTCGAACCGGGGCCTGAGTATTTTGGTTCTTTGACGGATTCTGTGGATTTTTGGAGTTTGCCGTCTGAAATTCCATGCCCTGTGACGAAGAGCCAGTATTTCTGTGTGCGCGCAACCGCAGGATTTTGCAGGTGATCCGTCTCCGTATTGGTTCAAACTTTGCGCAAGGTCCTCAAGGGTTGCCATCTGATCCGAGAGCGGTATGTTGCAATTGCCCTCCTCGGGGTGTCTGTGCCGAATCTGAGCAAGAAGGGGGATCTATGCGACGCCTGTTCAAACCGGCCCTGTTTGTAGCGCTCGGCCTGGTCCTGGCGTTTCCGCTTTTCAGCATGGCCTATTATACAATGGTCAGGACCTCGACGCCGCAGTTCTGCGCCTCCTGCCATGAGATCGAATACGCCTACAACACCTGGAAGACGTCGACCCATGCCAACAATCCCAAGGGGTTTGTGGCCGATTGCATGGATTGTCACCTTCCAGCCCCCCACGACACGTTCGATTTTTTCTACGCCAAGACCTACCACGGTATTAAGGACGTGGTGAAACACTTCACCATGGATACCTCCAAATACGATCACGAGAAGAACCGGGAACGGGCCTATGAGGACATCGATAACGCCCAATGCCAGAAATGCCACCGGAATCTTCTCGAGATGCCCTATAAGCGCGGGGCGATGCTGGCCCACAAAGCGGTGCTCTATCCCCGGCCGGGGTATGAAAAAAAATGCGTCGATTGTCACGACGATCTGGTCCATTTTCCGAAGGACAATTACGCCTATGACCCGGAAGTCCAGGACCGGAACAGCGGTTCGTTGTGATGTACATATGTAGTGCAAGGCAAAGGAGGAGAGGGATGTTCAGGAAATTACGGTTTGTCAGCCTCATTGTGACGGGCATATGTCTGGCCGGAGGTTTGGCAGTCCAGGCCCAGCAGGGCAACGGGACGGTCCCGGCGGGGAAGAATATGCTCAAGGAAAAAGAGTTCCGCATCGAGCGGTCCATGTCCAAACAGGCCCAGGCGTGTATCCAATGCCACAAGCAGGAGACACCGGCTATTTTCAGTGATTGGGCCAAGAGTCGTCACGCTTCGGCGAATATCACCTGTCTGGACTGCCACCAGGCGGAGGAACACGAACCGGGTGTCTCCAAGAGCCACTACGAACAATACAAGCGCTCGGACATCAAGTGGGGGACCAAGGAATACCGTGTCCCTGTCGCGGCCATGGCCACGCCCAAGGATTGCTCCCGTTGTCACCCCGACGAGGTCAAGCAGTACAGCAAGAGCAAGCACGCCAACACCCTGGAGATCATCTGGAAGATCGACCCCTGGCTCAACGACGGGATGAACTCCGATTGGGAGCGTTCCTCCGGTTGTTTTTATTGCCACGGGACCGTGCTCAAGAAAGGGCCGGAAGGCAAACTCGATCCCCAGACCTGGCCCAACGTCGGCGTGGGCCGGATCAATCTCGACGGCAGCAAGGGCAGTTGCACCAGCTGTCACACCCGGCACCGCTTTTCAGTCATGGAGGCTCGCAAACCTGAAGCCTGCGGGCAGTGCCACCTCGGTCCGGACCACCCGCAGATCGAGATCTATATGGAGTCCAAACACGGTGATATCTACACCGCCTTCGGCGACGAGTACGAATGGAAGTCCGCTCCCGGGACCTGGACACCGGGTGTTGACTACCGGGCCCCGACCTGTGCCTCCTGTCACATGTCCGGTGCGGGAGAGGTCATGACCACCCACGACGTCACTGAACGGCTCTCCTGGGAAACCCAGGCCCCGCTGACGGTGCGTCCGGAAAACTTCAAGCCTTTCCCGGCCGACACCAACTGGAAGGTCGAGCGGGAAAAGATGCAGGAAATCTGCATGCAATGCCACGGCGAGACCTGGGTCAAGGACCACTACGCCAAACTGGACAAGAGTGTTGAAGAGTACAACGAGGTCTATTTCAAACCAGCCAAGGCAATGCTGGACAAGCTCTATGCCGAAGGACTGCTCGACGACAGCAAGTTCTTCGACGAAAAGCTCGAGGTGGATTTCTACGAACTCTGGCACCACGAAGGCCGCCGGGCCCGGATGGGTACGGCCATGATGGCCCCGGACTACTCCTGGTGGCACGGGTTTTACGAGTGCAAGCACAGTTTCAACGAGTTCATGGCCGAGGCCCAGCATCTCCTGGATACCGGGCAAAAGGCCCATAAGTATGAAAACTTCCCCAATGCCAACGGGGATACGACGCGCCCCGAGGTCCTGTTCGGCGACAAGGACTAGCGTGGGAAAAATATGGATGCGATCAAGAAAGCCGGGCTCAAGGCCCGGCTTTCTTGATCTGGACGGGCGTAATCACGGCTTTTGGCACGACATCAATTTGTGGCGGGTCCGTTTCTTTTGATGCAGGTCAAAGTCTTTGGCGGCCGGAAAGGGCATTGTGCAATTGCCAGGCCGGGAACCCGGCCGCGCACAAACGTATCCCTCAGACATGGAGGTTGGTATGCACCACACACATCTGTACGACAATCCGATGGGCGAGAAAGCCCCCAAAAATGTCCTGGTTCACGATTCCCCCTATTTCAAGATCATCAATTTCAATCTCAAAGCTGGCCAGGAAGTCCCCGTGCACAGCCACGACATCGAAGGTCAGCTTTCCGTGACGGTCATCGAGGGCAACGGCGCATTCCTGGGTGCGGACAATGCGACCCTGCCGGCCCGCGCCGGGGACGTTCTGGTGGCGGACATCAGCGAGCCCCACGGCTTTCGCGCCGAGACCGACATGCGGGTCCTGGTGACCATCGCGCCGCCGATCTAATCCAGAAGGATATCCTTTGCCCCTCTCCTCCTCTCCCCTGCCGGACCACCCGGCGGGGGATTTTTTTGAAGCGGCATTTGTGAGAATCCAGAGAAACGCAGTGCACCCAGATTTTTTGGTTCTTTGACGGATCCTGTGGATTTTTGGAGTTTGCCGGCTCTTCAGCCCAGGGCCCTCAGCAATGCGGACTTGTCTTCACGACGGAATCGTTCCAAACTCCAGGGCTCCTTACTCAGCTGAGCGCCCAGGTGCCGGGGGACGATGTAGGCCCAGGCAGCGGCGGTCGAGCCGCCAACTGTGCTCACGGTGACCGGGCGGAGCTCGTAGAGCGGTCCCTCGAATTCGTCCAGCCGGTGCCAGAGCGCGCCTGGCAGGTCGGGCAGCACCACCCCCTCAACCTGGCCGCCGGGGCACGGGAGTATGCCGGGATAGGTTGCCTGGCGCACCCGGTAGCGGGCAAATCCCCGGAGCAGGGCCTTTTCAGCCTCAGGGGGTGCTGTGCCGGTGACGGCGAAAAAGACTTCGGCGTCCATCAACGTGCCGTAAACAAACAAACTGGCCATGGGATTTCCTTGTTCTGGAGCTCGGGGGCGCGATCCCGGGAAGCCATTGAAAAGTACCGGTTCCCTTCCCTGGTTCTAGGGTTGGCATTCGTGCGGCAACGCAGGCCTTGCCGCTGGATTGCCCGGTGACAGAAGCATGCGCTGTGCAGAGCGAATTGGGCCTGACAATGACGGGAAAAACGCTGCAGGTGTCGGCCATCGAAATTGTCCCCCCCCCAATGAGCGGATATTCCGAAAAAATGAAAGGGGAGCCCCCCTTTGACAATCTCCCCGGCAAAGCCCATTTTGTGGAAAATTTCCGGCGTTGGGGCACGGTTTGCGCCAGCTTCTCTGGGCGAATCGCTCAGCCCCTTCCCGTGCAAGTCGCGGTCAATTTTTCCCCAGGCGGGGGAGCATCGTCTGCTCAATCGCAGCGGAGTGTTGTGACAGGCGAACGCCTCCGAACACATGCTGCGCTTCGCCGCCCGGGGCATTGCCGCAGTCTTTTTAACAGGATGATCTTCCATGCAACGGTGTCTATTTCTGGTTGGTGTCGCAAGCATTGTTTTGACCGGCTGTATGCCGTTTCATCCTCCTGCGCGCAATTCCACTGCGCCGGTGCCCATGCCCGAGACCTTTGACAGCGAGGCGCAAGAGCAGGCTGTACCGGCGCCGTGGTGGAAAGCCCTGGACAGTCCTGAGCTCAATCGTCTGGTCCAAACCGCTCTGGAACACAATTTCAGCATCCGTTCGGCCTGGGCTCGTCTGCGCCAGGCCCGGGCCCAACTGGACCGGGCCGAGGCAAGCCTGTGGCCCAGCCTTGAGGGCTCGGGCACGGGGGAGCGGACCCGGTCCTACCGGGAACAGACGGATATGACCACTTCCGCGAACGAGATGTCCTACGGGGTGAGCGCTTCCTACGAACTCGATCTCTGGGGCCGGGCGCGCTCGGCGCGGCAGGCCCAGGTCCTGAGTTCCAGCGCCAGCCGGCAGGATGTCGAAGCGGCAGCAGCGAGTGTCGTGGGACAGATTACGGCCACCTGGCTCGAGACGCTCTCGCTGCGTGAGCAGGTCCTGCGCTTGCGCCGCCAGATCGCGGCCGAAAAAAAGGTCCTGCGCTTGCAGCGCATCCGTTATGAAAACGGGGCCATTGACGGCCCGACCCTGACCCGACAACGGCGGCAAGTCGCGGCCACCGAAGGCAGTCTGCCGGATTTGCAGGCCCGGCTGGGCCGGGCGCGAAACGCCCTGGCCACCCTTGTCGGCGTCTCGGGACCTGACGCGCTCTGCCTGGAGCAGGAGCGGTTTCCTGATCTGCTCCCCCTCCCTGAAGCCGGCCTTCCAGCCCGCCTTATGGCCGAACGTCCGGATATTCAGGCCGCCTGGCTCAAACTCCGGGCCGCGGACTGGGAGGTGGCCGTGGCCCAGGCGGACATGCTCCCCAGTCTTTCCCTGTCCGCGGGCCGGACCTACACCAACGACATGTTCAGTCTGGATTGGACGAGCTGGATCTCACGATTGACCGGCAATCTGACTGCGCCGCTGTTTTCCGGCGGGCGCCGACTGGCCGAGGTCGAACGGACCCGGGCGGTGGTTGAGCAACGCGTTGCCGATTACGGCGAGGTCGTGTTGGAAGCATTTCAGGATGTCCGTGACGCACTGGTCAACGAAGAGACGCAGCGCAGGGCTGTGGCCCAGACCCGGCGGCAGCTGCAAGCCGCCCGTCAGGCGCTGTCTCAGGCTCGCTTGCGGTATGCCAACGGTCAGAGCGGCTATGTGGATGTGGTTGCCGAACAGGCCAGCGTGGCCCAGTTCGAACGGCAGCTGGTCCAGCAACGGGCACAACTCCTGACGGAGCGCGTCGGCGTCTACCGTGCCCTGGGCAATGCCTGGACCGATTCCCTGAGCGCTTCCGGGAAAAGCGTCTCGAGAGCTGGTTTTCAGAAAGGACATATGGAGCAAGAGCAATGAGCCGTTTCCCACGCCTGAAAGTGGTTTTTAAAGGACTGGTGACGCTGGTGATTTTGGCCGTGGGTGCTGCGGTGGCCCTGTATTTTGTCCAAAACCGCCCCCACGTCGAGCGGGGCGAACGGCCCACTCCTCCACCGGTGGTGGTGGAAACCATTCCCCTTCGGCCGACCACGGTCCAAGCCTCGATCACGGCCATGGGGACGGTGCAGCCAGCGCAAAAGACCGTGGTCCGGGCCCAGGTGGGCGGGACGGTCACCGCGGTCCATCCCCAATGGGGACCGGGAGGCCGTGTGACCGAGGGCGAGACCCTGGTGCGCATTGATCCTGCCGACTACAGGCTGGCCGTAAAGCGCAAGGAAAGCGCTCTGGCCCAGGCCGAAGCGGATCTGGCTCTGGAACAGGGACAGCAGGAGATCGCCCGTCAGGAATGGGATATGGCCCGCAGAGCGGACAATGCGACGCTGAACAAGACTTCCCTCGCCCTGCGAAAGCCCCAGCTCAAAAAGGCCCGGGCCCAGGTCCAAAGTGCCCAGGCTGATCTGGAGCAGGCCCGGCTGGATTTGCGCCGGACCACCGTCACGGCCCCCTATGACGGCCTCATCCTCGAGCGCCATGTCGACCGCGGCACTGCGGTTTCCGCCCAGGGGCAATTGGCGACACTGGTCGGAACCGGGAGCTATTGGATCGCGGCCCAGGTCCCCGTGGACCGGCTGGTGGCCATGTGTATTCCGCCGGGACAGGCCGCGGGAACAGAGGTCACGGTCCGCTCCCAGACCGGCAGTGCGACCTGGGAGGGCCGGGTCCTGCGCTGTACGGGCAGTCTCAGCGGCCAGGCCCGGATGGCGGAGATCCTGATTTCCGTCTCCGATCCGCTGGGTATCGAGACCACCCAGGAAGCGGGGCTGCTTCTGGGGGATTATGTGGAGGTGGTCATCACCGGGCGGAGCTTTGAAGAGGTGGCCCGGGTGCCGCGGTCGGCCCTGCATCAGGGCAATCAGATCTGGCTTTACCGGCAGGGCCGTTTGCGGGTCAAACCTGTTGAAGTGCTCTGGAAGAGCGCCACGGATGTGATCGTGCCCTTCGACTTTGCAGAGGGCAGCCGCCTGATCGTTTCGGATCTGACGACACCGGTGGAGGGCATGAGCCTGCGCCGGGCGGGTCTTCTCGGAGAGGGCGAGGCCGCCAACGCCACGCAGACCAGAGCTGAGAACGCCGGAGGCGATTCATGAACGAATCGGCGAGTCCGAAGCGCGGCCCTCTGGCCTGGATGGCCGGCAACACCGTGGCCGCGAACCTGCTCATGCTGGTCCTGCTGGTCGGTGGCTTGATCATCGGCCAGAACGTGACCCAGGAGGTCTTTCCGGAATTCTCCCTGGACACGGTATCCATCTCCGTGCCCTACCCCGGCGCGAGCCCCGAGGAGGTCGAATCCGGGATCATTCTGGCCCTGGAAGAGGCGGTCCAGGGAGTCGAGGGGATCAAAGAAGTCCGCTCCACAGCCTCCGAAGGCGTCGGCCGGGTGACCGTCGAGGCCCAGGAAAGCGCGGATCTCGACCGTTTGTGGCAGGATGTCAAAGCTGAAGTCGATCGCATCAATACGTTCCCGGACGAAGCCGAAGAACCGAGTGTGACCATCGCTTCCCGGCAGCGGGAAGTCATTTCCTTCGTTCTCTACGGCAGTCAGGACCAGCATGTGCTGCGCAACGCCGCGGAACAGACCCGGGATGCGCTGTTAAACGATCCGGGCATCACTCAGGTCGATCTGGTCGGGACCCGGGATCTGGAAATCAAGATCGAGGTCCCGCAGGAGCAGCTCCGGCGTTACGGCCTGACCCTCGGGGACATCTCCAGCGAAGTCCGCAATACCTCCCTGGAGGTCGGGGCCGGGACCCTGGAGACGCCGGGTGGGGATATCCTCGTCCGGGTCAAGGATCTGCGGGAAACAGCGCGGGAGTACCGGCAACTCCCGATTCTCAACGATACCAACGGCAGCCGGATTCTGCTTGAGGATATCGGCAGTGTGACCGATGGCTTTGCCGACACCGACGCCTGGGCCAGCTACAACGGCCAAAAAGCGCTCATGATCGAGGTCTACCGCGTCGGCGACCAGACCCCGGTCGGGGTGGCCACTGCGGCCAGAAAGGTGGTCGAAGCGTTCAATGAGGAACTGCCGGAACCGTTACAGATCTCGGTGGTCCGTGATCTCTCCGAAATCTTCAATCAACGCGCCGAGCTTCTGCTCAAAAACGCCTTTCTCGGCCTGGGTCTGGTCTTTGTCCTGTTGGCCATTTTTCTGGAAATGCGGTTGGCCTTCTGGGTCAGTCTGGGCATCCCCATTTCTTTTCTGGGCGCCTTTTTGTTCCTGCCGTTGACCAGTTTCAGCATCAACATGGTGACCATGTTCGCCTTTATCGTGACCCTGGGGATCGTGGTCGACGACGCCATCGTCGTCGGAGAGAATATCTACGCCCAGCGAAGACAGGGGCAGCCCCTGTTTCAGGCCGCGGTGGCCGGGGTCCGTGAAGTGGCCATGCCGGTGACCTTCAGCGTGTTGACTAATATGCTGGCCTTTTTGCCGTTGTTTTTTGTCCCCGGCATGATGGGCAAGATTTTCCGTTCTATCCCCATCGTCGTCGTCTGTGTTTTTCTGGTGTCCCTGATCGAGAGTCTGCTGGTTCTCCCCGCCCACCTCGGCCACCAGCGCCCTGGATGGCGTGCAGGTCCCCTGGCGCCGCTGGCCCGGTTGCAGGCGGCGTTCAGCGACCGCTTCGAGCGTTTCGTGGCCGCTGTCTACGGCCCCTTTCTCCGTTTTGTTCTGCGCAACCGCTATAGTGTCCTGGCCGTGGCCCTTGCGGGGCTCATGGCCACCGTGGGCTATATCCAGTCCGGTCGGATGGGCCTGGTACTCTTTCCCACCGTGGAATCCGACTTCGCCTATGTTGAGGCTGTCTTGCCCTACGGAACGGCGGCCGAGCGGGTGCGGCAGGTCGAGACGCGCCTGGTCCAGGCCGGTCAAGAGGTGGTGGAGGCAAACGGAGAGGAACAACTCGGTGAAGGGATCTTTTCCCGGGTCAGTGAGAACACGATCACCATCCGGCTTTTTTTGACCGACGCCCAAACCCGCCCCCTGAGCACCTCGGAAGTAACCCGGGCGTGGCGTGAGCAGATCGGTCCACTGCCCGGGCTGGAGTCCCTTGAATTCCAGGCTGACCGTGGCGGGCCGGGATCGGGGAAGGCACTCACGGTGCGTTTGAGTCACCGCAATCAGGAGACGCTGGAAACCGCCGGCCAGTCTCTGGCTGAGACCCTTGAGGACTATACCGGGGTCAGCGACATCGACGACGGCTCGGCCCAGGGCAAACGGCAATACGATATCCACCTCCTCCCGGCCGGACGCCGGGCCGGACTCAGTTCCCGTGAAGTGGCCAATCAGGTCCGCTACGCCCTGTACGGCGCCGAAGCGGTCAAGCTGCAGCGGGGCCGGAACGAGGTCACGGTCCGCATCCGCCTGCCGCAGGACCAGCGCCGCCGCGAAGCGACGCTGGAGAATCTCGTTCTCCAGTCTCCCCGGGGCGAAATCCCGCTGCGTGATGCGGCGCGTTTGGTTCCCGGCCGGGCCTACACCGCCATTTCCAGAACGGAGGGGCGGCGGGTTATCGCGGTGACCGCCAATGTCCAACCGCGTTCCAGAACCGAACGGCTGGTCCAGGAACTCAAGGCCGAGGTCCTGCCCCAACTGGCTTCGCGGTACAAAGGGTTGTCCTTCAGTTTCCAGGGGCGTCAGGCGGATATCCGCGAGAGCGTCTCCGCGCTGATTTACGGGCTGCTTTTGGCCCTGCTCGGGATTTACGCCATGCTGGCCATCCCGTTTAAAAGTTATCTCCAACCGCTGATCATCATGATCTGCATCCCCTTTGGCCTGGTGGGCGCGGTCTTGGGGCACCTGATCATGGGCTATTCCTTGAGTGTCATGAGTCTGTTCGGGGTCGTGGCCCTGGCCGGGGTTGTGGTCAACGACTCCCTGGTGCTCATCGATTTCGCCAACCGGCGCCGCCGTGCGGGAACCTGCACGGTGCAGGCCGTGATCAACGCCGCCAAACAGCGCTTCCGCCCCATTTTATTGACCACCTTGACGACATTTGGGGGGCTGGCGCCGATGATCTGGGAGACCTCCATGCAGGCTCGGTTTCTGATCCCCATGGCCATTTCCCTGGGGTACGGCATTGTCTTTGCTACCACGATTACCCTGCTTTTGGTCCCCTGCCTGTATCTCATCCTGGAGGACGGCAAACGGCTGGCGGGGCTGCCCTCGTCCGTGGCCGCGGAGGATTTGCAGTGTTGAGGGGGTTGGTGAATTTAGGAATTTAGGGATTGAAGGATTCAGGAATTGAAGAATTGAGCATTGAAGCATTGAAGAATGTGAGGCGTAACGGTTGCGCTCCATCCAAATCGGTATCGGGATCGGTATCGAAATCGATCCGTTTTTGCCCCCGAAGCCGACAGCAATTTCTCTGTTCCCGTGGCTCGGGTCTTCCCGCGTCACGGCCGTGTTTTTTTTCAGGCCCAAGACCAGCAAACTGTGAGGCCAGCCATGCTGCGCAATTTTCTTTTTCCAGTGTATGCGAAAAGTCCTGTGAATACGGTTCTGGCCCAGGCGGAATTCATCCGTTCCTTTGAACCGGAAAAGGTCTACCTGCTCTATGTGGCCTCCGGAAACAGTTCGCGCCCGATCAAGCGGATCGACCGGATCGAAAAGGGCATGCGCGAACTCGGGCTGCCGGTGGAGCGCCTGGTGCGCTACGGTCATGTGCCCAGCCAGGTCGTGACGACGGCTGAGGCAACGCAGAGCATCATCTGTTTTACCAAAAAATGGAAAAATCCGATCAAAAAGGCCGTGGCCGGGAGCGTCATCAGCGATGTGGTCCGCATGAGCGACGAGCCGATCATGATCTACAAAAGGGGCTTGTCCGCTCATACCGGGGGAGTGCTGCACAGCAGCATGTACGCCACGGATTTCAAGCACTCGGACAAGACCTGTATCCAGTATATTCGGCACAAGGCCTTCAAGGCCCAGCGACTGATCTTACTCCATGTGGGACAACGGGCGCCGGATCCGGAGACGGAAAAGAAACGACTGGAGAATGTTTACGCCAATCTGGCCCGGCTGGCCTCTGAATGCCAGAACGGTTTTGAAAAAATCGAGAAACGAGAGGTGCTGGGGCTGGGCGTGGAGCGCAAGATCCTGCGCCAGGCCAAAAAGGAGGAGATCGATCTCCTGGTCATCGGCAAGATCGACGCTCGGGGCATCATGAGCCGGTTCACTGGCTCCACGGCGGAAGCGATTTATAACCGGGCTCCCTGTTCAGTGCTCGTTATTCCCAGCAAGAGGTAAATCATGCGCGGGTTTGTCAAGAAAAACGTGGTCTTCTTCACGGCCTGGACGATTTCCCTGGCCATTATCGGCATCGGTGTCTTTGATCCCGATGTGCTGGACTCTGTCTCGGCGCTGCTTCATGCCTATATCATTGATAACTTCGGTTGGGGCTATCTCCTGGGCTCCCTGTTTTTTCTCGTCTTCAGCGTCGTTCTTGCCAGTAGCCGCTTCGGCCGGCTCAAACTCGGCCACGATCACGAGAAACCGCAGTACAGCTATTTCGGTTGGTTCAGCATGCTCTTTGCCGCGGGTATGGGCATCGGCCTCATTTTTTGGGGAGTCGCCGAACCATTGAGCCACTTCGCTCACCCTCCGGGGTATATCGAGCCCCAATCCGGGGATGCGGCCGCCTTTGCCATGCGCCACAGCTTCTTCCACTGGGGTTTGCACCCGTGGGCGGTGTACATCGTCATGAGTTTGTCCGTGGCCTATTTTTCGTTTCGCCGCGGCATGCCGCCGCTGATCTCCAGTTGTTTTTATCCGCTTCTTGGCGAGCGGATCTATGGGCCGCTGGGGCATCTCATCGACATTCTCTCGGTCCTGGCGACAGTCTTCGGTATCGTGACCTCCTTGGGGCTGGGCGCCTTGCAGATCACCAGCGGGCTGGCCAGCGTCACCCCTCTGCCGGACGCCTTTTCGACCACATTGGGGGTCATCGGCATCGTCACCGTGCTCTTTATGATCTCGAGCATGACCGGCCTGGACAAGGGCATCCAGATCCTGAGCAAGACGAATATATTGCTGGCGTTGATGCTGTTGGCGTTCATGCTCATTGTGGGCCCGACAGCCTATATCTTCAATGTGCTGACCACCACCTTGGGCGGCTATTTCAGTGCCCTTCTGGATATGAGCCTCTCCAGTAATCCCTTCCAGGGGTATGAATGGACCAAGTCCTGGACCCTTTTCTACTGGGCGTGGTGGATTTCCTGGGCCCCGTTCGTGGGGCTGTTCGTGGCCAGTATCTCCCGCGGGCGGACGGTCCGGGAGTTCATCCTCGGGGCCATGCTCGTGCCGACCCTGCTGACCTTCATCTGGTTCAGCGTCTTCGGCGGAGCAGGCCTCCATCTTCAGATTGAGGGCCAGATCGATATCGCTGGCAAGGTGGCCGAGAATGTCTCCGTGGCCCTGTTCCAGCTCTTCTCCTATTACCCCTTGAGCGGGGTCCTGACCATGATTGCGGTTTTGCTGCTGATGGTCTTTTTTATCACCTCCGCCGATTCCGCGACCTACGTCCTGGCCATGATGACGTCCGGCGGGGCGCTGCGCCCTTCGAACTGGAAGAAGATCAGCTGGGGCGTAACCGTTTCGGCCACCGCCTGCATCCTCCTGTTTTCCGGGGGCCTGGAGGCATTGCAGCGCATGTCCATCACGGCGGCCCTGCCGTTTACGATCATCATGCTCGTTTTGTGTTATTGTCTGTGGCTGGGCATGCGCTATGAATGGCGCCAGCCGCATACCAAGACCATGGATCTGGACGAGGAGGGCTGAGCCGCCCGGGGCCAGAGATATGCCACATGGTGGAATAGCTCAGAAGACGGAAGCCTGTAGAGGGAAAGAGAAGAGGCGCTGTTGGCCATCGGTATCGGTATCGAAACCGATGCTGTTTTAGCCTGCGCAGGCAGCACGACGAGGCGCTGGCCACCAGTAAATGAAGAGCACCCTCTTCCCATGAAATCAGGCCACAACCCAGACCGTGCAGTCCCGGGCGCAGTGGATGATCTTGCTCGAGACACTGCCGAACAGGAATTCCTCAGCCTTGGACACCCCGCGCCGGCCGACCACGGCTGTGCCGTACTCCCCCGCCTGGAGATAGCGCATGATCTCCTGGGCGATGCTCGTGCCCCGGCTGCATGCCGCCCCTTCGGAAAGAAACGGCGAACTGCAGCTGTCCAGGTATTGGACATCCACAGCGGACTCGGGAAGCCCTTTGTCCTTGAGGAGCTGCCCCGCCTGGGCCAGAAAATCGCGCATATCTCGGCGGTGGGCCTCGCAACTCGTTTTCCAGGCCCCCTCATCCGCATAATAATCCCGGTCCGGGAGCCGTTCGATGTACAGCAGGGTTACCCTGAACGGGACCTCGCCGCTTGAGGACAGCAGCGCCCCCAGGACATCCCCGGTGTAGGTCACGGCTCGCAGGGCGTTGTCCGACGCGTCCACAGCGATCAGGAATTTTGTGGTGTCCATGGCTCCTCCTTTCCTGGCCTTGCGGCCGTATTCCCTGGAGGGGTGTTTTCTATGCAGGTAGCAGCGGTTCAGGCTGCCGCCACTGCGAACCGGTTATCGATGTCTCGGCCCTTGGCTCAGGGCTGTCCAAAGCCGTTATCCGGGCTGTTCCTGTCCCTCGTTGGAGAGGGGTGTTGCCCGGATATCCTCCATCAGTTCCTCGACTGAATCGTAAAAAACCTCCGAGGCCTGGGAAAAACGCATCAAAATCCTGTTCAGCGCCGGCGGGATATACGGAAACAGCTTGCCCAGATTGACCAGCCGGGTTCGGAAAACAAGGGAGAAGTCATCCGCTGTAAACCGCGTTTCCGGGGCCAGGTCGTTGGCCATGTAGACCCCTTTACCGACCAGAAAGAGCAGGATGTTGCCGAGACCGAAGATGTCCAGGCCGAAGGGGTTTTCGTGGAAGGCGTAGTCGTAGTCGAAGTCGATCCAGCGGTAGGCGTCGCTCCGTCGTTCAACCCAGATGTGGTCGCTGCGGATGTCGCCGTGCCGTTCCCCGTGACCGTGGAGAAACGCGATGGCCTCACAGCAGCCGAGAAATTTTTCCAGGAGTTGCGGGAGATACGCGGTAAAATACTCCTTGTGTGGCACTTCGATGGCGTCGACCCATTCGTCGAGACGCCGTCCGCGGATAATCTCCAGGATGCGGACGATATTGCCCCGGCTGTCCCGGGCGGCCACCCCCTGCATGAACCGCGGATCGTCCCTGACGAGATCGAGGATTCGGGCTTCCTTGCGTCCGCTGCGGTAACTGTGGACCCGAACGCTGCCGATGCGTTCCTCGAAACGTTCGTGGAAGACGAGTTTCAGGATCCTGGAGTCGCCGCCCTCCAACCAGCGGCACCGTTTGACCCAGAATTTGGGATCTTCGAGTCCGAATTTGCGTTCTGCCTCGTTGTTGAGCACCAGGTAGTGCTGTCCTTCGAGAACGATAACATCACCGTAGTCGATTCCAGCGAAATTACTGGTGTCGGTCACCAACCGCCGGCAGTACCGGCGCGGGAATTGCGGATAGTAGTTCGCGACCAGATTGTGGACAGATTCGGCCATGGGCGACCTCCGCTGGGTCACAAGCCCGACTGGTGGTTTTTCGGAGTCACCTGAGCCATATCACGGCATAGCTTCGCTGTCCGCCGTAATTTTTCTTTTTTGCCATCGATTCCGTAGGGGCAAAACAGTTCGAAGAAAGAAGACCGTGTACGGATGACGAAAGACGCTACAGGCGCCATTCGGACCGTCATTGCCCGGCCCGGGAGGTGCAGTGCAGCACAGGCGAGGCTTACCGGGCAATCCAGTAGCGCTGTCTCAGTTGCCGCAGGCTTCGGACATCGTGGCGGTCTAGGGCAGAAGAGCGATCCCGATCCCGATAGCGATTTGGATGGGTACCGTAGCTGCTTTTCTTTTCGTCTCCAGTCTTCTGTCCTCCGTCCACTGCCATCCGTCCTCTGTCTTTCGTAAGAATCCCTTGCCGCCCTCTGTCCTCCGTCACCCGCCCGTCACCTGCGGCCCACAATTCCGACCAATCAGGGCTGTAAAAGGTTTGACAGGAGGTTCACTCTTGACTATGAGAACAGTTATTGTTCGCAATAGTGTGCAATATAACGAGAAAAAACCATGGGGCTGTTTTTGAGCTGCTGGAGCAGCTTCCTGCCAGTGCCCGCGATTACGGATGCAAAGGAGATACTTTTTCATGTTCAATCGGATAAAAAGTCTTCAAGGCAAGATCATGGGCCTGTCGCTCTTGGCCGTGGTGACCACGATGACGGTCGTGTTGGGGGTGTTATTTTTTCAGCACCACGCGCTGGAAAAGGACCTCCACAGCGAAGTCCGAAGGACCGCTGAGCGGGAATTGGAGAATGTGGCCGAGGGCCTGCAGGCTATGGTCAAGTCGCAGGACGAGGCGGTGCGCCAGAAAGTCCAGGCCGATCTCAATGTGGCTCAGGAACTTTTACGCCGCGAGGGCGGCGTCGCCCTCAGCGAGACAAACGTCACCTGGTCGGCGGTCAACCAGTATTCCGGGGACAGCAACCAGGTCGATTTGCCGCAGATGGAACTCGGCGGGCAATGGCTGGGCCAAGTCCAATCCTTCAGTCGGAACGTTCCGCTGGTGGACCAGGTTCAAAATCTCGTTGGCGGAACCTGTACGGTGTTTCAGCGCATGAATGAAAGCGGGGATATGCTTCGGGTTGCCACGAATGTGGAAAAGAACGACGGCAACCGGGCCATCGGCACCTTCATCCCGGCCACCAATCCTGATGGCCGAGCCAATCCTGTGGTGCAGACCGTTTTGCGCGGGGAGACCTTTTACGGACGGGCCTATGTGGTCAACGACTGGTATCTCACGGCCTATTCGCCTTTGACCGACAGCACAGGGCGCGTCATCGGCATCCTGTATACCGGTGTGTTGCAAGAAAATATCAAATCCCTGCGTAAGGGGATCATGAATGTCGATTTGGGTGAAGAAGGGTACGCCTTCGTGCTCGGGGGAAGCGGAGAACAAAAAGGCGAATACCTTATTTCCAAAGGGGGCAAACGGGATGGGGAGAATATTCTCGACGCCACTGATGATAATGGCACCCCGTTTGTCCGCGAAATGATTGAAAAAGCCAAGGCTGCCGATGGGGACGTGGTCTATTACCGCTATCCCTGGAAAAACGCCGCCGATACGGTGGCCCGGGAAAAAGTGGCCGCCTTGGTCTATTACGAGCCCTGGGACTGGGTCATCGGAGCGAGCGTCTACCAGGATTTTTATGAACAGATCAAAAACCGTCTCGACGGATCTGTGGAAAACATGGTCCGGATCATGCTCCTCAGTGGCCTTGTTCTGGCGGTGGTTCTGATCGCCCTGTCGTACTGGCTTTCCAGGTCGCTGGCCAAACCGATCAAGCGAATCGTCGCTGGGCTCTCCAGCGGGGCCGAGCAGACCGCTTCCGCTTCGACACAGGTTTCCTCCTCGAGCCAGAGCATCGCCGAAGGCGCGAACGAGCAGGCGTCGAGCCTGGAAGAAACCTCGTCCAGCCTCGAGGAACTCTCCTCCCAGACGCAGCAAAACGCCAGCAACGCCGCTCAGGCCGAGCAAGCCATGGATGAGGCCGGAACTGTGGTGAGCGAAGGTGTCCAGGCCATGCAGCGGATGAGCACGACCATCGGAGCCATCAAGGAGTCTTCGGAAGAGACCTCGAAGATCATGAAGACCATTGACGATATCGCCTTTCAGACCAACCTGCTGGCTTTGAACGCGGCCGTGGAGGCGGCCCGGGCCGGTGAGGCCGGCAAGGGATTTGCCGTGGTGGCCGAAGAAGTGCGCAGCCTGGCTCAACGTTCGGCCGAGGCGGCGCAGAATACGGCAGCCTTGATTGAGCAGGCCCAGGGGAACGCCGAGGACGGCGTTCAGGTCGCCGGCGAAGTGTCCACCTCATTGGAAAAGATCCAGACCAGCGCCGGACGGGTCGGTACCCTGGTTGCCGAGATCGCGGCTGCGAGCAAGGAACAGTCCCAGGGGATTGAACAGATCAACACCGCGGTTTCCGAGATGGACAAAGTGGTCCAGAAAAACGCGGCCGACTCCGAGGAGACGGCGAGCGCCTCTGAGGAACTCGCTTCTCAAGCCGAGGAATTGCAGCGCGCTGTCGAGGATTTGGTCGGTGTGGTCGAAGGCCGGGCGCGCCGTGAGCAAATGGCGAGGAGTGCAACATCTGCTCCCTCCGGACCAGCGCTCAGAAGCGGGCAAGGCCGGGAGCGTTGGAACCAGGGGCATTCTCCCTCCGCCGCACGTCCCACACAACGCGGTTCCAGAGCGGATCAGGTCATTCCGTTGGATGCGGATGAGAGCTTCAAGGATTTCTAGAAATCTGGCCTCTTGAAGTCGCTTTGCACCAGGCCCGGCAGAGAGTGTTGTGCCGGGCCTGGTGCGTTTAGGGTGCTGGGTTCGATCGTTGCGGCCCGACGCCAATGCCACGACTGGGACCCCACCCCTGCCCCTCCCCTTTGCAAGGGGAGGGGAGCAAAGGCCAGTGCTGACGGTTGGATCTGGTGCCCTTCTTCAATGCAGGCCAACAAAGTCAGTGGACAAAGTTCTGACCTCTACCCACGAGGCCAACACCTCTAGTCGTGAATCGGGTGTGAACGAAGCAGTCTTTACCGTGGCAACAGTCCGAAGAAAGAAGACAGTGGACGGACGACGGAAGACGCCAGAGACGTTAGTCGGACCGTCATTGCCCGGCCCGGGACGTGCAGTGCAGCACAGGCGAGGCTCACCGGGCAACCCAGCAGCGCTGTCTCAGTTGCCGCAGGCATCGGACATCGTGGAGGTCGAGGGCAGAAGATCGATTTCGATCCCGATCCCGATAGCGATTTGGAGAGGCGACGCCGCTACTCTGCTTGCCGCCCCCTGTCCATTGCCCTCCGTCCTCTATCCACAGTCGGAGATGATGCCTTGTGCACCGGTCCAGATCGGAGTAAACTGTGTTTTTTTCTGATCAGGAGAGTGTTGCCCCTGCCCAGGATTTTCTCAATGTTGCTGCGCCCTGCCCTGAAGGTTTCTCCCTTGTCCCTGTTTTTCGGTTCGGCGCGCACTCCTTTTGGGGGAGTGGCAGGCGGTGTGTCCTTGGAACCTTAACCAGAAGTCGATGCCGTATGACCTTAGAAAATTTGACCATAGAAACCATGACCCATTGCGAGGCCGAAGTCGTCAGCAAAGAATTGCAAGGTGAAGACAGTGTCAGCCAGGTCCTCAGTCTGTTGGAACGGCTGCGCCACAACCGATTCCAGGCTGTGGTCTGGGACCAGGACAACTATGTTGGCGGAATCTGGTATAATCCGATTTACAAGCAGTGGACGGCGGAATTTCTTGATGTGGAATGGCGGGATGCTGATGAAGCCGCCTCGGTCCAGGCGCAACTGCTCCAGGAGACCGCCGTTCGAGAGTAAATTTGTCCTGTTCTGACACGGCGCCAAGAAGCGGCGCCTCGTAGATCTTTCGAAGCCCTTGGCGTCAGTCAGGGGCTTTTTTTGTTTTCACGAAGGGAAGAAAGGGATTTGGGAAAATTGAGGAATTGAAGGATTGAGGCATTGAAGAATTCGAAGAAGCCGGATGGCGGAGGACGGAGGACTGTTGACAGCAAGACGGCGAGACTGCGGAGCGTCACAGAAAGACAGCGCCAGGCCGGCGCCTGGCGTGCTGAAGACCGGGCTCAGTGCTTCAGATTGCACCGCTCTTCTTCGAAGTCGGCGTAAAGCAGCGCGATGTCCCGGAATTGGTCCTGGAGGGCGGTAAAGGCGGCCACCAGATCCGGGTCGAAGTGGGCGCCGCTTTCAGATTCGATGACAGCCACGGCCTGATCGTGCGGCAATGGATCCTTGTAGACCCGTTTGCTGATCAGGGCGTCGTAGACGTCGGCCAAGGCCATGAGCCGGCCAGCGAGGGGGATGTTTTTGCCGCGGAGCCCTCTGGGGTAACCCGAACCGTCCCATTTCTCGTGGTGGGTGTAGACGATATCCTGGGCCACTTCGAGAAAGGAGTTGAAGCCGAGCCGTTCAGAGGCCCGGCGCAAGGCTTCATACCCGTAGACCGGATGGAGTTTGATGATTTCGAATTCCTGGGGCGTCAACCGACCGGGCTTGAGCAGGATGTCGTCAGGGATGCCGACCTTGCCGATATCGTGCAGTGGCGCGGACTTGCAGAGCAAGGCAATGTAGCTGGGGGTCAGGATCTCGTGGAACCTGGGGTGGTCGGCCAGGTGCTCCGCCAGGAGCCGGAGATAATTTTTGGTCCGCTGGAGGTGCCCCCCGGTTTCCGGGTCGCGGTATTCGGCCAGGGTGGCCAGACTCTCAATGGTCACGTCCTGTGTCAGAACGAGTTCTCTGGTCCGGCGGTGGACTTCATTCTCCAGCCGTTTGTTCTGGTCATGCAGGGCGGCTCGGGCCTGCTTGAGCTCGAGGTGGTTGTGGACCCGTGCCTTGACGATGGCCGGGGTCAGCGGTTTGCTCAGAAAGTCCACTCCACCGAGTTTCAGTCCGTGGATTTCGCTTCGCGGGTCGCCCAGGGCGGTGACAAAGACAATGGGGATGTCCTTTGTGGCTTCGGTCGCCTTGAGCTGGCGGCAGACCTCGAACCCATCCATGCCGGGCATCATGATGTCCAAAAGGATCAGGTCCGGCAGGGCGGCAAAGGCGAATTCCAGGGCGCTCGGCCCGTCCGTGGCAACAGCCACGTCGTAGTCGTTGCCCAGGATGTCGACCAGGATGTCGACGTTGGCTTCAGCGTCGTCAACAACCAGCACAGTGCTCTCGGAAAGGTCAGGCACGCGGAGTTCCTTGCAGTTTTGACTTGGCGGTCTCCAGTTGGCGCAGGGCGTCCTCAAATCTATAGCGGTCCAGGGCCGATTTCAAGGTACGCATGTCTGCGGCCAAGTGGTGCGGCCAGATGTGGTTTCGCAGATCCTGCCAGGCCGACTTGTATTGCTTGGGTTTGCGCGAGGACACCGCCTGCTGCAGAGTTTCCAGCGCTTCCACAAGCGTGCGGGGGGTGTCGGGGTTTTCTGTAAACTGGAGTGACGCTTCGCCGCGGCCCTTGTCAGCCGAAGAAGGGGCACTTCCTTTTTCCTGGGGAGCCAGGGCAGGAAGCCACCGCTGCAAGGTGGCGAACAATTGGTCGATCCGAAACGGCTTGGCAATGAAGTCGTCCATGCCCGCGGCCAGGCACCTGTTCTGGTCGCTCTTCATGGCGTGACCGGTCATGGCGATGACCGGAAGGTTCTGCAAAAAATGCTTGCCCGTTTTGTCAGCCATGCGGCGCAGTTCCTGTGTTGTCTGGAGTCCGTCCATACCCGGCATCTGGATGTCCATAAGGACGACATCGAAAGCATGTTCAGCGGCGAGTTCCAAAGCCCGTTCCCCGGTATCGGCCAGGGTGACCGCCATGCCAGCCTGTTCGAGGATTTCCTGGGCCACCTCCTGATTCAACAGGTTGTCCTCGACGACCAGAACGTGGGGCTGGTGGTGGGAATTGGCAGCGGGGTCCACGGCCGGTTCGGATTGGGTTTCGGTGGCACTCTCGACCAGGCCAAGCGCCTTGGCCAAGGTGTTTGCCAATGAGGACGGAAAAATTGGCAGCGTCACGTTCAGCGGTGCGTCTTCGGTCCAAGTGGTGTCATTCTGGATGCGGATAACAGGGGCCGAACCGACCGCGGGGTGGATCAGCAAGGGGGTCAAACTCGCCCCGCTCTCGGCAGTGTCCACGAGCAGGACGTCGACATTGGGACAGGCGCCGTCGTCCAACTCCGTCCGCGCCGCATCGGAGTTCGAAGCTTCCAGGCAGGACCACCCCCAGGCGCGAAGAATGTGCCCGATGGTTTTGGTCACCAAAGGCTCGGGCGAGACCGCTACGGCAGTGGCGTCCATCCCGACCACCGGCCCGCATCGGAGCAGAGGCGGTGTGTGCGGCGGCACATCCAAAACAACGCGAAACGTGAAACGGCTTCCCTGGCCGGGGGTGCTCTGCAAGCCTATTTCCCCGCCCATCATTTCCACCAACCGCTTGCTGATGGCCAGTCCCAGGCCGGTTCCCCCGAATTCCCGGGTGGTGCTTGCGTCGGCCTGACTGAAGGCCTGAAAGAGCAGTTCCTGTTGTCCCGGGGCAATGCCTGGTCCGGTGTCTTCGACCTCGAAAATACATTCTGCCTGGGCCTCGACCCACTGCGTCAGGCGTTGGGTGACCTGGATATGGCCGTGCTCGGTAAATTTGATGGCGTTGCCCACCAGGTTGATCAGGACCTGGCGCAATCGCATGGCATCGCCGACGAATCGTTCCGGAGCATTCAGGTCCAGATCGAAGTTGAGCACAATGCCTTTTTGCTGGGCCTCCAGCCCCAACAATTCCGCCACGGTCCGCATCTCGGTTTCGATATCGAATTCGGTCTGCTCCAATTGGAGCTTGCCGGATTCGATTTTGGAGAAGTCGAGGATGTCGTTGATGATGTTGAGTAAGGCCTCGGTTGAGGTATGGACCTTGTCCATATAATTGGCCTGCTTTGCAGACAGATGCGTTTGTTTGATCAAGTGGAGCATGCCCAGAATGGCGTTCATGGGCGTCCGGATTTCGTGGCTCATATTGGCCAAAAAGGCGGATTTGGTCCGGTTGGCCACCTCGGCGGCGTCTTTGGCTTCTTCCAGGGCGGTGTTGGCCTTTTCCAGATCAGTGGTCCGGGCCCGGACCCGCTCCTCAAGTTCAGCATTGAAGGCGTGCAGAGCCTGATCGGCCTTTTTGCGCTGCAGGGCTTCGGCCAGGGCGACGGAGAGATCCTCCGCAGTGGTGCGATCGGTTTCGGTGAACCCTTCGGAAGCGTTGGCCAGGGCGATCAAGCCAATGGTCACCCCTCCTTGCTGCAGCGGCACTCCGAGGAAGTTTTGCAGCGGGATGTGGTTTTCAGGCAGTCCTTCGAAACGAGGATGCTTTTGCGGAGCATTGGTCAACAATGAGGCACCCTGCTGGATAACCGCTCCCCACAGGCCCTGCATGTGCAATCCCTGGAGCTGGTGCGGTCCCTTGTGAGGCGTCCCCTCAGAACCGCTCCACTGCAAGGCCAGGGTATTCACCTTGCCCTCCGGAGTTCGAATCCCGACCCATCCACCGCTGCTGCCGGTCAATTTCAGGGCGGCCTCCAAACCGCTTTCGGCGATTTTGGCCTCGGTATCGCAATACAGGGCGTCATGGAGGATGGTATTGATGGAGGCGAGCAGGTTTTTCTGGCGCCAGATCTCGTCGCGGGCCTGAACCCGCTCGGTGGCGTCGTGGACAATGGAATAGAGCAGGTTACGGCCATAGAGATGGACCGGCCCGCTGTAGACCTCGACAAAGCGGACGCTGCCATCGGCGCGCCGGTGCTGGAATTCGAAATAGGTTCGCCGCTGCCGACGGGCGTTTTGCATTTCCTCTTGGACTTCTCGCTCGGTCAGGGTGTTGATCTCAGCGACATTCATGGACAGCAAAGTAGCTCGGTCCCAGCCATAAAAGGTCTCTGCCGCCGGATTGGCGTCCTCGATTTGGCCGTTTGCAGGATCGATGATGAACATCACGGTATGGTGATTGTTGAAAATGTTTCGGTAGCGGGCTTCGCTTTCCTGAAGCTGGATTTCCAGGGCCCGCCGTTCCGAGATATTGAGCCAGGCCCCGATGATCTCTTGCGGCTGGCCCTGGTTGTCGCGGATGAGCTTGATGCGGTCCTGGACCCAGACCCAGTGCCCTTTTTTATGGCGGATGCGGTATTCGTGAGCCACGCTGCCGGTAGCGAAGAGGTCGGCATTGGCCTCAAACGCCGCGTGTTTGTCCTCGGGATGGAGGTGGTCGCGCCACCAGGACGGAGCCAGCGTTTCCTGAATAGTGTAGCCCAGCAGTTCGCTGACATAGGGCGTTACGTCCAGGACCTGCCAGGAGTCTGGATCGAGGCGGTAGATGACCGCCGGCGCCAATTGGAAAAAATCCCGGAGACGCTGCTGAGCGGCCAACTCCCGCTTTTCAGCCTGGAGCCGTTCGGTGATGTCCTGAAAAATGCCCTGGGTGGCGATTACTTCACCGTTTTGCAGACGGGGGAAGAGATGGGCTTCGGTCTGGATAATCCGTCCAGCCTTGGTGAGCATCGGGACGCGAATGTCGCGAAATTCCCGGCCCTGCAGCAATCCTTGAAAACGATTCCGGCAATGGGAGCGGTGTTCCGGGGCGATGATGTCCTCAAAGAACATCTGCAGTGCTTCATCCTGCGAGTACCCCAGTGTCTCTTCCCAGGCCGGGTTGACGAACTGAAACAGTCCGTCTGGCCCCACGGATTGGATCAGCAGCGGGGCGTTGGTCACCAGGGTTTGATAGCGGTGCTCCGCATCGGTGGTATCCCGGCCCGGAAGCGGGTGGGAACTGGGCAGGTCCAGCCCCACAGCCAGAAGGCGGGGCGTTTCGGTGTCACCGGCGAAAAGCCGACTGTTGGCCGTTATACCGCGATCGAGTTCGAGATCGGTGAAGACCGGGAAACGGTGCAGATGGGCACATAACTTTGCGAGCCACGGCTGCCCTTGCCCGGCAAAATCAGGCAGTTTTTGTCCCGGGAGAAGGTCGGCCGATGTCTGGAGCAAAGCCGCCGCGCTGGTGTTGGCGGCAATGATGCAAAGCGTGTGGTCCAAAACCAGAAACGGCGCACGGGAGGCCTCGGCACAATGGCGGGCGAGACGGCGTTCAGACGGAGTCGGGGCTGAGGGCATCGGCAATCGTCCTTGTCTGCGGCAAAAGGCTTGGTGGTCTGAAGGTGCGTGAGGTGTGACCCCGATCTTTTGGATGGGTGCTTTTGGTAGCGCCCGAGTCCTGCAAGCTGTACCCTAAGCTGTTCCGTCGGTCTATCCCCGGGGGAGGGAGGTCAGAAGACGGTAAGGAAAGCAGCGGCGACGCTCCATCCAAATCAGGATCGGGATCGGTATCGAAATCGATCTTCTGCCCTCGTCCTCCACGATCTCCAAAGCCTGCGGCAACGCAGACAGGGCAGCTGGATTGCTCCATAAGCATCGGCAACAGCGCGTTTTCAGTAAATACGTACGTCGGCTCCGGCGGAGCCGAAGCCGACACAACATGTGCTTGCTGAGCGCCATGAACGCGGTTCTTTGATCATCACCAGCAATCTCGGCTTTGGGGACTGGACCCAGGTTTTTGGCGACGCCAACCTGACAGCGACCCTTCTGGACCGGCTCACCCACAAGGCCCACATCATTGAGTGTTCTTGGCAGAGCTACCGGCTACAGGAGGCACTGCAAGGCCAGGCAAGTAACTAAGACCGGCCGCTTCCCCACCCCCTGGGGTGGGGAAGGCTACCCTGAATCAATCCCAGGGGGGGTCAGATTTGCGTTATCACGCCTGGTCAATTTTGGGTTGTCACTAGGAGGGTTACAATTTGCGGTGATTACGCCTGGGCAGGGGGCCAAACCCTGCCTTTAGACCGTACGGGGCCAGACGTTGTAGGGCCGCCATTTTGGGGGCAAAATGGGCGTTCTAAGCTTCATAATGGGGTGTTGGGAGGGCGTTTTTTCTTTGAGCGCAGGGGGTTGCGTAGGCCCGACCCCAGTGCGTCCGGCTCATGTGACCCCGGTGCTCACGACCCCAGTGCTCACCATTTGCGGCTGGCGCGACGTTCGTTCGTGGGAAGAGGCAAAACTCACGGATGCAAGGGGTGTTGCTGATTTGGCGTGGCGTCTCCTTCCAAGCGCCAGGGAAAGGTGCCGACCGCATATAATGGAATATTGAGGATCCGGTCGTCTTTTTTCAAATTGGCCAGGGAGGTGCGGCCGAGATAGGGGGGATGGAATTTGGCATCAAACGCCTGGAGGCTTTTGCTTCTCGTATTAATCCCTGCTTTCACCTCTAGGGGGAGCACTTGCTCGGAAGTTTCGACCACAAAATCAACCTCTGCCCGCCCCTCACTTTCCCAATAGTACATACGGCAATTCCGAGAAGCCTTGAGTTCCTGGAGCACATAATTTTCGACCAAAGCGCCCTTGAATTCGCGAAAAATGTCCTCTCCCTGGACCGTCAATTTGGCCGGAAGGCCGGCAAGGGCTCCCAAAAGGCCGACGTCCAGGCAATAGAGTTTAAAAATGTTTTCCCTGCGATAGGCATGAAGCGGACGCTGTACTGTACTGATCCGAAAAACACGATGGATAAGCCCTGCATTTTCCAGCCATTGCAAGGCATTCTCAAAATCCCGCATCCGTGCGCTCTGTTTGAGGGCTTTGAAGACGAATTTTTTATTTTCTTTCGACAATTGACCGGGTATCGAATCCCAGATCATGCGTAATTTGGGGATGTCTGGTCCAGCAGCGTATTTGGAAAAATCGAAAGCATAGGCGTTGAGTATCTCGTTTTGGACCTCTCGGACTTCGTCCAGGTCATTGTTTTGGGCATACACGGCGACAACCTCAGGCATGCCGCCAGTGAAATAGTAAAAGCGCAGGTAGTGTAACAGTTGTTTGTGCAGCGGTTGCGGGTAAGGTTGGGGTGGACCGGCGCGAAGCACGAGGTCTTTGAGTGCACTTTGTCCTAGGGCGTCAAGAAATTCGAAAAACGTCAGTGGGTAGAGATCCAAAAAGTTGACTTTGCCTACCGGAAACGAGTCCGGCCCAGAGAGGGCGATGCCCAACAGCGAGCCAGCTGCGACAATATGGTACTCCGGAAGCTGTTCATGGAAATATTTGAGGGCGTTGAGCGCCCTATTCGACGCCTGTATTTCGTCAAAAAAGATCAGATCTCTTCCCGGGCGTATGTGTTGGCCGGTGTATATGGCGAGGTTTTGCACAAGTTGTCTGGCGTCCAGGGTTTCCGTAAAAAAATCGGCAACAGATCTGTCGCGCTCAAAATTGATAGTAATGAGGTTGTCGTATTCCGTGCGGCCGAATTGCGTAATCAGGTGGGTCTTACCGGTTTGCCGTGCGCCTCGGAGCAAAAGCGGTTTCCTCCGTGCCGAGTGCTTCCAGTTGACGAGGTTGGTGTAGAGCGCGCGCTTCATATAGACTCCCTGAAACGATGCCTGCACTGGTATGCAAGCAGTGTTGGATGCAGACTCCGGGGAGGTACCGGCGCTCCGGTTGCCCAGCGTTTTTTGCTGGTCGTGCCTGGGACGATTCGCGTGCTGCTCCCCAGTGAGGGAAGGCTACCAAAAATGGCGTGGCTGTCAATATGAGGTTGCTAAAATGTGCAAGCTTGCCATTTTTAGGATCGTTAAAAGTGCATAGCCGCCAGAGGGAGAATTTTCTTCGGGTTTGCAAGGCGGATCTGCCTTGGCCGGCGGGCCTGGCCTTGGCGGTGGGCAGTTTTGGGTGATCACGTCTGGGGAGAGGGGGCCAAGCCCTGCCTTTAGACCGTACGGGGCCAGACGTTGTAGGGCCGCCATTTTGGGGGCAAAATGGGCGTTTTAAACTTCATAATGGGGTGTTGGGAGAGTGTTTTTTCTTTGAGCGCAGGGGGTTGCGTAGGTCCGACCCCACGCGACACGCGATGGGCATCAGATCCGAGCGTCAGCACTGGCCCTTGCTCCCCTCCCCTTGCGAAGGGGAGGGGCAGGGGTGGGGTCCCTAGTCGTGGGCAGAGCCGTTGGACTGCTACGATCGAACCCAGCACCCCCTCCCCGACCCTCCCCCTTGGCAAGGGGGAGGGAGCCTGGACCCCAAGTTGTCGCAATTTTCGAGTGCCGATTGCCGAGGACACCCGCAGCCGTCCGCCTTTTCGTCGAGTGAGCGGCAGCGAACGGGCGGCCAGGCGTTCTTACGTAAGGCAGTGGACGGGGATGCAAGAAGAACAGCGGCGATGCCCCGTCCAAATCGGTATCGGTATCGGGATCGAAATCGCTGTTTGTGCGGAATTTTGCACGGATTGTTCCATAAGTCCGGCAACAGCAGCGTTTTCAGCAAATACGTAGGTCGGCTCCGGCGGAGCCGAAGCCGACAGAGGCTTTCTCCGCTGAGCCCGCAGATGGGCGCAGATCAAATGAAAATTCCATTGGGTATTGGCTGCTTGGTATCTGTTGGCGGGTGACGCATCTTGATGCTCAACAGACAAACCAGCCCATAAAAAACCGGGGCTGACCACAGTGGTCCGCCCCGGTTTTTTGGCAATGGCATAGAGAGAAACTACGAGCCGACAACGTTGATGGCCGGTGCGTCGTGCTGGGTTGTGCGGTAATAGGTCACTGCCGGATACCCGAAGGCCATAGCGTAGCCGATGGTGTGGTCTTCTGGGATGCCGAGGCGCTCCCGCAGATCTGGGGCGATGCGGGCAATGGCCCATTTGGCCAGGCCGTCCCAGACCGTGCCGAGCCCCATTGTCGCAGCGAGAAGTTCGAACTGGGACAAGGCGATGAGGCAGTCCGCGTCCGGAGAGGGGCCGTTGTGCGGACTGGAGACGATCAGCAGATGCGGCGCACCGCGGTAGAAGATGTCCACGCCCATCTTGTCCCCGGCAGCGACATACTTGCCCACGATTTCAAGCCCTTTGGGCAGCCCCGGATCTTCGATGACCTCTTTCACCCGGCGTAAGGTGGCCGCACGGACCTCGTTCATGACCTCGGGGTCGTCGACCACGGTGTACAAGGTCTGGCGTACATTCATGCCGGTTGGGGCGTGCCCGGTAATCTGCAGGAGGTGCCGGATGGTTTCTTTGGGAACCGGGTCGGGCTTGTAGCGCCGGACGCTGCGGCGGCCCATGAGCAAAGTCTCCATCTTTTCGGGAGCAGGCAGGCTGTCTTTGTGCAGCGGCCGGCTGTCGTCTGGATCTTTGTCCAGGATGGACAGGGCTGCCGTGGGGCAGACGGCCAGGCAGTGCTGACAGCGGATGCACCGTTTTTCGTGAATTTCGGGCAGCCCGTTGTCGAGGCTGATGCACATGGCCGGGCAGTCGGCGGCGCATTCGCCACATTGGATGCAGCGGTCTTCGTCGATACGGAAATTGAGCATAGTGGACTCCTTGCGAAGGGATCGATTCGGTTGAAGTCCGTTGTCTAGCACGATGGTATAAAAAAGAAAGTAGGCACTTCAAAGTGCCCTGGTTCCCTTGCTGTGGCTATTTTTGGGGGCTCACGGGAGCAATGTGTATCGGCCTGGAGACGGGCCGTCATGGCGAGCTTGCCGATGTGCCCGTCCAGCCGGGGATGGAGGCCGAACGGACACACCGCAAGAGTGGCAAGGGAGAAAGGAGGCGGAGCGCAAGATGCGCATAAAACGATATGAAGTATGTTTTAGGTGTGTATAGAATAATATTTTATGTGTCAATGCTTTGGTGTGTTTTGTTTTTAATGGCGTGTTTTGTTTGTTGAAGCAGGGTCTTGCGTGGGTCTGTGTCCAGTACCGAAGGTGTAACCACAGAGAGGGAATGGCGGCCGGGCATTCTTGCGCAAGGCGGTTGCCGGCGCGAAGCACGATGACGTTGCCCATCCAAATCGGTATCAGGATCGATGTCTTATCCACGATCTCCACGTTGCCCGAAGCCTGCGACAACGTAGCCAGGGCAGCTGGATTGTTCCATAAGTCCGGCAATAGCGGCGTTTTTAGCAACTACGTAGGTCGGCTCCGGCGGAGCCGAAGCCGACAGAAGCTGTTACTCCCTTAAGGCATGAAGAGCCAGGCCGGCGCCTGGCGGTCCCAGGAGGAAGATCGTTTGCCGCCCGCTCCCGTTTGCCGCCCGCTCCCGTTTGCCGCCCGCTCCCGTTTGCCGCCCGCTCCCGTTTGCCGCCCGCTCCCGTTTGCCGCCCGCTCCCGTTGGTCGCTCGACAGGCGGGACGAGAGTCATTTACCGCGGCGGACTGTTGCCGCGGTAAAGGGGCGCCTCGTTCACACCCGGTTCACGATCAGAGATGCTGGTTTCGTGGGAGCAGGTCAGAGCTTTGTCCGTCGACTATGTTGGACTGCATTGATGGTGGGCACCAGATCCAACCGGCAGCACTGGCCTTTGCTCCCCTCCCCTTGGGAAAGAAGAATTGCCCACGGAATGCACGGAAGGACACGGAATAAAGAGGCCAGGGGGGTATTGATCTTGATCAGCGCTGATAGAGGCACCATGCGTGAACTACGGTATTGGCCTTTGCTCCCCTCCCCTTTGGCAAGGGGGAGGGAGCCTGGAAACCGAGTTGTCGCTGCTTTTAAGTGCCACTTGCCGAGGACATCCACAGCCGTCCGCCTTTCCGTCGAGTGAGCGGCAGCGAACGGGCGGCAAAGAATTCTTACGTAAGGCAGTGGACGGCAAGAAGAGCAGCGACGACGCCTATCCAAATCGGTATCGGGATCGGTATCGAAATCGATCTGCTGCCCTCGACCGCCACGATGTCCGAAGCCTGCGGCAACGCAGACAGCGTTGCTGGATTGCCCGGTGAGTTTGGTCCGTGCTGCACTGCGGGTCCCGGGCCGGGCACTGACGATCCGACTGACGCCTGTGGCGTCTTCCGTCGTCCGTCCCCTGTCTTTTTTCTTCGGACTGTTGCCGCGGTAAAGGAACGCCCATAGTGCGGATTCCACGGGAAAATGGCCACCAAATCCACAGCATGATGGCCAGTGAAACCATGGGAAAGTGACCACCGATTCCACACGATGGTGGCCAGCCAGTACACGGGAAGGCTACCTTGAAACAACCCCAGGGGGGTGGTCAAATTTACGTTATCATGCCTGGTCAATTTTGGGTTGCCACTACGATCTTACAGTGGGGCTGTCTCCAAGTGACCGAAATGACATCGTTTCGCCGCCCAAAACGGCCTGGCCGGGGAAGCTCGGCGCAATATCTTTTTGTGCAGATTGCAGGCACAACCAGCACTCTGCACAACAAATGAACCCAGCGATCCGTGGCTTGTGGTCGTTGCAAGTCAAACGGGACTAGAGAAAAATCCGGTAATCCAGGTCCAGTACTTCAGCCAAACGCTTGGCCCGGTCCTTTCCGATTTCCAGCTTCCCATTCTCCATACTCGAAAGATGGCTCTGAGCGATCCCTGTCTTTTCGGAAAGCTCGATCTGAGTCAGGCCCGACCGGTTCCGGGCCGCGCGCAAAATGACGCTGTATTCGGGCTCGTCCTTCAACTCGGGGAAGAGTTCACGCCAAGGGGCACAATCGCTCGTGTCCACATAGCCATGCTTTTTGAGGTCCCGGAGCACTTCAGCCTTCTTTTCCGCGGGACCGGTGATCCGGATGTCCACGGTGTCAGTATGGGGCGTTTTCGTGCGTGTCTGCATACGTCACCTCGATAGTGTGCGGATTCGACCCGATGCCGCTAGGCGCTGATGGTTTCCAGATGCAGGGTGGGATCTTCGCGGGCCAGGTCGCGAAGCGCCGGGGTGAATCCGGATTGGCTGAAGAGCACATACTGGAGGGTAGCCTTTGGGGGCGTCGGCAGGAGCTGGGCTTTGCGCGTCAGTTGCAGATAGATCTCCGTTCCCACTGGGCGTGAGATGTATTTGCATTCCCCGACGACCACCTCGGCGGGATCCTCGCTCAAGCCGACAATATCGATTTCCGCGTTTTTGTCCCACCAGCGCCCGGCGTGGAGCAGAGACATGTCTGGGGCTTTGTTCAGGCCGTGGCGCAAAAGCCATTGTCGGCAGATATCCTCGTAAACAAAGCTCACATGGCTGGGCCGGAATTGTTCCCGTAGAAAGCGTAGTGCAGGGGCGGGGTTTTCAATTTCCAGGGAATTGCGAAACGGATGCACGAAACAAAACCAGAAGGCGAGGAAATGGTCTGTGATCCGGTAGAGCCCTTTTTTGCTTTTCTGGGGCTGGGTTTCGGTTACCGGGACGTCTCTGGCGATCAGGTCCAGATCCTGGAGCGTTTTGAGATAGCGGGTCAGATTGGACTGGCCGAGCCCCAGAGCGGAGGCGATCTTGCCCAATTTGCGATGGCCGGCGGCGATGGTTTTGAGCAAGGAAAAATAGGTCCCTGGCTCCCCGAATTCTTTGTCCAGGAGAAAGAGCGGTTCTTCGTACAGAAAACTTTGCTTGGAAAGGATAGTGTTTTCTATGGCCTGGAAGATGTCTGGTGTCGGCGGGAACAGCTCAACATATTTGGGGGCCCCGCCGGTGACGGCATAATGTTCTATGCGGTTGATCGTGGTCGAAGGAGGGAAAAAGGCGGTGTATTCCGAATAGGCAATCGGGCCGAGGCGGATTTGCCCGGTACGTCGACCGTATAACGGGCTGGAGTAGGCCAAGGTCTGCTCGACCATCATCCCCACGAGCGAGCCGCACAGGATGACCATGACATTGGCCTGCGCCAGCATCTGGTCCCAGATTTTTTGCAATACAGACGGGAAGGCGCTTTGGGTTTTGCCCAAGTATTGGAACTCGTCGAGGGCGATGACCATGCGGGTGTTGGGCTGGTGCTCGACCAGGACGGCGAAAATCTCCTCCCAGTCCAAAAGGATATCCTTTTGCAAAAACCAGTTTTCGGTGGCGGCCGCGACGGCCTGCTGGAAATTGCGCCGGTTTTCGCGTTCCGATTCCTCGGTAGCCACGAAGTACAGGGCCGGTTTGTCCTGAATAAAATGTTGGATAAGCGTGGTTTTTCCGATCCGGCGCCGGCCGTATAAAACGACAAGGGAGGCCCGGTCCTGGGCGAATTCCCCTTCAAGGAAACGCAATTCTTGTTGTCTATCTACAAAAGCGGTCATGCCGGAAACCGTAGCCCCGTATTCTACCACCGTCAACTTATAATACGCTGGCGTATAATAATTCAGTGTATCGTCTTGGGGTAAGCGCTTTGCCAGCAGCGTTTTTTAAAAAATGCCTGGCCTTTTGGGGGGAGGAAGTCGTGATTGGGTCTTACAGGGTGGATGTCTCCAACTATCTGGAATTGCCATGTTTTGTCGCCAAAAAGGCACTGACCGGGGAAACTCGGCCTTGGCGGTCGTGATTTTGTAAGATTTAACGTCAGAGGACACGGAGAGCACAGAGGGAGTGGTGGAGAAAGATTGATGTGTTTGCGAGGTGGCCTGCTTGGGCCGGGGTGTCTGGCCGTGGCCAGGATGGTGCCTGTTGTGGACATTGGCGGTGGGCAGTTTGGGGTGATCACGCCTGGGCAGGGGGGCAACACTGCCTTTAGACCGTACGGGGCCAGACGTTGCAGGGCCGCCATTTTGGGGGCAAAATGGGCGTTTTAAGCTTCATAATGTGGTGTTGGGAGAGCGTTTTTTCTTTGAGCGCAGGGAGTTGCGTAGGTCCGACCCCGGTGCAGGAGTTTGGCCCGTGCTGCACTGCGGGTCCCGGGCCGGGCACTGACGATCCGACTGACGCCTGTGGCGTCTTCCGTCGTCCGGCGCCTGTCTTCTTTCTTCGGACTGTTGCCGCGGTAAAGGGGCGCCCATAGTGCGGATTCCACGGGAAAATGGCCACCAAATTCACAGCATGATGGCCAGTGAAACCATGGGAAAGTGACCACCGATTGCACACGATGGTGGCCACTTCACCTCCAGAACAAGGCTCTTGTCTGACTGCGCTAATGAATCCATTGCATGGTCACGCTAATCCTGCCAGTAAGCAAAAGAGTCTATTTCCAGGGCTTTCATCTTTCTGTACAGGGTGCTCGGATTGATTCCGAGTGTCCTGGCGGAATTTTTCCTGTGCCCTTTGTTGATTTGCAACGCTCTGGTGATGAGAGCCCTCTCCATTTCCTTCAACGTCAAGCCCTGTTTATCGCCCAGCAAGTTTCTGGATTGGGTGTCCCGCAGTTCGCTGGGGAGATGGCGCATTTCTATCAATGCCCCCTGGCAAAAGACAAAAGCGCGTTCCACAATGTTTTCCAACTCCCGGACATTTCCCGGATAGTCGTATTCGGTCAGTCTGTTCATGACTGAATCGGTGACTCCGGCGATATCCTTGTCCTGAAGCTGGTTGAATTTGTTGATGAAGTGGTCGATCAATAACGGAATGTCGTCTCGCCTCTCGCGCAGGGGCGGAATTCTCAGCTTGATCACCCGAATGCGGTAATAAAGGTCCCTTCTGAATAGCCCCTGTTCAACCAGGTTTTTCAGATTCTGGTTGGTGGCCACGATCACCCGGACATCAATATTTCTACTCTTTTCACTGCCAAGCGGCTCTACTGACCGCTCCTGGAGCACCCGCAAAAGCCTCACCTGCAATGCCTGGGAGATGTCCCCGATTTCATCCAGGAAGATGGACCCACAGTGGGCCAATTCAAATCTGCCTGACCTGGAACGTTTGGCATCGGTAAAGGCCCCGGGTTCATATCCGAAAAACTCAGACTCAAGCAACGTATCCGGAAGAGCGGCACAATTGACCGGGACGAATTGCCCCCGACACCTGCGGGAGCGGTTGTGGAGAGTCCGGGCGAAAAGCTCCTTTCCCGTGCCGCTTTCTCCCTCTATGAGCACTGTGCTGTCACTTTTGGCGACCAAAGGCAACGTCTCGAATATATGTTGCATGGCCGGGCTACGGCCGACAATATCATCGAATGTATAGTGAGATTTGAGCTCTCTGCATAACTTTTCGACCTCGGACAGATCTTGAAAGGTTTCCACCCCGCCGATGGTCCTCCCCTCTGCATCGTGCAATACAGCCGTGGAAATGCGCACCGGGACGCACTCCTCTTTGGCGTTGAGTATATATGTCCTGCGGTTAACTACCGGTTCTCCAGTGGTCAGGGTTTGCCTGATTGGACAGTCCTCCCCGCACAGCCGGCTTTGAAAGAGGTCAAAGCATTTCCGGCCCCGGGCCCATTCCCGGGTTCTGCCGGTGATTTTTTCCGCAGCCGCATTCAGTCCTTGAAGGGTCCAGTTCAAATCAACCGTGAACACGCCCTCGTTAATCGAGTCCAGAACAATATTGTGGTGCACAGCTGGTATTCGTCCCGCCATAATCACCCCTCACGAGGTTTGAATGAGAATTCCTGTAAGCCTACATCTTTGTTGTTGCAATGTGCAAGGGTGAAAGCGGCAAAGGGATGCAAAATGCAAAGCCATCAATCTTTCTTTGATGAAAAAACCAGAAAAATCAAGCATATAAACAAGAATGCTTTCCGGCATGACTGTTGCTTCGTCCGGAGAAACGTTTTGTGTTTTCTCAAGACAAACCTCAAAGGAGAGGAACATGTCTCAGGACCAAAGCAGTGTTTCGCGCAGGAATTTTCTCACAGGTACGGGAGCGGCCCTGGCCGGGACCGCGGCCGGTCTTGTCGGCCACAGTCTGTTTTTTCGCCCCTCCTCGGCTGGCGCAGTCAAACAGGGATTTGAATGGCCTTGGCCCTATACCGAATTGGATCCGGAGAAAGTGCGCAAGAAAGGGCACGCCGGTTACTATGACGGAGACTGTGCCGAGGGAGCGCTGTATGCTCTTGTTTCGGAACTGCAAGAGAATGTGGGCGCCCCTTACACCTACCTGCCGGTCCAGATTATGGGGTTTGGCGGGGGTGGCGTGGCTGGCTGGTGCACCTTGTGCGGCGCTCTGAACGGAGCTTGTGCAGCCATCTCCCTGACCTCGAAGGATTTTTACAAACTCTCCAGTGAGTTGGTGGCCTGGTATTGTGAAACTCCTTTCCCAAGCCATACAAGTAATGAATTGGCCAAAAACGGAGAGTTTCTGGTCAACAAATCGAACAAGGTCTTCAAACAGACAGTGTCCAACTCTCCTTTGTGCCATGTCAGTGTGTGTAAATGGTGCAAGGAAAACGAATGCGGCTCCGGGTGCCCGGATCGGAGTGAACGCTGCGCCAGGATGGTCGGGGATGTCGTGGCTAAGACGGCTGAGATATTAAATGCGTATCATTTCGGTGAGTTCAGGGCTCAATGCTCGGAGTCCGATCTTGCCCACTCCTGTCAGGCCTGTCACAGCAAGGAAAGTCCATACGAAATGGGTGGCTGGAGTCGGGGCAAAATGGACTGCACAAGTTGCCATATAAAAGGCCATGCTTCTCTGGTCGATCCGCATCACCCAGGCAAGTGACTCTGAGCCGGGGGCCAGCTGCTCTCCTCCTTGATCGAAAGTCGGGGCGTATTTGAGCCCCGGCTTTTTTTATTGAAATCGCCACAGACCGGTGGGCGGAAGGCAGAAGATGGCAGGCCGGATGCCAGAAGACAGTGGGCGGTGGGTGAAAAAGATGGTGCAACCACGGGATGTCACGGAATGAAGAGCCAGGCCGGCGCCTGGCGGTCCGAAGAGGAAGATCATTTACCGTCCGCTCCCGGTGGTCGCTCGACAGGCGGGACGAGAGTCATTCACCGCGGCGGACTGTTGCCGCGGTAAAGGAGCGCCTCGTTCACACCCGGTTCACGACCAGAGGGCTGGTTTCGTGGGAGCAGGTCAGAGCTTTGTCCGTTGACTATGTTGGACTGCATTGATGGTGGGCACCAGATCCAAGTGTCAGCACTGGCCTTTGCTCCCCTCCCCTTGGGAAAAGAAGAATTGCCCACGGAATGCACGGAAGGACACGGAATAAAGAGGCCAGGGGGTATTGATCTTGATCAGCGCTGATAGAGGCACCATGCGTGAACTACGGTATTGGCCTTTGCTCCCCTCCCCTTGCGAAGGGGAGGGGCAGGGGTGGGGTCCCTAGTCGTGGGCAGAGCCGTCGGGCTGCAACGATAGAACCCAGCACCCCCTCCCCGACCCTCCCCCTTGGCAAGGGGGAGGGAGCCGGGAAAACCCGTTGTCGCTATTTTCGAGTGCCGATTGCCGGGGACACCCGCAGCCGTCCGCCTTTTTGTCGAGTGAGCGGTAGCGAACGAACGGCTAGGATTCTTACGAAAGACAGTGGGCAGAAGACGGCAAGAAGAGCAGCGAGGCTGCCCATCCAAATCGCTATCGGTATCGATCTTCTAATCGACCAAGGGCAAGGTTGCCCTCCACGTGCCCTGCGTGGTTTGGGGAATCTCGCTATTTGATTGCTTGCAATTGGAAGTCGACGTGCTCCAGGTCTTCCTGGAATTCTTCGCCGCATTCGAGGGCGGTATCGTTGTCTTCGTGGTATTTCCAAAACACTGTCACCGGGGCACCGCGTTCAGCGGCTTCCTCAAGCATATCGAAGAAGTTCATAAAGACTTTGGAACTGCTGCTGTTGAAATAGATGAGTTCGATATCGGCCTGAATGGGTCCGCTGCCCACCTGGTCCAGATAGGACTGCAGCCATTCCAGCATGGGAGAATAGAACTTCGCGGCATTTTCTGGATAGGACTCCCCTTGGATCCGCAAATATCCCTGCTCCGGATCGAGTTCGATCCAGGGTGTTGATTTGGTTTTTTCCCGCACGAAAGCTTCCATATGGTTCTCCCTGGAGGTCTCACCGCGTGAAGCGGTGTTCAGTGCATTCTGTGGGCACGCCGTGCCGATGGCCGGGACGAGTCAGGACACCCAAGGCACAATGTTTGCCCCGGTTTCGGTTCCTCGAGGCCGGCATTGCGGCAAATCTTGAAACGGCCCGCAAGGAAGGGTGTTTTTGACAGCTGGCTAAATGAGGGCGCTGACGACAAAAAAGAGGCGCTTTTCCGGGGTCTGGTGGATCTCGAAGGTGATCGGTTCCGAGGCCTTGCGGGCCATTTCGATGAACCCCAGTCCGGCACCCTTGCTGGTCGCTGCTTTCTCTTTGCGCCGCTGTTCTTTGTAGTACTTTTTGAGCTCGTCTTTATCCATGCCCTGGATTTTCGT
Organism: Desulfohalobium retbaense DSM 5692; assembly: GCF_000024325.1. NCBI lineage: Bacteria > Pseudomonadati > Thermodesulfobacteriota > Desulfovibrionia > Desulfovibrionales > Desulfohalobiaceae > Desulfohalobium > Desulfohalobium retbaense. The sequence goes on along the minus strand of NC_013223.1, from coordinate 2,691,502 downwards.
TAATTGTTCCCTCAGCGGCGCTTCCTGACGTGTTTCTATGTAGTTCCCGCATTGGATATAGAAATTGTCGTTGGTCTTGCCGATAATCAGGACGCCAAAGCTGATATCCTGATCGGCCTCAGCGCCACTGAAGCGTTCAGCAGAGTAATTGATCACATTTTGCATGAGCTCCACAAAGATGGAGAATACTTTCTGCGTCACGCCCGTACTCGTTTCTTCCAGGCTCATTTTTTGACGCAACGTTTCCCCTATGCCTTCAAGAAGGCTCTGTGAAACAGGGCCGCTGAAGCTGAAGATAATGCCGTCTTTTTTGAGCTGTTCATAAAAGCCGTGGATCTCATGCATCATGGTCAAGAACCCTTCCTTGCATTTGGTTTCGTCCAGCCTCTTTGGCCGCATACAGTTGGGCATCCGCGGTTTGGATCAGATCCTGCGGCGTGCGCTCCGCGCCGGGGATTGTCACCGCCACCCCCACACTGGCAGTGACCACCTGCGCAATTGGTGAGAAGGCGTGCGGAATCTCGAGGTTTCTGATGTTGTCGAGCACCTTTTGGCCCACTGCAAAGGCCCCCTCCTGGTCCGTGTCGGGTAACAAAATCACGAACTCTTCTCCGCCATAGCGGGCGACAAGGTCGTTACACCGTTTGGCGGATTGCTGGAGCGCCTTGGCCACATCAATAAGACAGGTATCTCCCAGATTGTGCCCGTAATTGTCATTGTACTGTTTGAAATAATCGAGGTCCAAAAAGACCAGCGCCAGGGCCTGGTTGTTGCGAAGGCCCCGCTGCCACTCCGCCTCCACGGTTTCATTAAACCGCCTGCGGTTGGCGATGCCGGTCAGACCGTCGATGTAGGACATTTCCGAGAGAACGTCCTTATGCGCGTTGAGTTCTTCGTTTAATGTGTTGAGATTTTTCTGCATCCGGTCGCCCATGCGCACCAGGCGCCGTGTATGCCGGAAGAGCCGTTTGTATTCGTTTAATAATTCTGTGTAGGGGGGCAGAAGCGGGTTGTCGGCGTGACGGCTGTCGCGCGCAATCGCCTCGGCCTCCTGAATGACCTGCGTTTCTTGATCGAAAAGAGAGTCGTCCGACATGTTGGCCTCCTCAGAGCGGACTCGGACATGCACGCGTATCTCTTCACAGGGGCGAGCGCTCCCGTAAGGATTTGCCGAGGGTGTCCTGCCGGCATTAAAGTTGTTCCGCTCACTTCACTCCCAGGTGGGGTGTCTCAGCAAGGCCCGTACGCAGTGACCCAATCCAGGCCATTGGCGCGAGTCAACTGAGCTGAAAGCCCACCACGGTGATGTCATCGCGCTGGCATTCCCCGCCCTGGAAGGCGGCGAGCATGTCCAGCACGGCTTGGCGCTGTTCGACAAAGGAAAGCCCTTCCATGCGCTGTAATTGCGCTGTCAAGCGGCGTTTGCCCAAGGGGAGCCCTGTTTCTTCACCCACTTGGTCGATAAGCCCGTCGGTTGTCAGATAGAACCGTGTCGCAGGGAGCGCTTTCATCGCGTGGGTCTGAAAGGGATACATCGGGTCCGAGGAGGGGTACCCCAAACTCTCTCGGTCGCCCTTGACCTCCCGAATGCCGTCACCGTCGTCATAAAAGAGGCTGATTCGGCTGCCGGTGAAATACAGGGTTTGCGTCGAACGCGAATAGACGCACAGGCCCATGTCCAACCCGTCTTCAGAGGAACGTTCTGTGGCGTGATTGGCCAGCATTTCCTGAACCACCCGGCTCACCCCCTGCAAGACCCTCTGCGAATCGGCGACTCCGCTTGGGCTGACGACACGGTCCAGGGCCGAGACAGCGGCCATGGTCATGATCCCCCCGGGGACACCGTGTCCGGTGCAGTCGGCCACGGCGAGGGCGAAACCGTCATCAAAGGTTTTGCTCCAGATGATGTCGCCGCTGATGACGTCCTTGGGCTGCCAGATGGTGAAGCAGTCGCTGACAAGGCCTCGGAGTTGCTCCTCGGTGGTCAAGCTGGCCTGCTGAATGGTCTGGGCGTATTGGATGCTCTCAAGAATGTTGTGCAGGGCTTGAGCCTTGGCTGCATGGGCGCTTTCCGCCTGCTCCTTGGCCCGTTCCAGCAAAACCGATTTTTCTTTGAGTTCGCTGGTGCGCTCCCGGACCCGGGCTTCCAATTCCCTGGTGTGGCTTTTGACCTGTTCGATCATGACCCCGAAGGCGCGGGTCAGGTCCCCGATTTCGTCACCGGTGGCCGGCGGCAGGGAAACATCGTAGTCCCCTTCGGCCAGCACGGTGGCCGAGTGGTGGAGTTTGTTCAAGGGACGGAGGACAAGCTTGTCCATGCCGTAGCCGAAGACAAGGAGCATGGCCCCGAAAAGCCCGGCCACACCGGCAATCCCGGCCGCCACCCACTGCGTGCTCAGCACTTGCGCGGCGTGCAGGTCCACGGCGCTGACCACGTGCCATTCAAGTTCCGGCAGCCAGGTCAGGGCCACAAGCTGCCGCGTGTTGTCCAATTCGGCCCACAAGGTCTGCACACTGCCGGGGTCGCTGCGGGCGTTGTCCATCGCCCGGTTGAGCGCGTCGCCGCCATTGGCGAGCAGTGCCTGGAGCTTGATGTTTGTTTTGCTGGCGTTGGCTGCGGAACCCAGGGAGATGAGGTCCGGATTGGGATGGGCCTGGACCACGCCGCGTTCATCGACAATCATCGGCGTCACACCCGGTTCGTCCGGGCTCAAAAAATCTTTCAAGAAACCAGTCAATTCCATGCCGGTGCCGGCCATGCCGATTTTGCGGTCCTGGTCCCAGACGATGGCATCGATCCAGACCTGGGTTTTCTGGAGATGGGTGTCCACGTTGACGTTGAGAATCGTGGAGTTCACCGTCTTCATGGTATTGAAATACCAGAGATCATCGCTGCTTTTGGGTTGCAGATGGTAACGGGGGGATTCGCTGTAGGATTTGTCCTCGCCATTATAGTAGTAGGCAAGGGTTTCATCATTGATGACGAAGTAGTTCTCGCCGCGAAAATCTTCGCGAAACCCTTTGGCTTCCTCAAAGAAAAGCGCATTCGCCCGGGTGGCGTTCGGGGTGTGGAGCCATTGGCGCAGCAGGACCGAATCCGCGAACCGCTTGGCCAGGGCGATCTCTTTGGTAACCGGGTTTTCGATGCGTTGGGCGTTAAGCAGGGTGAAATTGACCGCGTATGCTTGGCCGAAATGCTCCCGTCCCCGCTCGACCATTTCCCAGCCGATCCACAAGGACGGCCCCAAGGCGATGAGGCAGGCCACACCCAAGGCCAGCAGGGATTTGGTCCGCAACTTTTTGTCCAATCCAAGCATATTCTTTCCTTTCCTGGGGAGGCCATTTCATCAACAAGGCAGTGTTCGGCCTGTGGAATTAGGCGGTTTCATGCCTGATATTATTGGGTCTGACAAGTTTTGCGGGGGTGGGTCTCGTTTTTGGCAGCTTTTTGTCCGCGAAAGTGTACGAAGTGTTTGGGGAAATTGGGGAATTGAAGCCAGAGTGCGGCAAGGCGGCACGAAGAACAGCGACAATGCCCATCCAAATCGGGATCGGTATCGAAATCGAAATCGGGATCGAAATCGAATTGGGTCCGCGAAGTCACGCGAATATGCGCGAAGTGAGGCAGATGCCTTTTGTCCGTCCAGGGAGAAGACCCTGGCCGGTCAAGGGGCCCCGTTCATTGCCATTCACGATCAGAGGTTCTGGTTCCTGGCGGAACCGGCAAGAGCCTTGTCCGCTGATCACGCTGATCTGCACTGATTGAGGCCATCATGCGTGAACTACGGAACTGGCCTTTGCTCCCCTCCCCTTGGGAAAAGAAGAATTGCCCACGGAATGCACGGAAGGACACGGAATAAAGAGGCCAGGGGGGTATTGATCTTGATCAGCGCTGATAGAGGCACCATGCGTGAACTACGGTATTGGCCTTTGCTCCCCTCCCCTTGGCAAGGGGGAGGGAGCCTGGAAATCCAGTTGTCGCTGCTTTTAAGTGCCACTTGCCGAGGACACCCGCAGCCGTCCGCCTTTTCGTCGAGTGAGCGGCAGCGAACGGGCGGCTAGGAATTCTTATGAAAGACAGTGGGCGGTGGGCAGAAGCGGATGCGCTCAGGTGGTGTCTTGGCGGCTGCGGACGAGAAGCGTCAGGGACAGCGGCAAAAGTGTCAGCCCACTGGCGATAAAAAAGGTGTGGTGCACTGTTCCGTTTTTGAGAAACAAGGCGAAAAAGAGAGGGGAGACGGTCTGGCCCAGGTAGATCAGCAGGGTGAACAGCGAGAGCACCCCGCCGCGCAATTCTGCAGAGACCAGGCCGGCCGCGGCCGCGTTCAGGGTGGGCATGAGTGCGCCAAAGCCGAGGCCCCAGAGCACGAAGCACAGGAGCATGGTTCCGTAGGTCGGGCTCAGCCCCAAGGCCAGCAGCGCGATCCCGGCGCAGAGAAAGCCGGTCAGGACCAGCGTCTCTTCACTGAAGCGGCGGCGGAGGCGTCCAGCCTGGGTGGCGACCAGGGAGTTGACACCGGCGCCCACAGACAGGGCCAGACCGGCGTGCAGTGTGGAGTGGCCGAGTTCGTTGACCACAAAAAGCGGCATGTAGACCACCAGGCAGTAGAGTAGAAAAAAGCCCATGAAATTGGAAAAGAAGAGCCAGAACGCCCGGAGGGTGAGAACCGCAGCCAGAGCCTGCGTGAGATAATTTGCCGAGGGGCGCGCCTGCACCGGTTCCTCGAGTTTCCAGGCCGCCAGGAGCCCGACTGCGATGGCCAGGGAATGGATATAAAAGGGAAGAAACCAGGCGATGGTCGCCAGTGCCCCTGAGAGAAAGGGAACGGCCGCATTGGTGAGTCCCTGGGCAGTGACGCGGTAGCCCATGGCCTGTTGGCGCTCGATGCCAGAATAGCGGTCGCCAATGGCCACGATGACCGAGTTCATCATCCCGCCGACACCGATGCCTTGCAGGGCCCGGTAGACAAGGACGAGCCAGAAGCTTTCGGTCAGGGTGATCAGCAGCCCTGCGATACCAAAGAGCAGAGTGGTGGGGACGATGATCCGTTTGCGGCCCACGCGGTCGGCCAGGACCCCAAAGATCGGCGTGGTGATGAGGGCTCCCAGGGTGTAGACGCTCAGGGCCAGGCCAACGGTTTGCTGGGTCGCGCCCAGCGGAGCGATCATTTCCGGGAGAATCGGGCCGACCAGGCTGCCGCCGGTTACGGCGAACATGACCACGAGCAGCAGGAGGCAGAGGTTGAGGTCGTGGAGCACGCGCATGGCAACGCCTTTTCAGGAGTGGAGCTTACAGGTGTCAGGTGGTGGCAAGGGGAGTCGCCTCCGGCCAGTGGTGTACATACATGGCTCGGTGGCCGTGGGCAAACGAGGACGGGAGGCGGAAGAGAGAAGACAGCGGCCGGTGGACTGAAGGCGGCACGAAGAACAGCGACAATGCCCATCCAAATCGGGATCGGTATCGAAATCGAAATCGGGATCGAAATCGAATTGGGTCCGCGAAGTCACGCGAAGGGGCACGAAGGAAGGCTGATGCCTTTTGTCCGTCCAGGAAGAAGAACCTGGCCGGCGCCTGGCGGTCCGAAGAGGAAGATCGTTTACCGCCCGCTCCCGTTGGTCGCTCGACAGGCGGGACGAGAGTCATTCACCGCGGCGGACTGTTGCCGCGGTGAAGATCGCCCATAGGGCCACGTTATATTCTTGGCTGCGGCTGCTCTCGTCATTTGTGGAAGTGATAGCCTTCAATCCAGGAGACCAGGCAAAAGCACTGCCCTTTAGCGGCTCTTGTGCCCCGCAACGGTCTGCGGGGCGCAAGCCCCGTCCGCCTTTTCGTCGAGTGAGCGGCAGCGAACGGGCGGCTAAATATTCTTACGAAAGACAGTAGGCAGAAGACGGCAAGAAGAGCAGCGAGGCTGCCCATCCAGATCGCTATCGGGATCGGTATCGAAATCGATCTTCTGCCCTCGACCGCCACGATGTCCGAAGCCTGCGGCAACTAAGACAGCGTTGCTGGATTGCCCGGTGAGCCTCGCCTGTGCTGCCCTGCACGTGCCGGGCCGGGCAATGACGGTCCGAATGGCGGATTTGGGGGCCGTGTCTTGAGTCCCCCTGTCCTCTGGGGTCCGCTTGCTACCCATCGCCCTTCCTCAACTGTTCTCCGTCCGCTGGTATCTGCTCTCGGTCCACTGTCCAGCCTCTACCTTTCCCCTTCTCCTGCACCTGTTTTTCGACGCATGGGATGTGCGCTGTTCGTTGCTTCCCGGGCGGGCATCGGCTATGCAACGCCTATTCAACGGGAGGAAATACATGGAGATACTGGTCTCGATCGGAGCGTACGTGGCAGCCATCCCGATCTGGTGTCTGGTCTGGGGCTCAGCCCACGGCTTTTCACTCATGCGCCGTAACCGCATGCTCTCGATTCCTTTTGCCCTCAGTCTGGCCTATTTGGTGGGCAATGTGATATTGTTGGCCGTTTATCACGGGCAGGTCAGCGGCGCGCAGTATGAGGAGGCGCGCATCGGAATCATTGTCAGCCGTTCGGGCATCGCTATCCAGGCCACAGCCAGCGTGGTTTTCATGGCCACCATCGTCTACGGCCTGAGTATCAAACGGGTGCCCCTGCACTTTGTGCGTTTCGTGGTCTACGCCTTTATTGCTATTTTGGCGATCATGGCGCCGATTCTCTGGATTCCGGCCCGGCAAAGCGAGCTGTTTTTCATCCTGCGTCATGTCCAGACCATTGCCCTGAATTTTGGGCTTTTTCTCTGCGTGGCCGGGATTATGGTCCTGTTGCAGGACCTGCTGAACCACGGCGACGCCAATGTCAGCCTGCTGGGCGGGGTGGGACGGGACGACATGGAGCGGTGACCACCTGATCGCGGGAATCTTCGCTGGCGCAGGGAGGCAGCAAACTGGTTCAACTTTTGTCAACGCAGTAAGATTGCCGAAAATCGAGAAATCCGTGTCCAAAAGATGGCTTTTCTAGGGAGAGGCAGAGCATGGAGCAAGGTGGAAACAGCTACGAAAGGTCCCCCATTCCAGAACATCCGGCCAAGCGAGTCCCTTGGGGGCTTCGAGAGGTGGGCCTGGGTATCGGGTGTCTGGGGGTCTGGATGGCGGTGGCCTTTGGCGCCGCTTTGGTGGTCCGGGCGCTTGAATGGCGCAGCGTGTTCGCGCCGCTCTTGGCAGCGTTGGAAGTGCTGCTTTTAGCCCCGGTGTGGTGGCTGGCGGTACGCCGATACGGAGCCCGGTTGGGGGATCTGGGATTGACGCGTTTCCGGTTGCGGGATCTGGGACTCGGTGTGGTCCTTCTCGTCCCGGCCTTGTGGCTCAGCGGGCTGTACCAGACCTGGCTGGCGGGCCAGGGACTGGAGATGCAGCCCGGCCTGGAGCAGGCCCTGCAACAGGCGCCGTGGCCGGTTGTTCTTATCACCACGGCCGTGGTGCTGGCACCGCTGGTTGAAGAGGTCTTTTTTCGCGGCTTTCTCTATGCCGGCTTTCGAACCCGGCTGCCCTGGGGGGTGAGCGCGGTGCTCAGCGCCGGGCTCTTCGCCTTGCTCCATCTTCAACCTCTGGCCGCGCCGGTGTTGTTCCTCCTCGGGCTGCTGTTCGCCTATCTCTACCACCGCAGTGGCTCCATCTGGCCGGCTATCGTTTTGCATTTGCTGGTCAATACGGTCGGTGTGCTCGGCGTGTATCTGGTGTAAGCGGCATCAGGCGGAAGAGGGGCGGCAATGGCCGGAAGACAGTGGTCGATGGACAGAAGACGGCACGAAGAACAGCGGCGATTCCTATCCAAATCGCTATCGAAATCGGGATCGAAATCGAATTGGGTCCGCGAAGTCACGCGAATATGCGCGAAGTGAGGCAGATGCCTTTTGTCCGTCCAGGGAGAAGAACCTGGCCGGTCAAAGGGCCCTCGTTCATTGCATTCACGATCAGAGGTTCTGGTTCCTGGCGGAACCGGCAAGAGCCTTGTCCGCTGATCACGCTGATCTGCACTGATTGAGGCCATCATGCGTGAACTACGGTACTGGCCTTTGCTCCCCTCCCCTTGGGAAAAGAAGAATTGCCCACGGAAAACACGGAATACCACGGAATGAAGAGCCAGGCCGGCGCTTGGTGGTCCGAAGAGGAAGATCATTTACCGCCCGCTCCTCAGCTCGTTCGACACGAGAGCTCCATATTTTGCCGCGAGTGGTGTTGACAGCTCAATATATTGATTTAGTTCATAAAAATGAAAGGAAAGGCCCGCGACCCAAGATGCAGAAATCTGATCAGGAGGTGATGACTATGTGGCTCACTCCCCGCATCAGAAATGAACATACCCCTCTGCGTGAAGGGCGTCGTTGGGATCCGATGCATGAAATGGTTCCGGCTCTGGCCGAGATGTTCAACAGCCCCGAACGGTGGCTGGACAATGAAATCGCCTTTGTACCCAGTCTGGACATGGAAGAGACCAATGACGCCTACATCCTGACGGCCGAAATGCCGGGTATCGAGCCGGAAAACATCGATGTGACGGTCCGCAACGGCGTTCTTGAACTCAAGGGCGAAAAGAAAGAAGAAAAAGAAAGCGGCGAGAAGGGGAACTCCTGGAAGGAGCGTCGCTACGGCGCCTTCCACCGCCGCATTCCCTTGGAACAGGACATCAATGAAGACGAGGTCAAGGGCACCTTCAAAGATGGCGTGTTGCGCATCGAAGTGCCCAAGGCCCAATCCGACGTCGGTGGCAAGACCGTTCCCATCGAAACCGCGTATTCCTCGTAAGACTTCCTCCCTTCTTCGACCCAGCCACCCCCGCTCCGGAACCCGGAGCGGGGGTTTTTTTACGCCATATGGATACTGGTCCGGGCAGGTTCTCCGGGTTGTTGGATTGCTCAGCGTACTAGTGCGTCATATCATGTGCATTTTTAGGGATTTTTTTTGCCCTGGCCGATTGATTGTTGTCGCATCATGCAATTGCCGCAACGCTTGACTTTTTTTGATGCCAATAGAAAGAACACAGGCACAAGTACCAGAAAATCTTTGGTATTCATGGTATTAGCAGGATTCTTTTCAATATTTTTTTTCAAAGTATTTAAAGGCAATATCGAAAAGGTTCAGCAGGTGGGGTGGTTCTGATCAATGGCCGTTGCCAACGATTCGATGACCTGAAATGGGTGTCAGGGACAATTTTTTTCGCGCATTGCAACGTCACGGGAAAGCCGAGGGAAGCAGGAGGATTTATGGCGCTGGGGTGGAAAACACTGTTGGGCAACGTTCTGGTACTGGTTATATTTAGTATTGTGTTGGCGGGCTGCGCATCGAAAGCATCGTATGTGCACCGTCATCTGTCTCCGGACGATGTACTGCCCCAGGGAAATGTCTTGAGTGACGAATATGGATATCTCTATATGACCCACGACAAGGTTCTCGGAAATCCGACACTGTCGCATCTGGTCATGGATAATTGCCGTTACGCCGGAACCTTTTATTCAGACACCTTTTTGCTGGTCAAGTTTGTGCCTGGGAAGCATTTTATTCGCCTCTATCGCCCCGCCAAGTCGTTTTACGATAAGAGCATTCAAGGGAATTTTGCCAGCCTTGATTTGAATATCAGCGGCGGTGAGATCCTTGTCTACGACAACCATATCGGCTGGAGTACCGGTATGGAGCTTGAACAAAAGGGGATTGACGTGCTCGACGGGCTTCCGGTGTCGAAAGGGTGTGTGGACTGCGAGAAGGACCCTGATCCTGAGCAGAGTCTGGATCTGGATTGCTTTCAATAGCCGTGGTTGGAACGTCCCGATGGGCGGAAAGCGGGCTGCAAATACGACTTTCAGTCAGCAATTCCCCAATGCCAACGGATAAAGGTGGAGCGTATGCGTGCGGGTATATTTGGATTCTGGGGTCTGGTCCTGGTTGCGGGGATGCTGCTTTTTACAGCCGCAGGGTGCAAAACCAGCGGGCCGGCAGCGCTCGGATCTTCGGCGGCAGATGCTTCGCCCTCGGTCGCCAGTGGTCCGTCCCTCTCCCAAACGCTTGCTTCGGGGTGGGACCATCTTCTCGATGAATCCTTTACAGACAACGCCCGCTCCTGGCCGGAGCAGGATACTGATCGTGTCCAAAGCAGGGTCGCCGGAGGGGTGTACACCGTGCAATTGGATGACCGTCTTGCCCATCTGCAAGCGTTGACCGATGTTCGGCTCAACGGACTTGCCGATTTCAGGGTTGCGGCGACGTTCAATTACAAAAGCAGGGACAAGAGTTATGTCGGGCTCCTCTTCGGTGCCGCGGATGTGCGGCATATGTTCCGTTTCCGTCTGGAGGCCAGCGGGCGGGTGTCACTGAGCCGTGTGGCGGCGGGCGAGTATACAACACTGGTGAAAAAACAGGTCCCGGACCTCCTGAACGCCCCGGGAGGCGAGTACCATCTGGCGGTGGTCCAGGAAGGCGACACTTGGCGGTGTGAAGTTAATGGGCGCGAAGTATTCCGTCTCCCGGCCGAACCAGTTTATGGAGGCCGTGTCGGACTGTATGCCTACGGCAAGCAGCGGTTGCGGGTTCACCGTCTGCAGGTGGCACGGGATGGCACGGGCCTGCAGGCAGTGCGGACCTGGACCGGGCTGGGCGATCGCTTCGGATTCGAGCAATACGCGTTCAGTGAAGACGGCCGGCGTTTGGCCACGTGGTCTGCTGTCGGCCCCCGGGGGCTGCTCGCCTTGTGGGATGTGACCAGTGTGGCCCGCCCTCTGGTGGGCTGGCGATTCGTGGACCATCCGGTGCGGCGACGCAAAGGCGCGGAACCGGTCCATTTTTTCAACACCAATGGGCAAAAGCGCTTCGCGGTCTCGGATGACGGCACCCTCGGAGCGGTGACTTTCTGGTTTGAAGGCGACACCTCCCGCTTGGTGCTGCAGGTCTTTCGCTGGGATGATCCCGCCACGCCCGTATTCCATATCCAAAAACGAGCCCCCGGCCGGGTGGTTCTGCCCCATGGCGTGGCCCTGCGGCCGGACAACGACATGGTCGCCTTGAACACCGCGGTCCAGGGCACCCAGGGGCAGGTCTTTGCCAGCGGAGAGGTGGTTTTTTTCCCTCTGTATGACGGCGGCACGCCCTCCAAATTCACACCGCCGGCCGATGGGGCTGTTTTTATGCAGCATCCGCGCTGGAGCGCCGGGGAAGGGTTTTTCGCCGAGGTGCTCTACCGGCCCCAGGGGAAGGCGGGTGAGATGTACTGGGTCGTCTATCCCTTTGGCGGCGGGGGCGATACCGGTCCGCAGGCCTTGCGGGCCAAGGGCGAGACCACAATCGCTTATCGCCGCGCCCGGAGTCTGGATGTCACCGCGGATGAGCGTCTGCTGAGCGTATTGGAGCAAGAGGGGGGCGTGCGCTGGTATCGCACCCATGATCTCACCACGCCCTGGGTGCGTGTGGACCTGGACGACCAGGCCTATCTGGGCGTTTTCGGCGGCCGGGACGAATGGGGGATGCTCACCACCAGTCTGTATTTTCAGCGCTTTGCGATCCAGGACGACCGTGTCGTGCCCCTGGGGCGTGAATGGTGTCCGTTTCTGGCCCAGGATATGATTTATTCTCCGGACCGTGGAGGATGGCTCGTCGCCGGGGCGAAGCAGGTACGATTGTATCCCGATTACGCTCAGGCGGAGCATGATGCCGCCCTGGCTCTGCATGAAGCCGAGGAATTACTCCAGGTGGGATTTGCTGAACAAGCCGAGGCCAAGCTGCAACAGGCCTTGGACCTGGATTACACCTTCCAGGCCAAGGATACTGAAGAGCTGTATCTGACCCTGTTGCCGCGGATGGCGGCCAGCGCCCGGGCCCGGCTGCCGGGACGACTGGCCCTGGAGCAATACCAGCGCGGCAGACAGGCGCCGAAAATCCCGGTGCTGGGCCTGCAGGTCCGAAGCCAGGATGGTGGAGTCGTGGTCCAGAACATCCATGACGGCACTCCAGCTGTCGCTTCCGGCCTGCGGACCGGGGACCACATCCTGCGTTTCCAGGATCGGGCGGAGACGGATGTGGCGAGCTTGGTGGAAGCGGTACGGGCCTGCACTCCGGGCCAGCGGGTCAATCTTCAGGTCCGTCGCGGGGATACGCTACAGACGGTCTCCCTGGACACCCTGGCCCGCTGGAAGGAGGACGCGGCTCTGGAGGCCACGGTGTACGGGTTGTTCAATTATGGGCTGTTTGCCGCCGAAGCGGGGCAACCGGCCCTGGTCAGTGCTGCGGCCGACGCATTCGACTCCCTGCTCCGGACACACCCCGGGGCCGTCAAACCTGAAAAGCTCAACGGCTTTGCCGCGATACTGCGCGCGCTCGCTCTGGCCGGGCAGGGGCAGCGTGATGAGGCGCTGGCAGCCTTACTCGGGGTCTCTCTGGATGCGCAGCAGCACAAGTATATCCTCAAGCGCACGGCGGCTTTTGCTCCATTGTACGGGGAACGGGACAAGCTGGCGTATGTGCTGGATGTCGATGCCAACGAGATTCCGCAGACTATAGCGCAAGCTGCCAAGCCCCAGCCGTACCCGGATTTGCAGGGACGGCTGGTTCGACCGCCCTCCGCACCGGAATTGCAGGCACCGCTCCACACCCCGGCAACAAGCGGCAGTTCAGCGACTCCGGATACCCCAGTAACGCAACCGCAATCCGGTCCGTCCTCTTCAGGCGGGGCCGTGATTTTGGAATAGCGAGGTCGGGATGCGTGAGGCCTTGATTTGCATAATTGCGTGTTGGCTGGTGTTGCCGGCGCCCTTGGCTGCCTCCGTTGCTGAACCCGCAACTGTCACGGAACTGCTCGACGACCTCACTGCGCGGGATCAGCGTTTGCATAAGGAGAGTGCCAAGCTGTTGCAGCGTTTGCAGCAGTTGCGCCGCCAGGAGTTGGACGCCATGCGCCGGGAGATTCTGGACAAGGTGCAGGACTGGGATTCCGGTCTGGTGACTCTGGATGGGGCGAGTCTGCAAACCACGCTGCGCCGGGCCAAGCGGCTGGCCGCGGCGAACGGGCTGGATGTGCAGCGCCTGGAGACCTTGTATGCGGCAACGCAGCGCATCATTAAGCGCTTTGAATTCGTTTCGCTGTGCGGCAGCGAGCAGGCGGTGCCAGACACGACAGGCAACGGTGCTTCAGACGCCAGCGGCGCGGAGCAGGTCTTAAAGTGGTTCGATTTCGCGGACCGGGAAGAGCAACGGCTGGCTTGCGCCCAGGAAAAGCGGGTCATGCTCTATACAAATACGGCCCGGGCGTTCGTCCGCGCCCTGGCTGCTCCGGACCCGGCTGCCGCAGCCGCTGGATTCCGCGAGTACGCCGAAGCGGTGCGGACGATCAATGATGCTGAAGCCTTGGCGATCACCGCGCAATGTGAACAACTCGCCGCCGAGCAGGAATTGGTGGCGCGCACGGCAGAATTGGTTCCCCTTGTCGGCGAAGCCATGGATATCCTGGCAGCGACACAGGGGCGGGATCTCAACGGCCAGGAGCTGACGACCTGGGACCGTTTGCTGCGCGGGATCATGCTCCTGACCCCGGAGGTCGTGGGGCAGGTTGGGCGGCGGTATCCCGAGGCGCTTCCGCATCTTATGAAGGGATTGCAAAGCCTTGCGGCGCCCGAAGGTGGGGCGGTGCAGCGGGCGATCGCCCGGACCGGGCAGGCGGCTGAAACAGTTGCCGGACAAGCCGCTTCGCTCTTGGCGGCCCTGCGTGGGAGCAAGGCTGCCGGTGCTGCCACACAGGTGGCGAAGCGGACGACCGATGCGACTGCGAAAGTGAGCCAAGCTGTGGCGGCCATCAAACATTTGCCCTTCTATGCCGCGGCCAAAACCAGTGAGGCGGCCACACAACATTTGCCCAGGCAATGGGCCAAGGCCCTCTCCACCACGGCCGCCAACCGCAAGGAGATTCTCCTCATCCGTCCAGTCAACAAGCACGCCAAGCCGTGGCTGGAAAAAGGTTTGGCTGTGGGCAAAGGGATGCACGTCAAGGCCAAGACTGCCAGCCAGGGGCCACTGGCCGGACTTATCCCGGTGGATCAGCGTTTGAGCAAGCTCTCAGACCCGGCGTATCGGGAAGAACTCGTTGGCGCGTATCGTAGCGAACTTCGTGAGCAAGCTCAGGCCGCTGGACGGGAGGTAAGCGCCGCAGCCCTGGAACGTCAGGCACAGGAGAAAGCCCGCGAGCAGGTGACCCGCGAGATGCAAAAGGCGCAGCAGGCCGCGGCCGAGGCCCGGGGTCAGGGGTACGCCACTGCGGTGCCTCTGGTGATTGAGGACAAGCAAGTCGTTCGGGCGCTGGATCAGAGCGGGAAGGGCCATACAGTATTGAAAACAACCGAGGGGCGTTATCTTGATCCGCAGACTGGGGCGCCGGTGGAACTGGCCCTGGATCCAGGTTCGGAGGTGCCAGTGGAAGTGCTGGCTGAGCCCGGCGCCGGGGGCAAATATTTCACAGCCGACGCCGATCTGCTGGGGGTGGGGACTTCCAGTCAGACCTCGGGGGTGGCCGCTCGGACCTCGCAGACCGGTTCGGGACCGGCCCTGGATCCGGACACGGACACGGCCGTGTGGGGCACGGCCACCGAAACCGAGGTGCGCACGGCGTTTGAGGTCAACGTGCAGGGCCGCTTGGGCGGCGAGGGCGAGCGTATCCTGCAGCACGGTCCCGCAGTGCGGTTTCCGGAAAAACCGGATTTTCCAATCACCATGTTCCTGCCGGACGCCTCGGTCGTCGAGATCAACAACCAGAGGCAGCTGCGAGAGGTCCTGGTTGCGGCCAAACGCCAGGGTGTGCAGGGCCTGGAGCCGCACCCGGCCTGGGGATGGGGGGCAAATTGGTGGCGCGACGGGCAATAATTTTTCTGGTCTTCCTGGCTCTGGGCAGCGGATGGGTTGCCCTGCCGCTGGGGGCTGCACCACGCTCAGCGCAGCGTATGGAGCAGTTGCAGCAATTGGCTGCGGACTACGAGCGGTTGGAGAACGAGTTGGCCGCCTGCCGCACGCGTGCCGCGGACCTGGCGACTGCGGGATACGGCGGTACGGTCCTGCGCCGGGACCTGGAAGTGGTGGCCGAGCGTGTGGCCGGCTTGCGTGAAGAGCTTGCCGGGTTGGGACGCCGTTTGCAGCAATTGAAACCCGGAGGCGGCCTTTCTCTGCCGTCTTTCAGCTTGCATGCGACGCGGCAGACCTATGCCGGGCCGCCGGTTTCCGGGCCCCTGCGCAACGGTGATATTTTGGCCCTGCAGGCCGAGGTCGGCTACCCTGAGGCCGCAGCACCAGTGGTTGGTTTTTTGACCTGGCAGCTTTTCAACGCCGAGGGCGAGGCGCTACCCCGCTATATGAAGCAGGAGCAGCGCCTGGGTCGGGACGAGACGCACAAGGTCCGCCTGCGCTACCGCCTCGACGGTCTGCCCAACGGCTCTTACACCGCGGCGCTGACCCATCAACTCGCAAACGACCCCGCGGTGCAGGTCCAGGCCAGTGTTGGCTTCGAGGTCTACGACCCGGTGCGTATCCACAAGCTCTGGGTCACCGACCGCCCCGGTGGGCGGGAACATCAAGCGAAGCTCATGAGCGGCGAGCTGCCGCATCTCTATCTCGCTTTTGCCCTGGCTGAGAGAGTGGAGACCGTGGATATGGTCCTGGAGGTCCGTAACCGGGATACCGGGGAAACCGTGTACGTGTTCGATGGGCCGTACACGCGCAAACCGGAGCAATCTTTGCAGCGACGGGGGCTGCGGCTGGGCGGTGAAATGGTTCAGGCCGGGGACCGGTTGCGGGTCAGCGCCCGGCTAAAAGCGTCGGGCGACCGGCCAGTGGAAGCCGTGGCTGATTTTCAGGTCCAGGCCTATCCCTTGGGCATTGAGGCGCCACAGACGCTCAAAGCGGGCACAAGCCGCCCATTTGCCCTGCAGCCGCCGCCGGAGTTTACGCCGCCGTTTACGGTACACGTGGACGCTTCCGGGCCGGTGTCCGCCGGATACAAAGCAGACCAGCTTACCGGCACGGTTTCGGCGATAAGCCGTGACAACGCGCAGGGCCGTCTCCGGGCCACGGTCGTTGACGCGCAGCAGCGCACCGCCACTGCGGAAGCCGCCATACGCGTCCAGGGCAAGGCCCAGGAAGCGCCCGCGGCGTCTCAAGCGTCGAAAAGCGAGGGGACAAGGCCTGCGACGAGCGCGAGCCGGTCCCACGCCCCTCGCGCCCAGCCCCCCAACGAGGACGACAGATTTACCGTTGCACCGGCCGAAGCGCGCCAGCAGCGCCAACGGGAGTATCAGGCCGAGGCCGAGGCGTTTCGCCAGCGGTGGCACGAGGCCTGGCAAGCAGCCGACGAGGTGTTGGGGCGGGTCCATGCCCAAATTGAGACTTATCTGCAGCAAATCAAGACGGTGCGCCGTAAGGGCGCGGGGCGGATCCAGCGGGCCACAGCCAGCCCGTACAGCTGCTCCGTTCAGGATTCGCAATTGAGGCGGCGGCTCAAAGCCCAACTCCCGAGCCGCTTTGAGATTTGGGACACCTTGACCCCGTTTGTCCGCCAACTGCCGCCGGAGGCCCAATTTGGAGAATATGGGAACAGCGAGGGCCCGAAACGCTGGCTCCGGTTTAAGGGCCTGGACCCGGCGCACCGCCACCGGCAGCGGGATATGTGCCGCGCCGAGGATATGATCTATGCCGGGACCCGGTATATGCAGCATTTCACTGACTGGATCGATACCGCCTTGAAGCATGGCATGGAGCATCAGGAAGCCCAGGAGCATCAGCGCAAGGCCCGCGAGTACGCCGCCCAAGTGGAACAACTCGGCAATCGCTTCGGGGCCGCACGGACCCCGCCGCGGATTTTGCCCTTTGCGCAGTATTGGTCGCGTTATGAGTAAGAGACGGCGATGCCCCGACCCGGGGCCAACCCCGGGACCGGGCCGGTGGAGAGCCCATAACGGCAAGGCCCCAATAATGGGACATGGTGTTGAACCGCATTGGGAGAGAGAGGTATGGCAAGAAGAGGGCGACGATTCTGTGGCCTCGGGGGGGCGGCCGTGCTGGCCACCCTCGTACTGGTGGGGGCGAGTGCCGGTTTGGGGCAGGCCCTGACCCTGGACCCCCTGCGGGTCATCACGGCCCACGAGAAAAACATTTATGCCCTGGCCGTGGCCCCGGACGGGGAGACGGTGTACACCGGCAGTCGGGACAAGACCATCAAGGCCTGGTCCGTGCCGCAGGGAAAGCACCTGGCCACATTCAAGGGCCACCAGCGTCAGGTCAATGCCCTGGCCGCCTCCCCTGACGGCACCCGGTTGGTGTCCGCGGGGTACGACAGCATCCTGCGGTTGTGGCAGCTGCCCGAGGGAAAACAGGTTCGGGAAACCCGGATCAAAGGGGCGTATGATTTTGATCTCGACTTCGATCGCCGGGGACGATTCGTTTTGGTTCGGGCGGGTCGGGATCTGCAACTTTACTCCTCCCCTGATCTGGAACTGCAACGCAGCTTTGATTCAGACCAGGGACCTGAGGCGACGGTGCTAGGAGCAGACGGGACTTTGGCCGTGGCCGCGATGACGGGCAAGCGGCTCCATGCCTGGGACATCGAGACTGGCGCTTTGCGTCTGGATTCCGATGCCGCCCCAGGGCGGGCCGCTGCGGTGGCCGCCTCACCAGATGGGCGGTTGGTGGCCTGGGGGACCCAGGCGCATGTTCGGAGCCAGAAAAGGTCGCCCACAGTGTGGATCTGGGAACCGGGACAGGGCGAGACGGTGCGACCGTTGGAAGCCATGACCCTGACTGCCCAGGCCCTGGCCTTTACTCCGGATGGCAAGGCGGTGTTGGCGGGGTCCAACCGGCACGGCGATGGGGTGTTGCTCGCGGTGGACGGCTCCGGCGTTCTGGCTACCCTCACAGGGCGCGAGGATGACAATCTGGAGGATGTGGCAGTGACCCCGGACGGGCGCTACGCCCTGGCCGGTACCAAGAACGGGGCGCTTGTGATCTGGGACCTTGCCAGCGTGGATACGAGTGCCACCGGGGCGGCGGAAGCCGCGGCAGCCACACCCGTGGATCAGGGCGGCACCAAGCTGGAGGGCATGTTGCTTACCGGGTCGCTGTATCTGCGCTTTAGCAGCGAGGGCTGGCAGAGTATGGACCATGCCCGGGAATTGGAACTGCAAGGCGAAGGCGCGGTCCTGCCCGCCGGGGTCAACGAACTCACCGGCAAGGGCTGGCCGCGGATCAGCGCCTTGGTTTCGGACACGGTGCGGACCTACGCCGACAAGGCCGAGCGCGTGCGTATGGAAAACCGGATCGAGGCCGAGCATCGGGTCCGGGGCAAACAGGAATACGCCGCCGGCCTGGTGCCTTTGAATGGCAAAGAGACTATGTACCTGCGCTATTTCGACGGCAGCGACACGGTGTACAAATTTTTTCCCTATGCCCGGGGCCGGCTGACCACGCTGGTGCTGACTATCGCGGGGCGGGTGGAGCGCCTGCCCAACCAGGCCAAGGCCCTGGCGCGCTCGGCGATGGTGGGGCCGGAATAGGCCGGGCAACCCCCGGAAACGGGCTGTTGTTGGGGCTTAGAATGAGTATGCGCCCGATTCCGGGAATTGGGCCTTTGGGCCGGCAAAGGTGCGTGGTGTTGTTGTGCGGCGGTGTCTGGTTGGTGGGTTGGTGCGCCTGCAACGGGCAGCGATGCCATACGGGCGCAGGAGTGTTGCCGGCCTCCGGCCCAACCCCCGGAAACGGGCTGCTGTTGGGGCTTAGAATGAGTATGCGCCCGATTCCGGGAATTGGGCCTCTGGTCCGGCAAAGGCGCGTGGTGTTGTTGTGCGGCAGTGTCTGGTTGGTGGGTGGTGCGTCTGCAACGGGCAGCGATTCCATACGGGCGCAGGAGTGTTGCCGGCCTCCGGCCCAATCCCCGGAACCGGGGCTTTTAGAGCCGAGGGTATTGCCGAGGGGCGGAAGACCAGGACGACAGGGTGGACTATTTGACAGGAGGAACGATTATGTCCAGGCGATTGCGATTGTGGATTGGGATTGGGGTGTTGGGGCTCGCGCTGCTTAGCGCCGGGTGTGTGACCGACGGCATGGGCAATAAACAAGCGGGGGGCACGGCCATCGGCGCTTTGGCAGGAGGATTGGCGGGGAGCTTGTTCGGCTCGGGCCAGGGCAAGACAGTGGCCATTGTCGCCGGGGCACTGGCCGGTGCTGCGCTTGGAAATTATATCGGCTCCATTCTTGACGAGCGCGACCAGCAGGCCGTGGCGGCAGAATCCGCGCGGACCTTGAGTACGGCCCGGGACGGTCAAACCAATACCTGGTCGAATCCCGAGAGTGGCGCGTCGGCGGCCATTACGGTGGAGAAAACCGAACGGGTGACGCGCAAGGTGCCCATTGTCCGCGAAAAATATGTCGCTAGCCCGGGCGAACTGGTGCTGATCAACACGGCGCATGAGGCCCTGAAGACTTCCAATGTCCGCAGCGGTCCCGGGACCACATACAAGGCCGTCAATCTGCTCCAGCAAGGCGACGTGGTTACGGTTGTCGGGCAGGTTAAAGATCGGAACTGGTATATGGTTGGACGCGACGGGCGGTCCATCGGGTATGTCTACGCCTCGCTTCTGCGTGAGGTGCCCGAGTCAGCCGGTGCTCCGGAGGTCGTGCCGGTGCAGACGGCAAAGGCTTCGGCAGAGCCGGAGCAACAGCAGGCGTCCCAAGAGACAGCAGATCCGTCGCTGGCGAGTGCCCGGCAGGGCGTGTTGCGGACTGAAGCGTTGGATCTTGATGATATTGAGTCCTCCATGGATTTGGAGGGACAAGGGTTGGTCGCCGAAGAAGTGCAGGCTGAGACTGAAGTGCGGACCGTGACAGTGGCCGTGGAAAACGACAAGGGGCAGCAGGAGACGAATACCTTCCGCGCCAGCCGCGCCGGTGACGGGGCCTGGGAGGTGATTTAGGGGGAATTAGGGAATTTAGGGATTGAAGAATTAGGGAATTGAGATATTCAAGAAATTGAGCATCTTGGTGTGTTTTCGTTGTTTTGGGCTCTTGCCTCTTTTGGGGCCAATAAAGAGCGGCGGGAGCCGCACGGCCTTCGTGACGAGGCGGGAGCCTCGTCACGAAGGAAGAAGATGTCGGCTTCAGCTTCGCAGGAGCCGACCTACGTATTGCTAAGCTCTGGTGACGTTTGGATGTCGTGGGGGGGGGTCGGGATTGCTGGATCGGGAATCCGGCGCTGGCTGTGTCGACCAGCACGCTGGAGCGATTCGACACAGCAGGGGCGGTCACGTAGGTCGGCTGGAGCAAAGCGACAGCCGACGTCGGAGGAGATAGAGCCACGGCGGGCAGAGACAAGCTCTGCCCCTGTCGACCGGGACCCCACCGCCCTCCGTCATCCACTGGCCACTATCTTCCGCCTTCCGTCTTCTGCCCTCCTTCTTCCGTTCTCCTTTTCTATTTGCCCAGGGTGATACTGGCGGACATGAGTTGGCTCATGTCTTCGGTGACCTCGACCACGCTTTTGCCGCCGGTGATAAGCCGGATCTTGCGGTCGGCCTCCATGGGGCTCAGTTTCATGGCCCCCATATCCTCCATGACCTTGGAGACTTTGCTCCAATAGTTCTTGTGCTTCTCCCAGACCTTAAAACTCGGGGTGCCCTGTTTGGGCTTGTTGTTGTCCAGAAGCGGCAGCAGCTTGCGCTTGGCGTCCTTGGCCGTGCCCCGGGCGATCTCCACGTACTTTTCCGCCCGCCCCATCTTCGTGTTGGCCCGCAGGTCCCAGGCCTTAGCTTGGGAAACATCCCCGGTCTGCTGGGCCCAGCCCTTGTCTGCTGCCAGGACCCCGTTTTTTTCCAGAACCCGCAGATCGGCGTAGGCCTCGTGGTGTTTGGAGGTGGTCACGGTCTCAAAGGACCGGGTCGGGTCTTGGCCGGTTTCGGCGCGGAAAGCGGCGTTCCACTCCTGCTGGGCCTCGGCCTGCCAGGCGACGACCGGGGCGTTTTTGCCGTTTTTGGTCAGCCAGGGGTTGGGCTTACCGTTCTTGTCGAACCAGGGCTCCTCCTTGAGGGCGATGTCGTAGTCCATGTTTACGCTTTTGCCGCTGCGTTTGTTGCGGATGGGGACCATGTTCTGGGTCTTCCAGCCCTTCTTGGCCATATTGGTGTGGAAGCGTTTTTCTGTCCGGGTGTGCACCCGGTCCATGGCGTTGCAGTAGCGTTTGACCAGGTCCTTGTTTTTGGGACTGGATTGGAGGTTTTTCATCATGATCTTGGCCTGGGGCGAGCCGTGGATCTTGGCCGCACGGTCGTCGAGTTCGCCCAGCAGTTTCTTGATCTCCTTGGGCGGGGCCTTGGCTTTGCGCGCCTTTTGCAGCTTGGCGTAGGTCTTTTTGTAGGAGGTGACCCGGGTGCGGCCGTCAGCGACCTGGGCCCGGAAGTCTTTGATCTCCGTGTCCGTCAGGGGGCGGTTAAAATCCGCATTGGGGTCGCTGGGTTTGCGTTTGGCCCGGCCCAAAGCCTGAGTCGGCTGGTTGCCGGTCTTGGCCGTTTTGCCTGCGGCGGTTTTTTGAACGGTTGTGCCCGCGCTTTTGGGGGCTGTGGCAAAGCGCTGTGAAATCCGGTTGGCCGCGAATTGAGTGCCCTTGTTGATGGCCATGGCCTTGGTCATCTTCCAGGTGGCCCCGCCCATGGCCTCCAGTAAGTCGCCATCCGAGGCCTGATAGCCGCGGTAAAAATCCTCGGCCCAGCCGGTGGCCTCATTGTAGGAGCCGGCCACCCGCAGGAAAGCCTCCTTGAACCCGTCTTCCTCATAGCCGCGGTAGGCCGAAGCCACGGTGCCGGTGACCTTGTTGTAGGATCCGGCAACCCGCAACACCGCCTCCTTGGGCCCGCCCTCGATGTAGCCGGTGGCGCCCTGGTAGGCCATGTACACGGATTGGCCGCCGGCCATAGAAGCGTATTCCATGGCCTGGTCGGCGCGTCTTTTGACCGATTTGGCGGTTTGCAGGCCGGCATCGGCCCAGGCGGCGTCGGCGCCGGCCTTGTAGCGTTCCGCCTCCCAATGGCTTTGGGCCACGGAGGAGAGGGTGTTGATCACCTCGCGGGCT
Source organism: Desulfohalobium retbaense DSM 5692 (assembly GCF_000024325.1). Taxonomy (NCBI): domain Bacteria; kingdom Pseudomonadati; phylum Thermodesulfobacteriota; class Desulfovibrionia; order Desulfovibrionales; family Desulfohalobiaceae; genus Desulfohalobium; species Desulfohalobium retbaense. The sequence goes on along the minus strand of NC_013223.1, from coordinate 2,669,409 downwards.
TGTTGTGCGTCCAGGCTGGCCATGAGTTCCGGGCCCAGGTGTTTGTCCGCGGCGGCGCGGACCTGGCGAGCCTTGTCTTCAGGTAGGCGCTCGGCCAGCTTGTAGGCGTTTTCCGTGGCCTTGGTGATGGTCTCCATTTTGCGCTGATCCCGGGCGATATTCTGGATAAAGCGGGACTTGGCGTAGTCATCAAAAGGTGAACGGGAGTGGACCAGGGTGCCGGTTTTGAGAGTGGCGATGCGATCGCGCTCGGACTGGATGTCGGATTCGCCGTGCAGGATGCGTTGTTGCAGGGCGTGGCGCCGGGTCGGATCTGTGGCCTCGGCCAGTTCTTCGCGGTCGCGTTCCAGATTGCGGCGGATGCTCTGGATATTGCGCTCGTGGAAGGCCACGGCTTCCTGATCGAGCTGGCGGCGTTCGTCCGCGGTCTTGTCGTCCACGAGATGCAGGGAGGCCGGGATTTCCGGGGCCGGGGGTTCGGGGACAGCGGTTGTTTCCTCGCCCTTGCTTTTTTCTTTCGTTTCAGCTTCTTGTGTGCGTTCTTCGTCGCGGTCCTCCTCGGGCGGAGGGGGTGTTTGCCCGCTGTATTGTTCCAGCAGGGCTTGCATGGTCTGGAGATCGCTCTCCACGCTGCCGCCCCAGCTTTGCTCGGATAAAAACTGTCGCGCGGCCTGGAGAAAATAGGGGCGCATGCGGTAGTGGAAGCGGGCATCCTCAATAGCGCCTTGGGTGAAGGCAACAGCAACCCCATGCCCGATAGCTTCTTTCCAATCCTTGATATTTTCTTTTTCTTCGGCCAGCGCGGCGAGTCGTTTTTGGGCTTCCTCCTCGTACACCTCGAGTTCGGCTCCAGGGAAGACCGGGATTTGATTATCGAGCTGGCGCTGGGCATAGATGGTCCAGGTGTCGTCTTCATCGTGGATTTCACCCTTGATCGTGTCCTGGGCCACAAAATCGAGGATGTTCCACTTGTCCAGGGGAATGCTGTCGACCCAGGCCGTGGGCGCGTCGTCATCGTTTTCCAAATTGATGGCCCGAAAGCGGGGGGCGTCCTGAGGCGGGGCCGTGTTGTAAGCTACGAATAAAATTGGATGTTTTTTGACGGTTTTCAGTCCAACAACGCCGGATTCGCTTTGATAGTATCCCACCCAAACGCCCTCCGGCCCGGTTTCGTCCCGACTCAGTGAGCGCACATAGTCCTTGGAACGCTGATAGCCCTGCTGGGCCTGTTGCATGAGCGCCTTGGCGTCCGGGGGATCGCCGAGGGCGGCGATGTCCTGAGCCACTGCGTCCATGCGATTTTGCAGGGAGTACAGAAAATCGCGATAGCGCGCGGCCAAAGCCAGGTACTGGCGGGTCAGGGTTTCGGCGTCCAATTCCGCGGCCCAGCCGGCCTCGATCATGGCCTGCTCCAATTGGCCGCTGGTGCGGTTGATGGCCGTGCGCAGGGCCAGAAATTCCCCGAGCAAAGGGTTGAGACCGTTGAGGTAGTCCACGCATTCCTGGGTGGGAAAGCCACGCATCGGGGCCCAGGCGGCAGCAAATTGTTTTTGTTCCTCCGGTGAAAGATCACCATAGAGCATGCCCACAGCCTGCTGGGCCGCGGTGACCGCCCCGTCCCACTGGCTCTGGGTCAGGGAATCGATTTCCAGAAAGGGCGCGGTCTGCACTGGTGGTAGCTGGAGCCGGACCTGCTGCATGGATTGCAGGCGTTCTTGGGCGGCTTCGGCCTCGGCTTGTTGCCAGGCGTCAGCGGTCTGCACCCGACCCAGGAAATAGGCCACGAACGGGGGCAGCTTTTGCCCGGCGGCAGCTGGGACGACCACATTGAGGTTGTAGTTTTCCCCCGTGCTGGGCGGGAAAAAAACAAAGTAACGCTTGTTCCCGCGTTGGTAGGTCAGACAGGGCGGTTGCTTCTGGCCCAGGACTGTGGCCGCGGACGCGGGGCGAACGGCGACGTTGCTGTAGGCCGGGTCGTTACCATAGGCGGCGCGGAGTTCTTCGAGCAGGGCCGTGGATGCGGCTGTGTTCGGCACCGTTTTGTCCAAAAGGGAGAGGGTGACCACCGCCAGGGTGCCGTCGGATTTGGCGGCGAACACAGCCATGTCCCCGCCGTCACCTTCTTGTTCCGGGACCCGGAACCAGCCCGGCGGGGTCTGCACGACCAACTCGCGCCAAGCAATTTGCTCGCCGCCCACGGGTTCGGCGGCTTGGCTGAGGAACGGTAGGAGGCAAAGCCAGACAAGGGGCACAAGCAGCAGGGACAAACGGGGCATGGAATAGTCCTTTTTTCTTCGTTCCCAGGCTCCGGCCGGGGAGCGGCTTTACCTAAGGCTCCTGCCATATTGGGGCACAGGTGCGAACGGCGAGAGCCGCATTATGAGGAAAAAGAAACGATTTCGAGAGCGATCCCGATCCCGATCCCGATTTGGATGCGCGTCACCGTTGCTTTCTCCGTCTCCTGTCCACTGTCTTCCGTCTTTCGCCGGAATCAGTCGTCGTCTCCTCCGCTGTCGGAGTCTCTGTCCTCAGGACCCTCCCCGCCGTGTTCAGTGTGATCCCGCTCAAGGTATTCGTAGCTGCGGCGGCGTTTTTTGGATTGGGATCTGCTGATGAGAACAACAAACGCGAGCATGACAAGCAGGCCGATTCCAATTTCTCCGTTCATGCGGGCCTCCGGGGGGATGGGGTGACAGGGATTTGATGATCGCGCAGGGCACGCGGGATACGCTCGAATCCAGGAAGATGGTTGGCCATGATGTTCAGACGCTCAGGAGCGCCGTCTGTATCCAGGTAATCGATGTGCACCCCGTGTTCGGGGGTCTTTGTCAGAGCCAGACCGAGCCCGAGGGCGGAAAAAGAGCCGCCGCCAAAGAGCAACAGTCGGCCCAATGTCCGTGAGGTGGTTTTTTCATAGTGGCCCCAGGAAAGCATTGAGGACCAGGGAATCCGTTTGGACCCACGCCAGGTGTGGATACGGAGTTCCTCGGGCAGGATACGGTACCCGAGCAGGCTGAAGCGAAGCCCGGTGCAAAGCAGCATGATCCCGCAGCCGACCAAAAGCCCGAAAATAATGTACAGCCAGAACCAGCCTCCTTGGGTCGGGGCGAAGACCGCTTCCGGGGCGGTATCGGCAACCACGGCCACCGGCAAGGCGAGAAAGAACGGGGTCATGAGCAGCCCCAGCAGGTCCGGGGCAATGACGGAGGCGCCCCTGGCATGACGCAGGGTCTCCAATGGCCATTTCCGCCGGGGCACCAGTATATACAGACCCAGCCCGGCGGCCATCAGACCCAGTCCTGTCCAGCGATAGGGGTAGAGGAATTGGTCAGGGAGCCCGTAGATGTCTTGCGGGTAGGCGCGGAGCAGGTTGAACTGGGCCCCGGTGGCGGGATCGGTCGCAGAGTGCAGGGTCCGGGCGCGGAACCCGCTCAACGCAGGGGTTGTCGCGGGAAAAACGTAGCGCGGCGGTTGCGTCTCCCAGCGTCGGGAAGCCAGGTCGGGGTCCTCCGCTTGTATACGCGCTACCAATTGGGACCAGGCCGGGACGGGGAGGGAAGCAGCAGGGTGGCGTGCTGGCGTGCGGCCGGCTGGATTGATGCTGGAAGACGTACGTTGGTGCACAGTGTCGGCGGGTTTGACGACAATAACCGGAAATCCTGGCCAGACAAGGAAAAAGGCCCCAACACAGAGCAGGATCAAAGAAGTCAGGCGGCGAAGCAATTCCAACCAGACCATGTAGTGCTCCTGGTCGAAGGGATATGACTCCGGTGGAGGAGAAAGGCGGAAGTCAGACGAAAAGTGGGCGATACATAGAGCACACGGAGCGCGGACTGATGGGGGGCTGCGCAACTCGCCCTGTTGGAGATCCAAAATTCGAGGCAGAGGCCTTAGAGCAAAAGGCATGCATCCATATTGCCTGTTTTTGGAAGTAACCGCGCCTCTGCCTGATGGGGCAAAACCGCATCGGGAGCTCTTGTATTCGGTAAGAGACAGGCAGTGTTCTTTTTGCTTAGCGGCAGGAGAGAACAGGTGTCAATGGGCAAAGTGCGGGGAGTTGAAGCGGAAGACGTGACAAAGCAGGGGCTTCGTCACGAAGGCGGTGCTGGTCGGGTAAGGAAAAGACAGGGCTGATTCCAGGGCGGGATCAGTGGGTGCGTTGCCATATGGTATGGTGGACCAGGCCGTATTGGGCGAAGATTCGGGCGATACGCAAACCACAGGCGGTCTTGGCAGGCGAAAGGGACGCTTCCTCCCACCCCAGGTGGATACTGATTTCGTTTTCGACTTCCAGATTTTGATAGCCGGCGCACCAAACCGGCCTGGGCGCATCGGAGTCGTCAGGCAAGGCGGACATGTCGTGTAAGAGCTTTTTGCATTGTTCTGCTTGCGAGGTGCGTACGCTGATCGCTTCTATCCACATTGGTGTCTCCCTTGGCGAGGCCCTGAAAAACGCGCAAAAAGATTTGGCAAACAATGCTTTTGAACGCGCGATGGAGATGTGCCCCTGGAGAAAAAACGCCGGCCGGCAGAGGCTCCGAGGCCGTCTTGCCGACCGGTCTAATCCTATTTCGCCCTTTCGGAGCTTTGTTGCGTGGAGGTTTTGTCGGCTACGGCCGTTTCTGCAAGCTTCCAGCCTCCGCCCAGGGCCTTGTAGAGCCGGGCCAGATTGGAAGCGACCGCGCCCTGCGACTGGAGGAGTTCGTCCTGCAGGGAGAGCAGCGAGCGCTGGGCGTCGAGGACGTTGTAAAAGTCGACGAGTCCTGCCGCATATTGGTCCCTGGCCACCGCTTCGGCGCGCTTGGCAGCTTGAACAGCTTTTTGCAGGGAGTTGTGCCGGATTTGCTCTTTGGCATAGGCGGTCAAGGCGGTCTCGATTTCGCTCTGGGCCTGGAGGATGGTTGCTTTGTAGGCGAGCAGGGCCTGATGCTGCTGTTCGGTTTGCAGGTCGATGTTCAGTCGCAATTCCCGGCCACGGAAGATGTTCCAGGAAACGCCGGGGCCGATATTCCAGAACATGCTCTGGGAAGTGAGAAAGTCGCTCCCGGAAAGCAATGCTTCCAGACCGATAGTGCCCAAGAGGTGGAATTGGGGATAGAGTTGCGCAGTGGCCACTCCGATTCGGGCCGTTTGTGCGGCGAGTTCCCGTTCGGCCCGCTGGATGTCCGGGCGGCGGCGCATGGCCTCGGCCGGAATGCCCACGGCTACTTGTGCCGGGACCTCCGGCATGGGGCGAACGGGCGTAAGCAGAGCCGACAAAGAGCCCGGTGACTGGCCAAGGAGGACGGCCAGGCGGTTTTTGGCCGCTTGAAGCCCGTTTTCCAGTCGGGCTACTTGGGCCCGGGTCCGCTCGAGATTGCGCAGGGCCTGTTGTACGGCCAATTCATTGATCAGCCCGGCTTCATAGCGTGAGGAGTTCAACTCGTACGTCTTTTCCTGTGTAGCGATGTTGGCCTTGGTGATGGACAACCGGTGCTGGTAGGTCCGGACTTCAATATAATTCAGGGCCACTTCGGCCAGCAGGCTCGTCAGGACATCGTTGACATCGGCGCGGTTGGCTTCGAGCTCGGCCTGGGCGGCCTCGACCGAGCGGCGGATGCCACCGAAGATATCCAATTCCCAGCCGGCGTCGAACTGGGCGTTGTAGTAGTCCACCTCGTCGCCGCCGTTGGGAGGGCCGGCGTTTTCGCGGATGTGTTGGCGCTGGAATTGGCCGTTGCCGCTGAGCGTCGGGTAACGGCCTGCGCTTGAGATGCCGCGTTTGAGGCGCGCTTGCCTGAGACGGGAGACAGCGCTTTTCAGATCCAGGTTCCCGGAAACAGCTTTTTGGGCAACTTGGTTGAGAACAGGATCGTCGAAGGTCTTCCACCAGGTGCTCAACGTCGTGTCCTGGGGCCGGGTGGCCTGGAGCCCTTTTTCCATTTCAGCGTTCCACCCTTGGGGAGCTTCGAGGGAAGCCCCTTTGTAATCTGGGCCTACCGCGGCACATCCGCAGAGCAGGGCCGACAGGGCGATTGTCAGCCCCATGAGCAGTGGCCCAGAAAAGGGGCGTCGGGAGGAGAAGTCTATAGACATAAAAGGCCTCGCCTTGTGCTTACGCGGAGTCCGCTCCGCGTTGGGGTCAGAAGTGGAGGGCACTACTATGGAGTGCCTCATGTTTTCAGCTCGGTGCAGTTCCGACGGTTACGTATTGGAACGCAGAGCGTCCCGCCAGGCTTTGCCCTTTTCCCGTATGCGCTGGAAGAAATAGTACAGGGACGGGATGAGCAGAATACCCAGGGTGGTTGCCGCGACCATGCCGGAAAAGACTACGATGCCGATATGGCGCCGACTGGCTGCACCAGCTCCGGTGGCCCAGACCAGAGGTGCGACCCCCAGAATAAAGGTCAGGGCAGTCATGAGTACCGGGCGGAAGCGCACGCCTGCGGCTTCAATGGCAGCTTTGTACGTTGTGGCCCCTTCTGTTTTGCTACTGCGGGCGAATTCCACGATCAAAATCGCGTTTTTCGCCGCCAGTCCGACCAGCAGCACCAGCCCGATCTGGGCGTAGATGGACAGAGAGTAGGAAGTGACCCAGAGCCCGACAAAACTGCCCAGGGTGGCCACGACCACAGAGAGCACGATGGACAAGGGCAGGTTCCAGGACTCGTAAAGAGCGACCAGGAAGAGATAGGCGAAGACAATGGCCAGGGCATAGAGGTAGATCACGGTGCCGCTGGCTTTTTGTTCCTGATAGGACATGGAGGACCATTCAAAGGCGTAGCCGTCGGGCAGGGTCCTGTCCGCCAGTTGTTGCATGGCCGCCATGGCCTGCCCAGAGGAGTACCCCGGTGCGGCCTGGCCTTTGATCGCCGCGCTGGAGAACTGATTGTACCGGTTGACCGTCTTGGCCCCGATAGTTGTGGACAGGTCGACGAAGTTCTCCACGGGCACGTTCTGGCCTCGGTCGTTGACCACGTGCAGGTCCAGGATGTCTTGCCGGCTTTGGCGGTATTCGGCCTGGGAGCGCATTTTGACCTGATAGGTGCGGCCGTAGAGATTGAAATCGTTCACATACTGGGCGCCGAGTTGCTGGTTCAATGTCCCGAACAGGCGGCTCACCTGCACCCCGAGCTGTCCCATCTGGGAGCGGTCTAGTTCGAGGTTGATTTGGGGGGTGTTGGCCGAAAAGGTCGTGTACACCCGGGTGAGCTTGGGATCCTGGTTGGCACGGCCGGCCAGCCCGCGGGCCACCTCGGCCAGCTCCGTGGGCGGTTGCCCCTGGGTGGCCTGCAGGCGGAAGTCGAAGCCGCCGGTCAGGCCCAGACCCTGGATGGGCGGCGGGACAAAGGACCGGATGGTCGCGGTGGTGATGGCGTTGAGCTTTTTGTTTGTCTTGTCCACCAGGGCATTGATGTGCAGTTCCGGATCCTGACGCTCTTGCCAGGGGTCGAGGTCCGCGATGAGGAAACCGACGTTTTCCGCGCTGCCGGTCATCAGGCTGAAGCCGTTGATGGCCAGGACATTTTCCACGCCTTCGAGTTCCTGAAGCAATTTGGTGGCCCGCTCGGTAACCGTTTCCGTGCGCTGCAGGGTAGCCCCTTCCGGGAGTTGGACGTCGATGAGAAAGCCGCCTTTGTCCTCTTGAGGCAGGAAACTGGTGGGCAACGTGCCGTAGAAGTACCAGGAGCCGCCGAGCACAAGCAGGAAAAGGCCCAGGGCAACGGCAAGATGGCGGATCATCCAGCCGACCACGCTGGTATAGCCAAAGCGGGTTTTGCCCAAGAGGGAGTTGAACCAGCCGAAGGGGCCGCGGTTGTGGGGCTTGGGTTTGGAAAGCAGCACGGTGCACAGGGCCGGGCTCAGGGTCAGGGCGCAAAACGAGGAAATGATGATGGACACGCACAGGGTGAGTCCGAATTGCTTATATAAAAGGCCTGTGATTCCAGGCATAAAGGCGACGGGGATAAAGATAGCCAGCAGAACCAGCGAAGTCGCTACGATCGGTGCTGACACTTGCTCCATGGCCTTGATGGACGCCTGTTTGGGGCTCAGGTCCTCTTCTTCCATGATGCGGTGCACGTTTTCGACCACGACAATGGCGTCGTCGACCACCAGTCCGATGGCCAGGATCAGGGCAAAAAGGGTGATGGTGTTCAGGTTGAAGCCTATGGCCAGCAAAAAGGCGAAGGTGCCGATGATGGACACGGGCACGGCGGCCGCCGGAATGAGTGTGGCCCGGAAGTTTTGCAAAAAGATGAATATGACCAAGACCACCAGGATGAAGACCAGGGCCAGGGTGGTGACGATTTCATCAATGGTGGCCTGGATGTATTTGGTGGTGTCGTAGGGGATGGTGTAGGTCATGCCCTCGGGCAGAAGCTCTGCCTGGCGCTCGAGTTCCGCCCGGGCCGCCTCCATGGTCTCCATGGCGTTGGCTTCCGAGGAGCGGTACAGGGCGACATTGACCGCGGCCTGGTTGTTGAAGTTCCCGGCGGCGCTGTAGGTTTTGTTGCCCAGTTCGACCTCGGCCACGTCCTTGACCCGGACCTGACCGCCCTGGTCGTTGCTGCGGATGATGATGTTTTCGAATTCTTCGGCGCTCTTGAGCCGCCCCTGGGCTTTGAGGGTGTATTGGAGTTTCTGCCCGGGAACCGTGGGGGCGGTCCCGATGGAGCCCAGCGTGGCCTGGACACTTTGTTCCCGGATGGCCTGGATGACCTCGTTGCCATTCATGTCCAGGGCGGTGAGCTTGTCCGGGTCGACCCAGATACGCATGCTGTATTCGGCCTCGCCGAAGATGAAGACGTCGCTGACCCCGTCGACGCGCTGCACAGCGTCGGAGATGGTCCGGCTGATATAGTTGCTCATGAACAACCGGTCACGGGAGCCGTCCGGGGAGGTGAAAGAGACCACCCCGAGCATATCCGAGGAGCGACGTCGTACGTCGATACCCTGATCCAAAACCGCCTGCGGCAGGCTGGACTCGGCCAGCTGGAGTCGGTTCTGGACATTGACCTGGTCGATGTCCGGGTCAGAATCTACGGAAAAGGTTACTTCCAGGGAGTAGCGGCCGTCGTCGGTGGATTCGGACTGCATGTAGAGCATGTCCTCCACGCCGTTCATCTGTTTTTCGATGGGCGCGGCAATGGTGTCCCGGACCACTTCGGAACTGGCCCCGGGATAGACGGCGCTGACCCGGATCACCGGGGGAGTGATGTCCGGGTGTTCAGCCACGGGCAGGGAATAGACAGCGATCATTCCAGCCAGGGTGATAAGGATCGCGAGAACGACCGCGAACCTGGGGCGTTCGATGAATATTTTGGAAAACATGGATTAATTGTCCTTTTGTTCCGCATTGCGGATTGTAACCCGCTTCCCGGGAGCCACTTTCTGGATGCCCTCGGTCACCACGCGCTCACCGGTGCTGAGGCCGGAAGTGACGATAAACGTGTCAGCGACACTTTCTCCGATAGTAATCTGACGCTTGCGGACTGTGTTCTTCGCATCGACGACAAAGACAAAGGCACCGTCGCCGTCACGCTGTACTGCCACCTGGGGCACCGAAGGGCGCTGTTGCGGCGGGCCGGAAGGCACCACAACATTGACGTATTCTCCGGGAATGAGTCGGCCCTCGGGATTGGCGAAAGAGGCCCAGGCGGCAATGGTCCCGGTGTCAGGGTCCATTTTGTTGTCCATGAATTCCATTGTGCCGTTGTGGGGGTAGGTGGTCTTGTCCGTGAACTGCAGGCGCAACGGCGCTGTGCCGGTTTTCGTTTTGTCGCCGGTGGATTTCACGGCCTGATGCAGAGCCCCGACTTCGCGCTCGTTGACGGAAAATTGCACCCGGATGGGGTCCATGCTGACGACTTCGGCCAGGGGACCCGAGGAGGGGGCGACGAGGTCGCCTTCTTTAAAAAAACTTTTCCCGACCCTCCCGCTTATAGGAGCTTCAATGGTGGTGTAGTTCAGGTTTATGCGAACGGTCTGGAGATTGGCCTTGGCTTCCTGAAGCCGCGCCTTGGCCATGTCCACTGCGGCCTTGGCGTCGTCCATGTCGGTTTGCGGCACGCTCTGGCTCTGAGCGGCCTGGAGGCGTTTCAGGCGGGTTTGGGATTTGAACACATCGGCTTCGGCCTGGGCCACCTTGGCTTGGGCAGAATCGACGCGGGCCTGGTAGGGACCCTGTTCGATTGTATATAAAAGCTGCCCTTTTTCGACGTAGGCGCCTTCCTTGAAGTTGACTTGGGCCAGGTAGCCGTCGACGCGGGCCCGGAGACTGACGGATGTTCGTGCCTCGACATGGCCAACATACCTGTTGGGTGTATTGGCGTTGCGTAGCTGGACCGGAGTGACTTTGACCATCGGCGGCGGAGCGTTCTTCCCCTGGGGCTGGGTGAAGCCTGTGGCCGGCAAGAGGAGGCTGGCGAGTAAAGCAATAGCGATAGCGGTTCTCATTCCTTGTGTCCTTTCTCTTCTAGGTGTCCGGTGCAATCCGGTTGGCGTGATATTTTTCGCTCTGCCCGCTGGCAAACAGGAGTTGGGGGAGCGTGAGCAAATGAAGGTGCTAGCAGGTGCTGTGCCAAGGCGGTGATGTGCTTGTCGTCCGGGGGGTTGTCCCTTGGCCTGGATATGTGATTTACATCATGATGTAAATTCATTACGCCATGACGTGAATGAGGAACCTGTTTACACAATACCGTGAGTACCCATGCCATTTTCACACGAATCTTTTTTTCGGGAAGCGGTCCTGCGTATCTGCAGCAGCCTGGACATCGACAAGGCCCTGGAGCGATGCCTGGAGTATGTCAAACAATTTATCCCTGCTGACTCCATGCATTTATCGGTTTATTTGCCGGATGTGCAGATGTTGCAGTTTGTGGCTGTGGCTGGTGAGGGGTATGAAGTCACCAATGCCGATGCGATCTCAGTCCCGGCCATTGATTGGGAGGCGCCGGAAAATCAGCGGCCGGGGATGCCTTTTGTCCATGTGGTCAACGATCCCGCCAACGAACCGGAGGTGGAGACGGTTCTGCACCAACTGAACCTCTCTTCTGATTTTTCGGTGATGGTCATGCATCTGTATCTGGATGGCAGTTCCATCGGTGAAGTCGCTGTCCGGAGCCAGGGAACGCACAAGTATACGGAGGAACACGGTCGGCTGTTCGTCCTGCTCCGCGAGCCCCTGTCCATCGCGCTGGCCAATGCCTTGAAGCACAGGGAGGTTGTCCGGCTCAATGAATTGTTGGCCGACGACAGCCGGTATTTCCAGCAGGAACTGCGGGCCAAACAAGGCCAAGAAGTGGTTGGGGCGGAATTCGGATTGCGCGGGGTCATGGAGCAGGCGCAGCAAGTCGCGCAATTGGACAATCCGGTGCTGTTGCTCGGGGAAACGGGCTGCGGCAAGGGGATGATCGCCGATACTATCCACAAACTTTCGCGCCGTGCTCAGGGGCCTATGATCACGGTGAATTGTGGAGCTATTCCTGCTTCGTTACTGGAAAGTGAATTGTTCGGCCATGAAAAAGGGGCGTTTACCGGGGCGGAACGGCAGAAAAGAGGGCGGTTTGAACGCGCCCAGGGCGGCACGGTCTTTTTGGACGAAATCGGGGAACTGCCTCTTGAATCCCAGGTCAAGTTGCTTCACGTGCTGCAACACAAGGAGATTGAACGTGTGGGAGGCAGCCAGACCATTGCTTTGGATATCCGGATCATTGCCGCCACGAATCGGGACTTGGCGGGCATGGTCAGCAGCGGGCAGTTTCGGGAGGATCTCTGGTACCGTTTGAATGTCTTTCCGGTCATGGTGCCGCCGCTGCGGCAGCGCAAAGAAGATATTCCGGCCCTGGTCCGGTACTTTTTGCAGCACAAAGCCGTGGAATTGAAACTCCCGTCCCGTCCGAAACTCCCGAGCGGAGCGCTGGACAAGCTCATGGCCTACCATTGGCCCGGCAATGTCCGCGAGTTGGAGAATTTTATTGAACGCGCCCTTATCCAAACCCCCGGGGGGGAATTGGAAATCGATTCCCTTTTGGACAATCTGCTCCAGACGGATGGGACCAGGGGGAGTTGGGAACCGGAAGTCAACAGCAACCAGCTCCCCTCACTGGAGACGGTATGCGCCGAACATATCCGAAAGGCCCTCCGGCGGGCAGGCGGCAAAATCAGTGGGCCCGGCGGAGCTGCGGAAATGCTTGGGGTCCACCCGAATACGCTCAGACAGCGCATGGACAAAATGGGCATTGCGTATAAACGGCGTTTACGAAACCGCTTTTGATACGAAAGGCAGTGGACAGTGGCAGAAGGCGGAGGACGAAAAGAGCAGCAACGATACCTATCCAAATCGCTATCGAAATCGGGATCGAAATCGAATTGGGTCCGCGAAGTCACGCGAATATGCGCGAAGTGAGGCAGAAGCCTTTTGTCCGTCCAGGGAGAAAACCCTGGCCGGTCAAGGGGCCCCGTTCATTGCCATTCACGATCAGAGGTTCTGGTTCCTGGCGGAACCGGTAAGAGCCTTGTCCGCTGATCACGCTGATTTGCGCTGATAGAGGCACCATGCGTGAACTGCAGCACTGGCCTTTGCTCCCCTCCCCTTGGCAGAGGCTCTCGCACACACTTAACACCTTGGGGCTACAAGGTTTCAGGGCCATCATCCCAACCACCCCTGGCCCCTCCTTGCCAAGGAGGGGAATGAAGAAAACCGAGGCTATTTGTGCAATGCAGCATTGAAAACCGTCCTGTAAGCCAAGGACTGGAATCGAATATTGAGCGCCAAATCAGACGCTTACGATTCCCCTCCTTAGCAAGGAGGGGCCAGGGGTGGTTGAATATTGACAATTACCTTAGCCCACGGTGGCAGGTGTGTATAAAGACCAACCCTTGGCAAGGGGGAGGGGGCCTGGAAACCCAGTTGTCGCTGCTTTTAAGTGCTATTTGCCGCGAACACTTGCAGCTCGGCTCCGGCGGAGCCGAAGCCGATACAAGTTGTTAATCCCTCAAGACATGAAGAGCCAGGCCGGCGCCTGGCGGTTCGAAGAGGATAGAAGCAGTTCGTACAAGGAGTATTTCCGGACCCTGACGATGCGATTTCTTTCAAGACTCTGTTTTACATGGACAAGGACGCCGACAGATAACCATCAAGGAGAGTATCGTGGCCACTACCCCGATTCAGCATCAGTATGACCCGGATTTTTGTCATTGTTATGGTTGCGGACGTATGAACGAGCACGGCCTGCAGCTCAAGAGCTATTGGTTGGGCGAGGAGGCGGTGGCCCGTTTTACGCCAAAGGACGAACATATGGCCTTGCCGGGCTTTGTTTATGGCGGGCTTTTGGCCTCGCTGGTCGATTGCCACGGCGTCGGCACAGCGGCAGCCGTGGCGGCAACTGAAAAAGGGGGGTGCAAGGATGAACCGTTGGGGCGGTATGTGACCGCCGCCTTGCAGGTCACCTTTCGCAAGCCGACACCGCTGGGGCCGGAACTCGTTCTTCGGGGGCGGCTCAAAGAGCGCCGCAAAAGCAAACTGGTGATCGGTGTGGAGATCGAAGCCGAAGGAGAAGTCACGGTCCGTGGCGAAGTAGTGGCAGCGCCGATGCCGGCAAGTATGGGGTAAGGGTTTCTCTTCGTTTCAGCCTCCCGCGTGGGGGCGTCTTGTCCTATGGCTCCGGCCATAATTTGAGCCCAGGCATGGGCTGCGGGAGGCCGCAGGAGCTTCCGTGAAGGTTCAACCACAGAGGACACAGAGAGCCCAGAGGGGGAACCGCGGCTAGGCGTTCTTACGAAAGCCAGAGGACGGCAAGAAGAGCAGCGTCGGCGCCCATAGGTACCGGTAATCGATTTTTATCCATGAAGCCGTTCGCCGCACCTCAGGGTGGCCTCGGAGGGCCGCGAGCTACGGGGGAACGCTCAGGAGGTAACCGTGCGGTTGCGTCCGGTGCGTTTGGCTTCGTAGAGGGCGTCGTCGGCGCGTTTGAGCAGGGCGTCGATGGTGTCGTTGTCCTGGATGTTCAATGCAGTGACGCCGAGACTGATGGTCGGATGCAAGCTGGTGGACTCCAACTCGATGGGAGTCCGTTCGAGTTCGCTCCGGATACGTTCGGCCAACTCGGTCGCTCCGGCACGGTCGGTGTGCGGGGCGATAAGCGCGAACTCTTCGCCCCCGAGGCGTCCCAGGCTGTCGGGTTGGCGCTTGCAGGCCAAAAGCTGGGCCGCAAGATGCTCCAGCGCGGCGTCGCCCACGGCGTGGCCATGCGTGTCATTGATAGTCTTGAAATGGTCGATGTCCAGGGAGATCAAGGCCAAGCTTTGTTCGTAGCGTTTGGCCCGCTCAATCTCGGTGTCCAAAATTTCCATGAAATGGCGTCGGTTATACAGCCCCGTGAGTTCGTCGGTGGTGGCCAGATAGCGCAGGTGCTCCTCGGCGCGTTTGCGTTCAGTGATGTCCTGGGCGGAGCCGACGATGGAGGTGATCCGCTCCTCCTCGTATACCGGGGTCAAGGTCGTGTGCCAGACCCTGGTGCCCCCCGGGAGGACAAGTTCTTCCTCATAGGAAAGGGGGGCCCCGGCATCAACACACCGCTGGTAGTTGGCACTGACCTGCGCCCCGGCCTCCTCACCGAGCAGTTCCAGAGGCGTTTTGCCCCGAACCGTCTTGAGTTCCAGACCGGTGGCTCTCTGGTGGGCCTTGTTGGTGCGTATGAACCGGAAGCCGCCTTCTTCCTCCACGGCGATGAGGAACATGGCGTCCTGGGTGCCGTGGAATACTTGTTCGAATTCTTTGGACATCTTTGCAAGCCGCTTTTCATCGCGCTTGCGCTTGGTGATGTCCCGGGCGATATGCACGCTGCCCAAAAGGCGGCCCTCTGCGTCGTGCAGCGGCGTGACAGTGATCAAAAAATCGCCGCCGAGATTGTCTTCGGTGATTTCGACAGGGGAAGAATCTCCCTCATCCAGAAGCTGGCTGTGGGGACAAAAGGCCGGAGGTGTCTCCCGATTGTGGACCACCGTATGGCAGGCACAACCGGTGAGTTCTGCAGCCGGGCGGCCGAGGCGTTCGGCCATGGCCCGATTGGTGCGGATAATGCGGTGGTCGGTGTCGATCAGGGCAATAAGGTCGGGAACGGCGTCAAAGGTCCGCTGCCATTGTCCGTGGGCTTGTTCGGCAGCGCGTTTTTGTTCTCGCAAGGCGTCTTCGGTCGCTATGCGCTCGGAAATGTCGGTATAAACGGCGACGATCCCGTGGAGCGTTCCGTCAGTGACGATGGGGGCTCCGGAGACGCGGACCTGCACGGGAGTTCCCGATTTGGTGAAGCGCACGGTTTCTGTGGTCACTACCGGCTGCTGGTCGAGCAGTTGTCTGGAGAGGCATTTGGCCTCACTGGCCGTTTCCGCAGAGGTGATCAGTGAATCGAGTTCATGCCCGCAGGCTTCCTCGCGGCTGTATCCAAAAATGCGTTCGGCGGCCGCATTCCAGTCGACCACCCTGTAGGTGGTGTCCAGGGTGACGATCGCGTCCGGTGCCTGATAGAGGACGGTTTCCAGAAATTCCTTGCGCGAAAAAAGTCGTTGCTGGATTTGCCAGGGTGTTTCCCGTTCTTCCAGCAAATCCTGAAGAAGCGCCTGGCAGGATGTCTTTTCGGTCATAGGCCGCACCGTTGAGCTGAATACGACGAATAGCCCCAATGAACAGGGTTGGGGCGCTGCATGAGCCAAAACTTCTCAAATGTAGAGGGAAAATCGGCGTGGTGCAAGGGGAACGAAGGGGCTGGCAGCGGGGGCTGGAGGCGACGGTACTGACCGGAGGCCGTGAGGGGGCAGACTTTGGGTAACCCTGGTTCGGTTGTTCAAAAGATATCCAAAGGTGCAACCAGAGGCTTTTCATGCTCCGGCAATGGACTCGGGGATGAAGGGGGCGATGGTCACGAACTTGCGGACGAGTTCGGGGTCGAACTGCGTGCCAGCGTTACGCTTGAGTTCGGCGATAGCTTGTTCGTGGGTCATGGCCTTGCGGTAGGGTCGATCGCTGGTCATGGCATCGTAGGCGTCGGCAATGGACAGGATCCGCGAGGGAAGCGGGATGTCCTCGCCTTTGAGCCCCAGAGGGTAGCCCTTGCCGTTCCACCACTCGTGGTGTTTGAGGATCCAGTCTGCCGTGGAACTGAGATCCGGGACCGCCCTGGCGATATCGTAGCCGATGCGACTGTGTTCACGCATTTCGGCAAATTCCTCTTCGGTCAACGGCCCGGGTTTGAAAAGGATGTCGTCGCGGATGCCGACCTTGCCCAGATCGTGGAAGCGGGCCAAAAGCAGGAGTTCGTTCTTGTCCTTCTCGGACAGATCGAGGCAGGCCGCCAGGTTCAGCACCGAGTCCTGGATGCGGTCGCAATGGCCATCTGTCACATGGTCCCGGGCCTCCAGGGCCTTAGTCAGGGCCTGGACGATGGCGCTGCGAGAACTTTTTTCCTGCTGCATCTTTTCCCGGTACATGGCGTTGTCGGCGTGTTCGAAGGTGGTGTGCAGGTTGGATTGGGTGCCGTCATTGAGGGCGTAACCGATGGAAAGGGAAATCTGGAGCGCCGGGTCCTGGTCATTGGCCTCCTCGGCGACCTGGCGTAGCCGTTTGACAATGGATTTCAGGGTGACGGTGTCGGTGTTCGGCAAAAGGACCGCAAATTCGTCACCGCCGATCCGGGCAATGATATCCTCGCGGCGGAAAGTCCGGGTCAGGATTTTCGCTGTCGTCCGCAGGAGTTGGTCTCCGGCTTCGTGCCCGAGCGTGTCGTTGGTCAGTTTCAGCCCATCCACGTCGCAGATGATGATCCCCAGGGGGAAGGCGCGGCTGGTGGACAGGCGGTGCATCTCCTCCTCAAAGAAGTTGCGGTTGTAGAGCCCGGTCAGGGCGTCGTGGAAACTCATGTACCGTAATTCGTCTTCGGCGATTTTACGATCGGTGATGTCCACATGGGTCCCAGTGATGCGGACGGGCTCTCCGGAATCGCCCCATTCGGTCACCTTACCTCTGGCGATGACCCACGCCCAGTGGCCATTTTTGTGTCGCATGCGCAGTTCGCAGGTATACATGGGCAATTCGCCATTGAAGTATTGGGTGAGCAGCCCGTCGGCCATCTTCAGGTCTTCGGGGTGGCACAGATCCCGCCAGGTCTGGATGCTGACCGGTTGGAGTTCTTCGACGCTGTAGCCGAGCATTTCCGCCCAATTGGCGTTGATGATCGCGGCGCCGGTCTGGACGTGCCAGTCCCAGAGACCGATGTTCCCCGCTTCCAGGGCCAGATTCAACCGTTCCCGGCTCTCCTTGAGCAGGGCGTCCTGGCGGACGTGTTCTGTTTCATCGCGAAAGACCATGACCACGCCGACAAGGCGGCCATCGGTATCGCGAATGGGCGCGGCCGTGTCGGCAATAGAATAGACGTGGCCGTCAAGGGCATGGAGTTGGGCGTGCTCGGGCAGGTCGCGGATTTCACCGGTCTGTAGAACCTCCTGGATTGGATCCAGGTGCGGCGTTGTCCGGTTTTCCCGGGTCAGGCGCAGGACCTGTTGAATGTGGTGGCCTTTGGCCTGCGCCTCCGTCCACCCTGTCAGTGTTTCAGCGACCGGGTTCATGCTCGTCAGCAGCCCCTCAGTGTCTGTGGTGATGACCCCGTCTCCGATGGAATGCAGGGTAATGCGCAGGTGTTCCTTGTTTTCCCACAGCGAAATTTCCCGGTCCCAGATGGCGTTCTGCATGTCTCGGAAATTCTCGTGCAACCGGGAGAGTTCGGTGAAGCTGTTGCCCAGAACCGATTCGGCCGGGGAGCCAGCCTGGGCGGGTTCCGCCCCCTGGGTCAGGCGATCAATTTCCTGGTTCAGAGCGTTCAAGGGGATGATGACCCGTTTGTGCATCCGCCGTTGGGCGGCCAGGGCGAACAAAAGCAGCATCGTCGCCAGGGCGGCAAAGGAAAGGGAAACTGGCCACAGCGCCGGAGTGAATAGGGCGAAAGCGTTTTGCTTGATCAAGATTTTCCATTTTTTCCCGGGCACAGTGGTGGCGCTGAGCAGCGACCAGCGGTCGTTGACCAGGGAGATCGTGGAACTTGTCTGCCCCTGGGGAAGGTCGGCCAGGATGTCCAGGTGGCCCAAATTTGTCTGCCGGTTGACCTGAGCCATTTCCGGGTGGGCCAGGAGATTGCCGTAGGCGTCGGCAATGATGGCCTGGCCGTTGGGAATCTGGTTGGTGAAGGCCCGGACCGCCTCCTGCAGAGATTTGAGATTGAGTTCGGCGAGGACCAGGTGGTTGTCGCGGGCAGGCGCGATCATACTGGTGACGATGGTCTTTGCATCACCGGAGTAGTAGGGGGCGGTGGTCATGCTCGCCGGTTGCGGCGGGAGATCACTCAAGAGGCCGGAAAAATCCCTGATGCGCGAGCCGTTCGGGACCGAGGCTTTGACCCGGCTCTGGCTGTCGAGCAGATACAGGGCTTGGAAATGGTCCTTATGCTTGAGCAGGGAGCGGATTTGTTCGGGAAAGTTCGCCTTTTTTTCAAGGCGCGACGCGATGTATCGCAAGTCCTCTTCGCAATCCTGCAGATAGTTGGCAACGAAACGACCCAGGGTCGTGGTTGTGTCCTGCTGATTGTGAAGGATGCCCTGGGCTTCGATGCCGCACCAGATAACCGTGCCGATGAGCAGCATGATCGCTCCGGGCAAAAGGATCCATTTGGCCAAAAAGCCGTGGACGATACGGGAAAGTTTTTGTGCTGCCATCAGGGAGAAGCCACCGTTTCGAGCAAGGCGTAGGAGCCGTTTTGGACCTGAAAGATATGCGTGGGCGCGAGCGCGTCGCCAAAAGCGTCAAAACCCAAAGGGCCAAAGAGGGACGGGAATTTTTCGATATTTGCCAGGGCTCGGCGTAGACCGTCACGTTGGCCACCGGTATCGGTCAGGGCCCGGGCAAGGACGCGGACGGCGTCATACCCGTTGACGGCGGCAAACGAAGGGAAGGCTCCGAACCGCTGGCGGTAGGCGTCAACAAAATGGCGATAGGCCGTGTTGCGTTCGGCCGGAAAATTCCGCTCTGCGGCGTAGACCTGGTTTGCCGAGGCGCCCCCCAGGGTCAGCAGAGAGCGGGTGGTTGCCCAACCGCTGCTGAGGATGACTCGTTGAGGCGCCTTGTGACGCAGTATGGGCAGCAGGCTAGCCGCATCACGGGCCGATGTCAGGAGCAAGATGCCGTCGCTGGGTGTCTGGAGCAGGCAGTCGGCCAGAAGCTGCCAATCCTGTTCCATCTCTGAATGGAAGCGACAATGCTGGCCCACCACTTGCCCGCTGTGACAAAAGGTGTCCTGAAAATTGGTCAGGAACGGGGTGGTGTAGGCCGCGTTGCTGGTGTCTTCGATAACGTTGATCCGTTGCAGATCGAGCTGGTTTCGGGCGTAGCGCCCCAGCGCTCGGGCGGCTTGGGCCGTACTGGTCTGGATGCGGAAGAAATAGTCGTCTTTCCCGGACAAGCGGGGCGTGGAGGTTGTCGGACTGAGCAGGACCACCTCCGCGTCGTTGACCACCGGCAAGGCAGCAACGCTCTGGCTGGAGGTCATATGGCCGATGATGGCCACAACACCACGTTCGATCAGTTCCCGGTCCACGGCTTTGGCGGTCTTCGGATCGTTGCCGTCATCGCGGACCACCAGGCGCAGCGGATGTCCGGCGATACCGCCCTGGGCGTTGATTTCTTCAATAGCCAGCGTGGCCCCGTTGCGGCCCTGGACGCCGAGATCGGAATAGCTGCCGGTCAAGGAACCGGTGAACCCGATGGGAATAGCGGTCTGGTCACAGCCGAACAGGGCTGCAAGCAGGAAAAGGAGGGCAGGGATCGTGAGTCGCTGTAAGACTGGGGGCATGGGGCGTCGTGTTGGTCCACTGGTTTAAAGAGCCTACCTTGACTTGGCCGATACGCTAATCCGTGGGAGACACAAAGGCTGTACCCTTTCGCAGGGACCTTTGTCTGAAGAGAACAGAGCAGCTCAGGCTTTGCTGAAGATGTGGCAAAGGTCAAGCCCCTTGTTTCGGTGTGCAGGCTGCCTTTGGCCTGCGAGACGGGGAAGAAGGGAGCCGAATGAGTGCACTCGTTCCAAGCCCCTCGAAGGGGATCTCAGCCACGTCACCCTGCGTGAAGTTCCGATTTGGCGAGCGGGGCGGAGAATTGCCATTGTCAGGCGATACGGCCGCTTTTTCCGGATTGGGCTGAAGAAGCGGTCGGGCTTTGTGAATGACAAGGCGCTCAGGAAGCGGTCAAGGAAGAGCGCCGCTCGCGGTAGATCAGCCGCAGATTGCGCAGGTAGATAAACAGGCCTGTGGATTGGCCGAGGATGCCGACGATGTCCTTGCGCCAGATAAAATAGAGCAGGAGCATGCAGGCCCCGAGCAGGCTCATCCACCAGAAGGCCACTGGGATCACGGACCGCCGTTTCCGCTCACTGGTGATCCATTGGACGACCATGCGGCCGGTGAAAAAGACCTGGCCCAGGAGGCCGACGGAGACCCACATGAGATTGACCCAGGAGGTGATATTGAAAATGACGAAGAGAAAGTTGGTCTCTTTGCGGTGCTGTTGGGCGTAGAGCTGGGCCAGGAAGCGCTCAGCGGATACGGCCTGGTCCTGGCCCTCAAGACGGATGGTGTAGGTGCCATTGTGGCGTTCGATCTGGAGTTGGTTCAGGCGCTTGTCTGTGTTCACGGGGCCAAGCCGGTTCGCTTCCTCAGCGGCGTGGCCGGGCGCGGCTGCACCAACGAGAAGAAGGGAGAGCAGCATCAGGGTCAGGGGAACAATATAGCGTGGCATGGCTGGTCCTGTTGCACGGGGAAAAAATTTATGGCCGCGGCTGTGCTGGACCGGGAGGCGGTCTCTGGCAAGGCGGAATTTGCGTGGCGTGATCATTGACGGAGTTGCCCGGGGCGTCAAGGCGTGGCGGCTGGAAAATCGAGATACGGATTCAGGCATCATGCCGGGGTGCTTTCGAAATCGAAATTGTTCTTTTTGTTCGCGAAGGGAGGAAAAGTGCTTGGGAAAATTGAGGAATTGAAGAATTGGGGCATTGAGGAATTCGAAAAAACTGAAGCCGGATGGCGGAGGACGGTAAGACGGCGGAAACAGGGAGTGCCGCGGAATACAAGAGCCAGGCCGGCGCCTGGCGGTCCGAAGAGGAAGATCGTTTCCCGCCCGCTCCCGTTGGTCGCCCGACAGGCGGGACGAGATGCATGTACCGCGGCGGACTGTTGCCGCGGGGAAAATCGCCCATAGGACCTCGTTATATTCTTGGCTGCGGCTGCTCTCGTCATTTGTGGAAGTGATAGCTTTCAATCCAGGAGACTAGGCAAAAGCACTGCCTTTTAGCGGCTTTTGTGCCCCTCAACGGTCTGCGGGGCGCAATCCCCGTCCGCCTTTTTGTCGAGTGAGCGGCAGCGAACGGGCGGCTATAGATTCTTACGATAGACAGTGGACCGTGGGCGACACGAATACCAGCGACAATGTCCGTCCAAATCGCTATTGGGATCGGTATTGGGATCGGTATCGAATTGGGTCCGCGAAGTTACGCGAATATGCGCGAAGTGAGGCAGATACCTTTTGTCCGTCCAGGGAGAAGACCCTGGCCGGTCAAGGGGCCCCCGATCATTGCCATTCACGATCGGAGCTTCTGGTTCCGTGGGAACCGGAAGAGTTCTGTCCGCTGATCACGCTGATCAGCGCTGATAGAGGCACCATGCGTGAACTACGGTACTGGCCTTTGCTCCCCTCCCCTTGCGAAGGGGAGGGGCAGGGGTGGGGTCCCAGTCGTGGGCAGAGCCGTCGGGCTACAACGATCGAACCCAGCACCCCCTCCCCGGCCTTCCCCCTTGGCAAGGGGGAGGGAGCCTGGAACCCCAGTTGTCGCTGTAAAATGACATTTGCCGCGAACACTTGCAGACTTCCACTTAACACCGTGGTTTGCCCTTTTCATCGTTTCCAGGCTCCCGCCTGGGGGCGTCTTATCCTATGGCTCCGGCCATAATTTGAGTCCAGGCATGGGCTGCGGGAGCTGCAGGAGCGTCCGTGAAGGTTCAACCACAGAGGGCACAGAGGGGGGAACGGGCGGCTAAATATTCTTACGATAGACAGTGGGCCGTGGGCGACACGAATACCAGCGACAATGTCCGTCCAAATCGTTATCGGGATCGCTATCGGGATCGGTACCGCAATCGATCTTTTTGGCCCACGGCCTCTACGATTTCCGATGCCTGCGGCCACGAAGACAGCGCAGCTGGATTGCCCGGCAAGCCCCGTCAGTGCTGCCCTGCACGCCCCGGGCAATGACGTTTTGAGTGAGGTCTGGGTGTCTTTTGTCTTCGTTCTTCGGACCGTTGCCGCAGTACAGGTCGTCCGGGGAGGAGTGCATTCATGTTTGTTGCCGTTGAAGGATTGGCAACGCGCTGTGCAGGGCCACGCCGTGCCGGCATGACCCTGCAGCACAAGTAACGGGCTTGGCGGGCCATTGAAAATTTCTCAATGGCAGCAAGGCTGCAACAGGTTCAACCTTGTACGTACGAATACGTACGCTGCGACCTTGAACGTTATTTAGCGCCGTCCTTTGGGGTTTTTGAACAACCTGTCGTATAAAGCATGTTTCAACACTCAGTTAGGAAGCGGGAACACTATCGGCGTGGGACTGGTCGTAGAACTTGCGGTCCTTGTATTCTTCGCGTTTGCCACGATTCCAGGCGCTAACCGGCCGGTAGTAGCCCACGATGCGGGTGTAGACCTCGGTGGGATTGTAATTGGTCAACTTGGGCTGGGCCGCATAGCAGCTGGCGCATTTGACAAAATATTCCCTCTCCCCGGAATTGAGGCGGGGATGGTAGCCAGCGGCGCCGTCCTGCGGGGTGAGGGTGGCGCCCTGGTCGTCCTTGCCAGCGGTGACCCGGACTGCGCCACCGCAATCGTGGCAAGTGAATTCAAGGTCTATGGCATCGGTGCCGTGCTGTTCAAAAAGGTGTTCGAGATGCATAAGGCCTCCCTTTGCAGGTGGTACGTTTGAGGTAAAGACGACGGGAGTTGGAATTTCGCACAGCGCAGTATGCGGTGCGCCCGGAGCGCCTTGGGGCTGCCAGATACGCTGCTGGCCGAGGGGCTGACCCCTGATCGGCGATCAGCTTTCCGACTGAGTCCTTTGGTGAAAGCCGTGAGCAGTATCGAAGTGCAGTGTTGGCAAGTCAAGAAAAAGAACTATTCCCATCTTAGCGCTTTCGCGATTGAACGCAAGAGGGCACTTTGAGGATACCGTGGGGAGCGTTTTGGCTTTCCCGGCGGCGCCTCACGGGCAGGCGGTAAGGCGGTCCCGCAGAGACGGGATAGGGACGCGCTGTTCGTTGTCTCCAAGATGCTGGACACAGGCATCGAGGTCAACGACTATCCATCACGGATGGTATCGTGGTAAACGGTAAGGGCGTTCCTGCACGCCTTGAGTGGGCAGGGAATCGTTCGTCACAGAGAATATAGCTGGCCGCGATGAGCTGGGCAGGCCCCGGAGGTTTCAGAACTGGAGTTGGCCGCTGGTCGGCGGTGCGCTCTTGGTCAAAAGCGCGTTGACGTTATGATCATGAGGCGCATACAGCCCTGTAGGCCGGTCACGCCGCCATCTACCGGCATCCCCGTTGCAGCTCGGTCATGAGCAATACACAGGGCAGAGCCCGAACACCACTAAAGGAGTATGTATGGATGAGGCGACCAAGAAAAAGATCCGTCAAGCGGTGTTGCAGCAGATGGAGATCTGCCGCCAGGAAATAGCTGACCTGGAACAACGCGCCGAGACGGTGGAACTGGACCAGCCCATCGGGCGCCTGTCCCGGATGGATTCCATGGTCAATCAGGGGATTGTCATGTCCAGCCTGAACAAGACCAAACACCGTCTCGCCCGCCTTGAACAGGCGCTGAAGCGCCTTGATGCGGATGACCCCGAATATGGTCTCTGCGTGGAGTGCGGCGAGGAAATCGCGCTCAAGCGGTTATTGGCGCTGCCTGAATCCGAGGTCTGCATCCACTGTGCGGAGTGATTTTATTTAATTGAAAAAAACTTTCATTAAGGATTTATAGAATTAAAAAGCTTTATAGTCAGATGGGTTTATGTTGTGCCGTTTAAGTCGATATTGCAAAGTAGATCTTTTCATTTGTAAAAGAGAAGCAGCTCCATTTTCTCCAGACAAAACACCTTTACAAATTCGTAGTGCATTAACAATGTGTTGTTTTTCCATTTCGTGCATGGGCAAGATATTGTTGTCATTATACTCAATTTCCTGTGAGTTGCCTAGATAAGATTTTACGTCACTAAGTTTAACATTTTCAGCTGATCTCTGTAAAAACATTCTATGAACAAAGTTTTTAAGCTCTCTGACGTTGCCTGGCCATGGGTATTGGCAAAGAGATTCTAAAACTTTGTCAGAATATTTTGGAGAGGGGCGGTGCAATCTTTTAGATATTTGATCAGAAAGATTGATAACTAAAACAGGTATATCTTCAGGTCTTTCTCTTAGAGAAGGTATGTGTATCTGGGCTGTGTTTAATCTATAGTACAGGTCGCTTCTAAAGGATTCATTATGAATAGCATGTAGCAGATCTTTGTTTGTGGCTGCAACAATACGGAAATCGGCGCTGATTGAGCGACTTTCACCGACTCTTTCAAAACACCTATCTTGAAGTACATGTAGTATTTTTGCTTGTTGCGGCATTGGAAGTTCAGCTATTTCATCAAGAAAAATTGTTCCATTGTTAGCCATTTCAAATCTGCCAATTCTTTGCTGCGAAGCACCTGTAAATGCTCCTTTAGTGTGCCCAAAAAGCTCACTTTCGAAAAGACTCGAGGCTAAGGCAGGGCAATTAACTTTTACAAGCAATGCGTCACTTCGTAGTGATGTATGGTGAATACAGTGCGCTATATATTCTTTACCAGTCCCTGTTTCGCCCGTAATTAGTACAGGAGCATCAGAAGCTGCAACATTCTTAACTTGTTGCATTACATCTGACATAGATTCAGATTTGTAGAAGAAATTTTCAGGATCAAAAGATCCATGAGCCTCCTTCTTTAAAAACTTTTTTTCATTTTTTAAGCTTTCATTTAGTCTTTTTAGCCTGTTGTGAGCTAGTATGTTGTAAACAGCAATGGCGACTTGAGGTGAGAGATCTTCAAAAAAACTATTAACCTCATCAAGGTTGTCGGGCCTATTCTTAAAAGAAAAATGAAGAGACCCAAGAACAGTATCTCTTACAATAAGTGGATATCCCATGGTCACGTTGAGGCCTGCTTCAATCATATTATTCATGTTTGAGAAATATGACTGGTTTTTAACATCAGGTATAATAAGAGGTTCTTTGGTTCTAATGACTGTTTGAGCGATCAATCCTTTTTCGAGGGGGCGTGTCATTTTCCCGCCGAGGGAAACACCCTTAGCCGAAGCAAAGTAGCTAAGCGATCGTAATTCGTGGTCATAGAGGTTAATGCTAAATCTGTCGTATTCAATGAGTTGGTAGATCTCATTTGAAAGGGCCTGAAAAAGTGACTCTCTGGTTGTCTGCTGGACTATAGCGTTGTTAATTCGCAAGAGTGTTTCGTATCTACGGGTTGGATTAAGAGTTACTCGGGTGGCTTTATCGTGACCATTATTTGTCATGCACCTAAGTCCTTGATTTAAAATGTTTTTATTTGTGTTCTAGGTAGCATAGAGATAAACAAAAGTGTAAGTCCCTGTGAAGATAGGGGGTTAAGCGGATTTGACTATGCCCAATATTCAGCACATGGTGCTGAATATTGGGCATAGTCTTTTTAGGTTAAAAAAGTCAATAGGGGATAACGTCCCTAAATTAAATAGAATTTGCTGATAGTTTTTTTTGGCACGAAGCTTGATAAGAAGCAAGGTAACGACTAACCGCAGAGGGATTTATGGAGATTAAGCTAAAGTATGGAAAAGGCTATAAAATAATCAATCTCCCTGATGGGGCCCAGGTTGATTATTTGAGTCCAGCCAGCAAGTCCAAGCTGGTGGATCTTGAGGGTAGTTTTTTGGATGTGCTGCAAAGTCCGATAGGCACAGTTGATTTGGGCCAATGGCCCGAGCCAAGAAGTCTTGCCATAGCCTTACCAGATGAGACGCGACCATTTCCGACAAAGAGAATCCTTCCAGTGCTTTTGAAATTCTTGACGGAAAAATGGCCAAGTTTAGAAATAAAAGAAATCTCGATTTTAGTTGGGGGAGGACTTCACCCGCCCTTGTCAAAAGAGAGACTGATAAAATTGGTCGGTCCAGAAATATATGAAAATTTTACAGTCTTCTCACACGATGCTAAAAAATCAAACTTTGTTAGTTTGGGGAAGACCTCGCAGGGAACGCCTGTAGAGATTAATCAGCACTTTGCTCAAGCCGATATAAAAATTGTGTTGGGTCAAATCGACCCGCATCAGTTTGTCGGATTTACTGGTGGAGCAAAGGGAGCCTGTATTGGCTTAGCGTCAGCTGAAATGATAAGAAAAAATCACTCACTGATGTTCGAAGATGGTGCAAATGTTGGCAGGCTAAAAGAAAATCCTGTAAGGCAGGATTTAAATGAAGCAGGTGATATTTTAAGTATTGATTTGGCGGTAAATGTCGTCAATAATACAGAAAAATGTCCTGTTTGGATACAAGCAGGAGCTCATAAAGAGGTATTAGAGGCTGGGGCTGAAATATGTTCTAAGGTTTATGGGGTCGAAATAAGCAATTTTTATGATATTGTTGTCGCTTCATGTGGTGGGAGCCCTAAGGATATATGTTTATATCAAGCCCAAAAGGGTTTAAATATGTCTTCAACGGCAGCTAAAATAAATGGAAAAATTTTATTATTAGCTTCATGCGATGAAGGCGTCGGTGATGACGATTATTATGAATATGTTTCAAATTTTAAAAATATTGATGATGTAGTTAATGATTTTCAAGAAAACGATTTTAGAATGGGTGCTCATAAAGCATATTTGTTTGGAAGAAGCTTAAAAGATTTTGAGGTTGTTGTTGACTCCAGCATTGAGAGTTCTTGTGCGATAAATTGCCATTTAAATTTAGGTAAAGCTCAGACAGTTATAAGCAATTGGCTGAAAAAGAGTAATAAAAATACGACAATAGCAGTTATACCAAACGCAAATACTACTTTTTTTTATAGAAAAAATGAGTGAATTGGTCACTTATTTTTTTATAATCAATCAACAGGAGGACCTAGAATGATCCAATTTTTAGTTCACGAAAAAGCCGACACGGTCGGTGTGGCCACGGTTGACATTAAAAAAGGAGAAACGGCCGAAGGTCTTTACATGGACTCTCAGGAGAAAATCCAAGTTGAAGCTCTAGATGACATTCCTCTTGGCCATAAAATTTCTCTAGTCCCAATGAAAGAAAGCGACACAGTGATTAAATACGGACATGACATTGGGAAGGTTGTTGCTCCTTTTGAAAAAGGCAGCCATGTCCATATTCAAAATCTTAAAACTAAAAGGTGGTAGAGAATGAGTTTCGGTAAAGTTCTTGGATATCGTCGCGAAAATGGTCGTGTTGGGGTTCGCAACCATGTAGCTATTTTGGCATTGGATGATTTGTCTAATGCTGCATGTGAAGCCGTTGAAAATAATGTTAAAGGAACTCTTGCTCTTCCACACGCGTATGGCCGACTTCAGTTTGGCGAAGATTTGCTGTTGACATTTAGAACATTGATTGGTCTGGGATCTAATCCAAATGTGGCAGCTTGTGTGGTTATTGGCATTGAGCCTGAATGGACTCAAAAGGTCGTAGACGGAATTGCAGCTACTGGAAAGCCGGTTGAAGGTTTTTCGATTGAGCGTAATGGTGACTTTAATACCATCAATATGGCAAGCAAAAAAGCAAAAGAATATGTGCATTATGCATCTGAAATAAAGCCTGAAGAGGTTGACTCTTCTGAGATTTGGATTTCTGTAAAATGTGGAGAGTCTGATACCACTTCTGGCTTAGCTTCCAATCCAACCGTTGGTAATGTCTTAGATAAGCACATTGAGAAAGGCGGTACTGCCGTTTTTGGTGAAACCAGTGAGATTACTGGTGCAGAAATGGTGTGTAAAGAACGGGCGGCTACACCAGAAGTTGGTGAAGCATTTTATAAAATGTTCAAAGATTATAACGAATTTATTAACGAAAATAAAACCGACGATCTTTCTGGCTCGCAACCTACAAAAGGAAATATCCGCGGTGGGTTGACGACTATTGAAGAAAAAGCTTTTGGGAATTTACAGAAAATTGGTAAAAAATGCCAGTATGTTGGCGTGCTGGAGCCGGCGGAGGCACCCACAGGTAAAGGGCTTTGGTTCATGGATTCCTCTTCAGCTGCGGCTGAAATGGTGACGCTTTGTGCTGCCGCTGGCTTCGTTGTGCATTTGTTTCCAACTGGGCAAGGCAACATTATTGGGAACCCGGTTGAGCCTGTCATCAAGCTTTCCGCTAACCCGCTGACATGCTCAACGATGAGCGAGCATATTGATTACGATTGTTCAGGGATTTTGCGTGGCGAGATGACCTTGGATGAGTCGGGTGATGGGCTTGTTGACTTGGTGAAGCGGACGTGCGGTGGAAGAAAGACATCTGCTGAGGTCCTTGGCCATAAAGAGCTCATCATTACTAAACTTTATAGAAGTGCCTAGCATTCTATGACTTTATGGGGGCGATATGATTTGCCCCCATAAAGATGTAAATGGAGTTAAGTATGCGTATAGGATTTATCGGTGTTGGTTTAATGGGTGGCCCGCTAGCTAGAAATTTAATTCGTAACGGTTATTCAGTTGATGTGTTTGACTTGAGTGCTGAAGCGATTGAAAAAACTGTATCAGTTGGTGAAAGCGGGAAAAAAGCTAATTCTATTGATGAGCTTAAAAGTTCCGATGTTATTTTCACTAGTTTGCCTTTGCCTCAACATGTAACAGATGTAATGTTGAACGATGGCGGTTTATATGAAAAGTTAAACGCCAATAGCACGCATGTAGAGTTATCAACTATTGATGCGAGTACAGCTGAAACGCTTGAAAAAGAAGCAAATAAAAAAAATATTAGCTACATACAATGCACACTTGGAAAGACACCTGCTCATGCTGAAAAAGCAGAAGAACCGATGTTTATTGGTGGCGATGAGAGAGCTTATGAAAAGATAAAAAATATACTAAGCTCAATTGGGATAGTGAATTATGTTGGACCAGTTGCAGCCTCATGTGCTGTTAAGCTCATTTCGAATATGATTGGAATGACCAATGTCGCAGTTTTAGCTGAAGGCATGAAAGTCGGTGATAAGGCCGGACTCGATAGGAAAAAATTGTTGGAGCTTCTTGCCGATACGGGGGCCCACAGTTTCCAGATGGATGTACGTGGCCCCTGGATAGCTGAAGAAGATTATAAATCAAGATTTCCTTTAGACTTAGCCCTAAAGGATATTCGAATTGGTCTGGAAATGAGTAAAGACTGGAATCTTGACCTTCAAACAATGGAGTCTGCGCTTAAAGAGTTTATGAGGGCACATGATGAGGGTTATGGCCAGGAAGACTGTAATGCAGTTTTCAAAGTTTTATAACCAATAACTTTTTTTGGGGAGTGTAGTGTAAATGTAAACGGCAATTTGTAAAATTTTTAATTTGGAGGCTTTATGAAGGCTAGATTATTGATTGCTCTTTTGTTTACGTGCTTCGTTTCAATTCCAATGCATGTAGCAGCCCAAGATTACAAACCGATGACAATCCGTGCAGCTACTGCAAACCCCGAAGGGAGTTTGCACACAACTGCCATTGATAAATTTAAAGAAATTGTCGAAAAAAAGTCTGATGGCAAGATAGAAGTAATTACTTTTTATGGCGGCTCAATGGGTGACGAGCAAGCTAATGTGAAGCAGTTGCGCTCCAATGAAATACAACTTGCTGTTTTGGCTGTCGGTAATTTGACGCCATTTTCTAGTCAAGCCTCAATTTATTACATGCCCTACATGTTTCCAAAAATTGAATCAGCTTATAAGCTTTTCAACCACGATGAGTTTAATAATGAAATAGCTGATCAGATTGCTCAAGAAAGTGGAACAAGGCCTCTCTCTTGGTTGATTGGCGGCTATCGTCATCTTACGAATTCAAAGCACCCTGTCACCAACATTGACGATCTTCAAGGCTTAAAAATTCGCGTACCTCCTGTGGATGTTCAAATTAAAAGTTTTAAATCATGGGGTGTGAATCCTCATCCTGTGGCATGGGATGAAACCTTTAACGCACTTCAACAGGGTGTGGTTGATGGGCAAGAAAACCCCCATTCTGTTAATCGCGACCAGAAATTTTGGGAAGTACAGGATTATATTACAGAATTGCATTACCTCCTTTGGGTAGGTCCAATGCTTTTCAGTGAAACTTGGTATCAAAATTTGCCTGAAGCAAATAAGCAGTTGGTTACAAGTGCCGCAAAAGAGGCTGCTCAATATGAATGGGATTGGTCTGCCCAAGAAGAACAAAAAGCTTTGCAGCAATGCCTTGATCACGGAATGGAGCTTCACAAACTTAATGACGAAGAAGTTTGGGAGTCCAAGGCTCGTGCTCTTTGGTCAGAATTCTATGATGAAGTTGGTGGCAAAGAGACTGTTGATAAGGTTGTCGACATCATCAAGTAAAGTCTGGTTATAGGTTATTGGAGGCATGCAATTATGAGATTTATACTTCGTTGGACACAAAAAATCTATGATTATTTTGAAGAGATAGTTTGCGTTTCCACTTCAGCTCTCATGGTTGCATGCCTCATTATACAGGTGAGTGCACGATGGTTCACAGGGGGTGGCATTGCCTGGACTGAAGAGCTTAGCAGGTTTTCTTTTCTTGCTACGGTCATCGTATCTGCTGCTTTGGTCGCTAAGCATGGTTCTCATGTGCGTATTACAGCACAATTTTTGGTTTTTTCATATAAAGTTCGTTTGTTTTTTAGGGTTGTAGCTGACGCCCTATGGGTTTCTGCTAATCTTTATATTGCCTGGTTAAGTTGGAACGTGATCCAAACGGCTCTTAAATATCCTGAAGTGTCTCCCGTACTGCACATCACTAAGGCCTATGTAGAACTTGTTGTTCCATTTGGTTTTGTTCTAATGAGCTGGAGAATTATTGAGGGTTATATAATTCGGCTTAAAAGAGGAACTCTCTCGGAGCTTGTTTTGCAAGACTTTGAAATGGAGGCAGAATAATATGGAATTCTCTGTACTCACAATAACTCTTTCCAGCTTGGTTGTTTTATTTTTGATCGGGATGCCTGTTTTCATGAGTCTTGCAATATCTTCAGGTATTGCATTGATATATGGTGGGTATTTGCCATTATCTGTAATTCATAACTCAATTTTTGACGGACTTAATTTGTTTCCTCTTTTGGCAATACCTTGCTTTGTAATTGCTGGAACTCTAATGGAGTATGGAAATATAACAAAGCAAATTGTTGACGTTGTGAATCAAATCGTGGGTAAAATTTCTGGAGGCTTGGGTATAACCACAATCCTGGCGTGTACTTTTTTTGCTGCAATTTCAGGTTCTGGCCCGGGAACTGTTGCTGCGGTAGGAACGCTTTTGGTTCCTGCTATGCTCAGAAATGGCTATAGTAAAGAGTATGCTGGAGCTACTGCATCCTCTGGTGGTACAATTGGTTTGCTTATTCCGCCAAGTAATCCAATGATCATATATGCTATCTTGGCAAACGTTTCTGTCACTGGCATGTTTACTGCAGGGTTTATACCTGGTTTTATTGTAGGGTTTGTAATGGTCACTACTGCTTGGCTTGTAGCTAGGCGCCAAGGGTTTTCTGGTGATCTAGAAGCTAAAGACTTTAAATTTAGTTATTTTTTGAAGTCGTGTTTTCGAAGTTTTTTTTCATTGGTGACTCCTTTGATAATATTGGGGTCTATTTACTCTGGTCTTTGTACCCCAGTTGAGGCATCAGTGCTAGCTATTGTTTACGCCTTATTTGTAGGTTTTTTTATTAATCGAGCACTTAATCTGTCATCTGTATACAAGTCTCTTCTTGAAGGTGCAATGATATGTGGCTCTGTTTTAATTATTGTAGGAACTTCTACCCTGTTTGGGAAAATATTAACTTTTGAGCAAGCTCCTCAGCGCTTGGCTCAGTCAGTGTTAGAGGTTTCTTCTGATCCTTATATCATAATGCTTATGATCATCGGTGTTTTGATCTTTTTGGGAATGTTTATGGAAACACTCTCAACAATTATTATTTTGGTGCCAGTTCTAATGCCGATGTTTTCTGTTGTTGGAATTGATCCGATACATTTTGGGATTATTCTTGTCGTAACTAATGAAATGGCGCTTTTAACACCTCCGCTTGGGGTCAATCTTTTTGTTGCATCAAGAATTGCTAATGTTTCTGTCGAAAGGCTTGCGATAGGTGTATTGCCTTTCTTGGTCGCCCTGCTCTTGTGTATCCTTCTTCTTACCTTTGTTCCTGACCTGTCAACTTGGCTTCCTGCATATTTAGGTTATGGTCAATAATTTAGAAGACTTTTCATATACTATAAATTTCAAATTTAGTGAGGTTTAAAATGGCGTCTGGTTATACTGGTAAAATTCTTCATGTTGATTTAACTAGTTCTGAAACTTTCGTTGAAGAACCAAGCGAGAAATGGTACAAAACCTATATGGGGGGTTCGGCTTTTGCCTCATATTATCTTTTAAAGATGCTCAAACCTGGTGTCGAACCTCTTAGTCCAGAAAATATTTTGGTTTTTGCTACAAGCGTTATATGTGGGGCTCCAATTTCCGGGTATAATCGCTATACAGTTGCTTCTAAGTCTCCTTTAACGAATTGTTTTGGGGAGTCAGAAGCCGGTGGGTATTTTGCACCAGAGCTTAAGTTTGCAGGATATGATGCAATTATTTGCAAGGGAAAAGCTCAATATCCTGTATATCTTAGTATTGTCGATGGGCATGTTGAGATTAAAGATGCTCGCAATGTTTGGGGGTTGGATAACTATCAGACATTGGAGATGATCAAGGAAGAACTCGGCGATAAAAAAGTTCGAGTTGCCAGTATTGGTCCTGGTGGTGAAAATCTTATTCGATTTGCCAATATTTCAAATGACATAGAGCATTTCAATGGTCGCACTGGCATGGGCTGTGTTATGGGCTCAAAAAACCTCAAGGCAATTGCCGTTCGAGGTTCACAAAAGCCTTCTTTCGCTGACCCTGAGGCTGTCAAGGAAATTAATAAATGGCATAGGAATAGACTTAAAAACCACCCACCAAATAAGGGATTGTCGACTGGCGGCACATCTGTTTTGGTAAAAGGTTTGAATGCTTCAGGAATTTTGCCTACCAAGAATTTCAAATACGGCACTTTCGATCAGCACGAAAATCTTGAATGGGAAAACTATGAAAAAGAAATTTTTCATAAACCTAGTACTTGCTATATGTGTTCAGTAGCTTGCAAGCGCTCTGTAAAGAGTGATGATCCTAAATTTCCTCTTGATCCTAAGTATGGTGGTCCTGAGTATGAAACACTGGCTGCTTTTGGAAGCAACTTACTTAATGGTAATATAAAATCTATTGCCCGAGCTAATCAAATTTGTAATTTGTATGGTATAGATACAATTTCTACAGGTAACATGATTGCCTTTGCCATGGAATGTTTCGAAAATGGAATTTTATCTTCTTCAGATATCGGATGCGAACTTCAGTGGGGTGATGCGGAGTCTATTTGCTGGCTAGCAGAAACTATTGCTCGTAGAGAAGGGATCGGAGACATCCTAGCTGAAGGAATGATTAGAGCTTCTGAAAAAATTGGTAAAGGGTCTCATAACTATGCTTTCCATATTAAAGGCAACGATCTTCCTCTTCATGACGGTCGGGGAAAGACCGGGATGGCTATGGGCTATGCCCTGAGCTCAACTGGTGCTGACCATGTAGAATGCCCCCATGATACTGCTTTTCAGGGGGAAGGTTTTAAGGCTTTAAGTGCTTTGGGTGTAACAGATCCTGTCGAACCCCTTAGCACAGATGAAGCCAAAGTTCGCTTTTTTCATTTAGGACAGTTGGCGTGGGGTATAAACAACTTGCTATCTATCTGTAATTTTTGTTCAGTTCCTATCCATGCCATGACATTTCATAATTTAGTTGAATCTGTAAGGGCTATAACTGGTTGGGATACAAGTTTATTTGAAATTGTAAAAGCCAGTGAGCGTTCCCTTGTGATGAGTCGTCTTTTTAATATTAGAGAAGGGCTTGGTTCTGATGATGATCGTGTCATTTCGCGTTGGCATGAGCCTTTTCCCGATGGCCCTCTTGCAGGTCAAAAGATTGATGAACAAGAATTACGTGATGCAATAGAACTATACTATAAGGTTTGTGGTTGGGATCAAGAAGGTCGTCCTTCTCATGCTCGGCTTGTTGATTTAGATATAGATTGGATTGAAGATTACATGTGAGGGGCTAATGATTGTTAATGTCAAATTTTTTTCGAACTTAAATACCAACTTAGTCTCTACTGGTAAGGTGGAGGTTTTAGATAATTCTACGGTTTCTGATATACTTAAAAAGTTTGAAATTAATGAATACGATGTGGCAATTGTTGTAGTTAACGGTCAGATATCCCAATTTGATACTAGGCTTACAGATAATGACAATGTCATGTTGATTCCTTCTATTGGCGGTGGTTAAGTGACTCGGTTCCCTCTTTCGCTAACCTCCTTAAGGCATGCCAGTAAATAAAATTTACTGGCATGCCTTATATTTTTTTGATTTCAAATTTGACGAAGTGCGAGGAAAAGACGCCCTATGCAGACCATCAATCTTTCCACCCACACCGACCCTGCCTTTACCCAACAGGTCAACGAGGAAAGTCACCAGGATGTCGCCCTGTGCTACCAATGCGGGAACTGCACGGCGGGCTGTCCTTACACCTTCGTCTATGACATCCCGGTGCACCAGATCATGCGCCTCGTTCAGGCGGGACAAAAAGACACGGTTCTGCGCAGCCGGTCGCTTTGGCTCTGCGCCACCTGTCAATCCTGCACCACCCGCTGTCCCAACAATATCGATGTGGCCCAGGTCATGGATGTTTTACGGCATATGGCCCGCCGGGAAGGCTACGTCACTGAGCGCAACGTCAAACTCTTTTATGACGCCTTCCTGGAATCGGTCCACAAACACGGCCGGGTCTATGAACTCGGGGCCATGTCCTCGTACATCGCCCACAGCAAACGGGTCATGACCGATGCCGAATTGGGCCCCACGGTCATGGCCAAGGGCAAACTCAGCTTCACCCCCCACAACATTGAGGGCAAGGAGCACGTCGCCGCAATTTTTGATCGCTATATGGAAAAACAGGAACAAGGGCGGGAAGCCTACCGTCCGTTTCAGGCCGAACGTATGAGTCCAGTGGCCGCGTGGCTGCGCCGACTGAGGAGGGAAGAGTAAGCATGCGCTCCGAGACCATCTATGCGTATTATCCTGGGTGCTCCCAGATAGGAACCGCCACGGATTACGACAAATCCACCCGGGCGTGTTGTGACAAACTCGGCATCCAACTCCGGGACATCCCGGACTGGAGCTGCTGCGGTTCGACACCGGCTCACACCGTTGACCACACGCTCTCCGGAGCCTTGTCCCTGCGCAATCTCCAGTTGGCTCAGCAACTCGAGCCGACCTGTGTGACCACGCCGTGTCCGAGTTGCCTGACCAATCTGAAGGTGGCCGCCCGCAAGGCCGAGGATCCCGACAGCCTCACGGCGATGAACGAACTTTTGGAAACGCCGTATGCAGGAAACCTCGAAGTCAAATCCACGCTGCAGATCCTTGTCGAGGACATCGGGGTGGACGCCCTGGCCTCCAAGGTCCAAAAACCACTGACCGGTCTGCTCGTGGCCCCGTATTACGGCTGCATCATGAATCGTCCCCCTGATGTCATGCAGTTCGACGACCCCGAGAACCCCACGGCTATGGACCGCGTCCTGGAGGCCTGCGGGGCTACGGTACTGCCCTACCCGCTCAAGGTCGAATGCTGCGGGGCCTCCTACGGGATCCCGCGCAAGGACGTTGTCACCCATCTTTCCCATAAATTGTTGTCGTTGGCCGAAGATGTCGGCGCCATGGCCATGGTCACGGCCTGCCCGCTGTGCCAGATGAACCTTGATCTGCGGCAGAAACAGATCAACAAGGCCCAAAACGCCAACCACAACATACCGGTCTTTTACTTCACCCAGCTGCTGGGGCTGGCGCTGGGCCTGCCGGGACGAGAACTCGGATTGGAAAAACTCGCGGTGAGTCCCAAGGATGTCCTGAACAAGGCCAAGGCCAGGGCCATCGCCGAGGCCGCCTCCTGACCGGGGTCAGGTATCCGCTCACCTAACGGCAACCGTCGCGACCGAGCCCCGTTTATCGGGGCAGCCTAAGCAAGGAGTCAACGCAATGCGAATCGGCGTTTTTGTCTGCCACTGCGGCAGCAATATCGCGGGAACAGTCAACGTCCAGGAAGTGGCTGAAACCGCCCGGGACTTTCCGGAAGTGGCCTTTGCCACAGACACCATGTACGCCTGTTCCGAACCGGGCCAGGAGGGGATCGTCCAGGCCGTCCAGGAAAAGGGGTTGGATGGCGTGGTGGTGGCCTCGTGCACCCCGCGCATGCACGAGCCAACCTTTCGCCGGGCGGTGCAACGCGCCGGCCTCAATCCGTACATGTTTGAGATGGCCAACATCCGCGAGCACGTCTCCTGGGTCTCCAAGGACGTCGCCGCCAATACGGACAAGGCCTCTGAACTCATCCGCATGGCCGTGGAAAAACTGCGCCGCGACCGGCCTTTGATCTCGGAAAAATTCGACGTCACCAAACGGGTCATGGTCATCGGCGGAGGCGTGGCCGGCATTCAGGCCGCCCTCGATTGCGCTGACGGCGGCCTTGAGGTCGTGCTGGTCGAAAAGTCCTCCACGATCGGCGGGAAAATGGCCAAGCTCGACAAGACCTTCCCCACGGTGGACTGTTCCTCGTGTGTCCTTGGGCCCAAAATGGTCGACGTCGCCATGCATCCGAACATCACCCTGTACGCCTATTCGGAGATCGAGTCCCTGGGCGGTTATGTCGGCAATTTCGAGGCCACGGTCAGGCGCAAGGCCACCTATGTCGACTGGGAGAAGTGCACCGGCTGCGGCCTGTGCATGGAAAAATGCCCCAGCAAAAAGGCCTACGACTATTTCAACGAAGGCATCTCGACGACCACGGCCATCAATATCCCCTTCCCGCAGGCCACACCCAAGAAAGCGACCATTGACGCGGACTATTGCCGTCGCTTCACCAAAGGCAAATGCGGCGTCTGCGCCAAGGTCTGCCCGACCGAGGCCATCAACTTCGAGATGCAAGACGAGATCGTCACCGAAAAGATCGGCGCGGTCATCACCGCCACCGGCTACGATCTCTTTGACCATTCCAAATACGGTGAATACGGCGGCGGGCGGTTTGCCGACGTCATCACCTCCATGCAGTACGAACGAATCCTGAACGCCTCCGGCCCCACGGGGGGGCATATCAAACGCCCCTCTGACGGCAAGGAACCGGAAAACGTCGTTTTCATCCAATGCGTCGGCAGTCGGGACAAGTCCGTAAACCGGCCCTATTGTTCCGGCTTTTGCTGCATGTACACGGCCAAGCAAACGATCCTGACCAAGGACCACCTCCCCGAATCCCAGTCCTATGTCTTCTACATGGACATCCGGGCCCCTGGGAAAATGTACGACGAATTCACCCGGCGGGCCATGGAGGAATATGGAGCCAACTATATCCGCGGCCGGGTCTCGATGATCTACCCCAAGGGCGAGCGCTATGTTGTGCGGGGTGTGGACACCCTGCTCGGCACCCAGGTGGAGATCGACGCCGACCTGGTCGTTCTCGCGGTCGGAGCGGAATGTGCTGACGGCGCGGAAAAATTGGCCGAAACCCTGCGCATCTCCTACGACACCTATGGCTTCTACATGGAAAGCCACCCCAAGCTGCGCCCGGTGGAGACCAACACCGCCGGTGTCTATCTCGCCGGAGCCTGCCAGGGAGCCAAGGACATTCCAGCCTCTGTCGGACAGGGGTCCGCGGCG
Organism: Desulfohalobium retbaense DSM 5692; assembly: GCF_000024325.1. Taxonomy (NCBI): domain Bacteria; kingdom Pseudomonadati; phylum Thermodesulfobacteriota; class Desulfovibrionia; order Desulfovibrionales; family Desulfohalobiaceae; genus Desulfohalobium; species Desulfohalobium retbaense. Next base: position 2,631,277 of record NC_013223.1, on the reverse strand, counting down.
GCCTCCAAGGTCCTGGCCCTGTTTTCCAAGGATCAACTCGAAGCCGATCCGCAAGTGGCCCAGGTCCAACTGGCGCGCTGTGTGGGCTGTTTCAAGTGTGTGAACACCTGTCCTTTCGGCGCCATTCAGGAAAGCCAGGACCGCGGCGGCAACCCCAAGGCCGAAGTCATCGCCTCGGTCTGCCAGGGCTGCGGCATATGTAACGTGACCTGCCCCCAGGGCGCCATCCAGCTCCAACACTTCACCGACAATCAAATCCTCGCGGAGGTCAGTGCCTTATGTCAGCCCAAGATGGAAACAAGCTCCGCATAGTGGGCTTTCTGTGTAATTGGTGTTCGTACGGCGGGGCGGACACCGCCGGTGTCTCGCGCTTCGAACAGCCGATGGATTTGCGCATTGTGCGGCTGCCCTGCACCGGGCGCGCCAACCCGCTTTTTATCATGAAGGCCTTTTTTGGCGGGGCGGACGGTGTGCTCGTTTCAGGCTGCCACCCTCGGGACTGCCACTATTCTGAGGGCAATTACTACGCCCGCCGGAGGCTGGAGCTGCTCAAACGGACCTTGCCGGTGCTGGGCATCGATCCGGAACGATTTGAGTACACCTGGGTCTCCGCCTCTGAGGGCAAACGGTGGCAGACCGTCGTTACCCGCTTTACCGAGCGCATCCACACCCTGGGACCGGCCCCGGCCATTGAAAAGCAATGCGCTCCGGCCCTTCAAGCCTAGCATCCATCGAACCCAGAGGAGGACAGGGTGTCGCAACTGGAACAATTACAAGACGCAATCCGGCACAAACTGCCGGAGTTAGACATGGTGATCGCCTGGGGCACGGGGTTCGATCCCTTGCATGCCACCCCGCTTTTCATTCGTGAACAGGGCGATCTGGACAAGATGACCTGGGGGCCGCTGTGCGTGCACAATCTGGCCACCTATCTGCCGGGACTCAAGGGCAAAAAGGTCGGGGTCGTGGTCAAGGGCTGCGACAGCCGCTCCATTGTCCAATTGCTCGAGGAATCCTTGATCGAGCGGGAGAACCTGACTGTTTTCGGACTGCCCTGCGAGGGCATCGTCGATCTGGCCAAGGTCGAAGAAGCCCTCGGGCCAGAGGCTGGCTTTGTTCGCGAGGTCCGCGAGGAAGGTGACGCTCTGGTGGTGCAGACCGACTCCGGGGACCACCGGCTCTCTATTGCGGAGCTGCGGCCCCAAAAATGCCTCTCCTGCCGCTACCCCAACCCGATCATTGCCGACCAGGTCCTTGGCGAGCCGCGGGAGCCGGTAAAGGATCCGACGGACCCGGATCTCGAAGCCCTCGAGGCCATGAGCTACGACGAACGCATGCAGTACTGGACAGCCCAGCTCGATCGCTGCATCCGCTGTTACGCCTGCCGCAACGCCTGCCCCATGTGCGTCTGCCGTGACCATTGCATCGCCCAGACCCGGGACCCGCAATGGATCAGTCAGGAGACCGGAGTAGCTGAAAAATGGCTTTTCCAGATCATCCACGCCCAGCACTTGGCCGGCCGGTGCACCGAGTGCGGGGAATGTGAGCGGGCATGCCCCATGGATATCCCCATTTTGACGCTCAAGCGCAAAATGAACAGGGAGATCAAAGAGATGTTCGATTTCGAGGCAGGCACAGACCCCGAAGCCACACCGCCGCTGTTCACGTTCCAAGTGGAAGAGGCGAAGATCAACGAGAGAGGATGGTAATGGGTGCGACCAAATTCATAGCCGCTCAGGATCTCCCGCGTTGGCTGACCGAATTGCAACAGACGCGACAGGTCTATGTACCGGTTCAGGACAAACAGAGCGTGGTCTTCGCCCCCTTTTCGGAGCAGGCCGAGCTCGTGCTGGACCGCCAGCCGACAACCCCTCCTAAAGAGGTCGTTTTCCCGCAGACCGAGGAGCTGGTGCATTACAAATACACCAAACGCGAGGACGATCCGGGCCGCAACGACATCGAGATCGAATCCCGCCCCGAGGCTCCGGCCGCAGTGGTAGTCGGCTGCCGGCCTTGCGGTGCCCGCGGCTTTGCCACGTACGACCGGGTCTACACCTCGGACGCCGTGTGTGACCCGTTTTACAAGTCTCGTCGGGAGCAGACCGCGTTTGTCAGTATTGCCTGCAAACGTCCTGAGAACTCCTGCTTTTGTCATTGGACGGGAGGCGGCCCTGCAGACACCACTGGTTCAGACGTCCTGCTCACGGAAGTTGAGGGCGGCTACGTCGCCGAAGCGTGCACCGACACCGGAGAGGCCCTGCTCTCCTCCACCCTCTTTGGCGAGGCCGGAGGCAAAGAAGCGGCGGCAAAGACCCAACACGAAGAAGCCCTTGCGGCCATGGGCACTGCCCCCGATCTTTCCGACGTCCCGGCCAAGCTCCTCAAGCTCTTTGAAGACATGGACTTCTGGGAAGCTATGTCCGCGAAATGTATCGCCTGCGGGGCGTGTACCTATCTGTGCCCGACCTGCTACTGCTTCAATATCACCGATGAAGGCAGCGGGTATGAAGGGCGCCGAGTGCGGACCTGGGATACCTGCATGTCCTTTTTGTTCACCCTGGAAGCCAGCATGCACAACCCCCGACCGACCAAGGCCCACCGCTTGCGCAACCGGGTGGGGCACAAATTCTGCTATTACCCGGATCTGCATGAGGGGGCGATCGCCTGCTGTGGATGTGGGCGCTGCATCAAACACTGCCCGGTCGCGGTCGATATCCGGGAAATAGTCCTGCGCGCCAAGGAGGAGGCCAATGGTTAACTATTGTACCAACGACAACCCCTACCTCCCGGAACTGGCGACTATCCAGGAGGTCATAGAGGAAACCCAGAATATCAAAACCTTCCGGGTCACCCTGGACGACGAGGAAAAGATGCGTTCCTTTTCCTTTGAGCCGGGCCAGGTCGGCCAACTTTCCGTCTTCGGTACTGGCGAGTCGACCTTTGTCATCAATTCTCCGCCAAGCCGCATGGAATATCTCCAGTTCAGCGTCATGCGAGCCGGAGAAGTGACCACCAAGCTCCACGACCTCAGAGCCGGGGACAAGGTGGGTGTCCGGGCGCCGCTGGGCAATTGGTTTCCCTACCAGCAGATGCAGGGCAAAAATATCCTTTTTATCGGCGGCGGCATTGGCATGGCCCCTTTGCGGACCCTGCTTTTGTACATGCTCGACAACCGCGACGACTACGGCCAGATCAAGCTCATCTACGGCGCACGCGGACCGTATGACCTGACCTACCGCGGGGAGATCCCTGAATGGGAGGCCCGCGACGATCTGGACCTCGTTTTGACCGTAGACCGCGAACACCCGGACTGGGACAAACGCGTCGGGCTCATCCCCCACGTTCTTCTTGAGGAGGAACCTTCTCCGGAAAATACGGTGGCCGTGACCTGCGGCCCGCCGATCATGATCAAGTTTACCATCGAAGCCTTGAAGAAACTCGGCTTCGAGGACGAGCAGATCATCACCACGTTGGAAAAACGGATGAAGTGCGGCATCGGCCTATGTGGCCGTTGCAACATCGGCACCCACTATGTCTGTGTCGATGGGCCGGTGTTCTCCTACGCCCAACTCAAACAGCTCCCTTCGGAGCTCTAGTCTGCGGAGGTTGTCATGGCGGGAATTTTTACAGCCGGCGATATCGTTGAGGCCGCGATTCAGGTCGAGACCAAAGGCGAGAGCTTTTACAAGCGGGTAGCCGGCAAGGCGGCCAATGAGCAGGTCCGTGATCTGTTTCTCTATCTCGGCGGAGAGGAGATCAAACACCGGGAGACCTTCCAGGGCCTGCTGCAGCGGGTTGGTCAGTTTGAACTCCCAGCCTGGTCCACAGACCAGGAATATCAGGAATATCTCGAATCCCTCGTCGAATCACACATCCTGTTCGGCGACGGGCTTGGGGACACCATTTTGACCCATATGCAAAGCGAGGCCGAGGCCTTGCGCTTCGCCATGGGTTTTGAGAAGGACACCATCTTGTTTTTTATGGAAATGCGTGAACTCGTGCCCGAAAGTGAAAAACGGTTCGTGCAGGAGTGCATAGAAGAAGAAAGCGACCATCTGCGCAAGTTGCGGACCATGCTCAAATTATATAAGAAGATTTAGTATAATGTTAAATTTAAATGGTGAATGATATGAGTTTGGTAGAATCAAAAAGAATATTGACAGAAGCAAAGTCGAATAGCACATCTGTTGGGTGTTTTAGTGTTTATGATTTTGATTCGATCAGTGAAGTAATAAGTGCAGCAGAGTTTTTGGGCGTTCCTTTGATGTTGTCTGTGGATAGCAATGATTTTACTCCAAAAAGTCTTAAAGCCCTAGGTCTGCAAGCCATAAAATCTGCGGAGAAATCATTTGTTTCTGTTGCTGTGCATTTAAATCATGCTAAAGATATAGATGCTGTCTTGATGGCTTTAGATATGGGATTTAGTTCTGTTATGTATGACGGGTCAAATCTTCCATTTTATGAAAATATGAAGCATACAAGAAAAGCTGCTTGCTTAGCCCATGCATCAAATTCAAATATAGAAGGGGAACTTGGGGATTTAACAAATTTGATGGTTTTAGGAAATTATGGTTATAATGGTATAGATATAGCTAACGAATTTATAGCTAAAACAAATATAGATTTTTTGGCTTTGACAATACCAAAGTCAGGTTTAAAAGATGTTAGTGTTTTATCGTATATGTGTAAGAATATAGAAATACCTATAGCAATTCATGGAGCTAGCAGGATAAAAGAAAATGGCCCTAAGACTGCTGCGAAGCTTGGGGCTTCAAAAATAAATTTTCATTCTGAAATAAAAAAATATATTTTAAATAAAAAGAATAGTGACAATAAATATAGATTGTCGGAGCTCATATACAAGCATCTTGTAAGTATTAGCTTTGTATGATATATTTTTATAAATTTCAATATATGTAAAAAAATATGAGGTCAGCATGCAGGAAAAAGCTTTTGAGAGCGTTGTGGAGGAACTACGTGATCAGCCAATATTAGTAGCAAATCGTGGAATTCCTGCAAGGCGCATTGCTCGTTCTATATTAGAGGTTTTTCAGGCCGTTCCAATCATAACGGCAACAGAGGAAGATAAAACCGCTCCCTTTACCACCGGTGCTCAAGAATTGTTGCTCCTTGGGTCTAACCCCCAAGCGTATCTAGATATAGATTTAATCATAAACAGGGCCAAGGCGCGCGGGGTCAAAGCGATCCACCCCGGCTGGGGGTTCGCCTCTGAAGATGAGGCCTTTCCGGAAAAATGCCGGGCCGCTGGCCTGGTGTTTATCGGTCCGCCTTCCAGACCGATGCATATCCTGGGCAACAAGGTCCAGGTCCGCAATCTGGCCAAAGAGCACGGGGTCCCTGTCGTTCCGGGGTCTGACGGTGCGGTGAGCATTGACGAGGCCCGCCGGATTGCCGAGGACATCGATTTTCCGATCATGCTCAAGGCTGAAGGCGGCGGCGGAGGGCGCGGCATTTACGAAGTCTACCAGCAAAGCGAACTCGAACGCGCCTTTGCCAAAGCCTCCTCCCTGGCCCAAGCCTCCTTTGGCAACCCCCGCCTGTATGTCGAAAAGCTCCTGACCTCGATCCGGCACATCGAAATCCAGGTCATCGCCGACCAGCACGGGAATGTCTTCGCCTTTGACGAACGCGACTGCACCGTTCAGCGCAATCACCAGAAGCTCGTCGAGATCACGCCCTCGCCCTGGCCGGTGATGACTGAGGAGTTGCGCGAACGGCTCAAGGAGTACTCCCGTCGCCTGGTCAGCGCTGTGGGCTACCATTCCCTGGCCACCGTCGAATTCCTGGTGGACATGGAGGGCAATCCCTACCTGATCGAGGTCAATACCCGGCTTCAGGTGGAGCACGGCATCACCGAGTGCCGCTATGGCATCGACTTGGTCGAGGAACAGATAGCGGTGGCTTTTGGCGCCAAACTCCGTCTGGACGATGCCAAGCCTTGTCCCGGGAACCACGCCTTGCAGGTGCGCATCAACTGCGAAGACCCGCAGGACGGTTTCGCGCCCAATGCCGGGCGCATCACCCGCTACCTCTCTCCAGGCGGACAGGGGGTCCGTGTGGATTCCTGTCTTGCCGCCGGGTATGAATTCCCTTCCCAGTACGATTCGGCAGCCTCCCTGCTCATCGCCTACGGCCGGGACTGGAGCAAGGTCCTCGGGGTCATGGAGCGGGCTCTGGGCGAATATGTCATTTCCGGGGTCAAAACGACCATTTCCTTTCACCAGCGGATTATTGCCAATCCGCAATTCCGGTCCGGCGATTACGATACGACCTTTGTGGGCAAGACGCCGCAATTGCTCGAATACGTCAGCAAGGAGGCGGAAGCGCAGCGTTTGGGCCGACTGGTTTGCGAAATTTCGGCCTACGGCCACAATCCCTTTGTCCAACTCGGGGAATACCGGGGCCGATCGGACAAGCGCCTCGGTGCCCTGGACGTGGTCCAGCCGGAAGTCGATTTCGACGCCATCGAATCGCCGTATCCCCGGGGAGACCGTCAGGCCTTGCTCGATTATGTTCGGGATACTGAGCATGTCCATTTCACGGACACCACGACCAGGGACATCACCCAGTCCAACAGTGGCAACCGGTTCCGCCTGGCCGAGGACCGGCTTATCGGCCCCTATCTGGACAATTGCGGATTCTTCTCCTTGGAAAACGGTGGCGGGGCCCACTTCCACGTGGCCATGCTGGCGAACATGACCTATCCCTTCACCGAAGCCAGGGAATGGAACGAGTTCGCTCCCAAGACCCCGAAGCAGATCCTGATCCGGTCGACCAACGTTCTGGGCTACAAGCCCCAGCCCAAAAATCTGATGCAGCGCACCGGGGAGATGATCTGCGAGCATTACGATATCATCCGCTGTTTTGATTTTCTGAACCATATCGAGAACATGCGGCCCTTTGCCGAAGTGGTTGCCAATAGTCGAGGCAATGTTTTTGAGCCAGCCTTGTCCATAACTTGGGCGAAGGAGTTTGATGTCGATCACTATATGCAAGTTACTGAGTCTGTAGTTCGTCTCATGGCAGATGTGACAGGGACAAATACATACCAGGCCAGCCGGTTATTTTGTCTCGGGCTAAAAGATATGGCAGGGGCGTGTCCTCCACGATTCATACGTAGGCTTGTCGAGTCTATTCGGAAAAAATATCCTGATTTAGTCCTCCATTATCATCGACATTATACAGATGGATTATTTGTACCCGCACTTGGTGCTGCTGTTGAAGCAGGTGCACACATTGTGGATACTGGTATTGGATCTACAGTTAGGTGGTATGGACAAGGAGATGTTCTTGCTACGGCAGCGTATATTGAAGGTGAGATTGGGGTCGATAATAATTTGAACAAGGATATGATTCGAAAAGCCAATTTTGTTGCTAAGCAAATAATGCCTTATTATGATAGATATACAGCGCCACATTTTCAGGGTATTGACCATGATGTCGTTTATCATGGTATGCCCGGAGGTGCGACCTCTTCGTCCCAAGAAGGGGCCATGAAGCAGGGGTATATCCATCTTTTGCCTTATATGCTTCGTTTTTTGGCCGGGAGCCGGAAGATTGTGCATTACCATGACGTGACCCCCGGCTCCCAGATAACATGGAACACAGCTTTTCTGGCAGTAACTGGAGCGTATAAGCGTGAGGGAGAAAAAGGAGTTCAACGTCTACTACGCATTTTAGAGACAGTGGTCTCAACTCCAGAAGATTCCCTGTCTGAAGCTTTGCGTACGGCTCGTCTTGAAATATATCAGGATAGCAACGATGCATTTCGGCAACTGTTGCTGGGTCGTTATGGGAAGTTGCCTTTGGGGTTTCCCCCTGATTGGGTGTATGAATCAGCTTTTGGTGAAGAATTCAGGAAATTTTTGGAAAAAAGAACATCCTATTCACCTTTGCCATACTTACAAGATATTAATATAGAAAATGAAAAAAAAGCTCTACAAAAAGAAATAGGCCGTGAAGCATCTTCAGAGGAAGTTGTTATGTATTGCAATCATCCAGGAGATGCATTGAAAACAATCGATTTTATTAATAAATATGGTGATCCTAATCAACTGCCTTTACATGTTTGGTTTGAAGGCTTGCAAGCTAATGAAGAAATTTATTTTAAAGATCGGCATGGCAAGCCCCATCATCTTTTTATGAAAGATATTACAGGCCCGGATGAAAGTGGAATCAGTACTGTTCGCTATACATTAGATTCTGAATCTTTCACTCACTCAGTACAGGTTGCTGAGCCTTCAGGAGGAGGAATCACCGAAGTAGAAATGGCTGATCCCAAAGATCCGTGTCAAGTAGCAGCGCCAAGCACTGGGGATCTTTGGGTAATGCATGTGCAGCCTGGAGATCAGGTGAATAAGGGAGACGAGATATTTAATATTTCAATTATGAAGCAAGAGAAGGCTGTTTTGGCGCAAGTAAACGGAATGGTTGAAAGGGTAGTTAAGGCAGCTAATTATATGGAAGATAAGAAAATGGTACCGGTCAAAGAGGGTGAGCTTTTGGTTGTCATAGGAAAAGGTAAAATCAATTGTGTTGAGTGTGGAGAGACCTTTCCGAACCAGGATTGTATATTTTGTCCATGGTGTGGGAAGAAAAATATATAGTTCATTGTACGATACTAAAAATATATGAATTTCTCTCGCATGAGGGTGTTGCATGTGAGTTATTTATGGCTCTAATTTTTAGGGTTTTAGAGAAAAAGGGGCATTTTTAATGAATATTGACGAGGAAATTCTTTCCCGTACGAGTTGCCTAATTGGTGATGAGATGGTTTTTTCCGATAGTGGGGAAATGATCCAGGTAGACAATCCAGCAACCATGGGCATTATTGGTCATGTACCGAATTGCGGAAAGGAAGAGACCGACCGCGCAATTTCGATAGCTGCGGATGTGTTTCCCGCTTGGCGATCACGAACAGCGCTTGAGCGGGCAAATATCATGCTAAGTTGGTATAATTTAATAATGGAAAATCAGGAAGGCTTAGCGCGCCTTATGACTCTCGAACAAGGAAAGCCCTTGAAGGAAGCACGAGGGGAAATAGCTTTTGGCGCTAGCTTTATACGGTGGTTTGCCGAGGAGGCTCGCCGAGTTTACGGTGAAATTGTGCCGCCACCTGCGGTAAATAAACGAATACATATTACCAAAGAGCCGGTAGGGGTCGTTGGAATAATAACTCCTTGGAATTTCCCAATGTCTATGATTGCGCGTAAGGTGGGGCCAGCCATGGCAGTTGGGTGTCCTTCAGTTATTAAGCCTGCAAGTCAAACTCCATTTTCAGCCTTGGCAATGGCCCGACTTGCTCAGGAGGCAGGTGTGCCAGCTGGTGTGATCAATGTTATAACCGGTGATTCTCGTGCTATTGGGGGGCAACTGACGGGCAATCCGATAGTGAGAAAGGTGAGTTTTACTGGGTCAACGAGGGTTGGGAAGGTTTTGTTGCAACAATGTGCAGGAAGTGTGAAAAAGGTATCGATGGAATTGGGGGGTAATGCGCCATTTATTGTTTTTGGGGATGCTGATATTGACAAGGCTATAGAAGGGGCAATGTTAAGCAAATATAGAAATTCTGGGCAAACATGCGTGTGTACAAATAGATTTTATGTCCAGTCAAATATATATGATCGTTTTCTGACAAAATTTAGACAGGCTGTTTCCTCACTTAAGGTTGGTGATGGATTAGAAGAAGGCGTTTCCCAGGGCCCTCTTATCGATAGTAATGCAATTAAGCATGTAAGTGAGCAAATTGAAGATGGATTAAGTAAGGGGGCACGTTTAGTTATAGGTGGGAAGCGTCATTCATTAGGGAGGAATTACTTTGAGCCTACCATATTGGCAAATGTCACACAAGATATGAATGTTGCGCATGAAGAGACTTTTGGGCCTTTAGCACCTGTTTTCGAATTTGAAACGGAAAAAGAAGTAATATCATTGGCTAATGATACTGAATATGGTTTGGCAGCCTATATCTATACAAGTGATATAAATCGATCTTTCCGTGTTTCGGAAGCGTTGGAGTATGGATTGATAGGGGTTAATGATGGACACGTATCAACATGCGAAGCCCCTTTTGGTGGAATAAAAGAAAGTGGGCTTGGTCGAGAAGGGTCTCGTCATGGAATTGATGACTATACTGAAATAAAATATACGAGCTTTAATATCGATATGTAGTTATAATTGTTTCGAAAAATAGCAGTCAGCGCCTTGATGCCTTATTTTGGATAATCGCCTTGTGCATCTTCGTGTTCAGGACGCCAAAATCGACCGGTTTGGTCATGACCCCATCCGCACCGGCCTGTTCGCACTGGTTGTGTATCTCCGGGACCGTGTGGGCGGTCATGGCAAATATGGGCACGGTGCTGGCCGCCGATCCATTCCGTATTTCGCGAATGACCTCGATGCCGCTTTTTGTTGGCATCTCCACATCCATGAGGACAAAATCAAAGCAGGAGTGCCCCAGGGCGACCAAGGCGTCGTCGCCGTTTGGGGCATGGATGATCGAATGGCCATGATTGCGCAGGTAGTGCGTGGCCACTTCGGCGCTCAAGGGATGGTCTTCCACCAGCAAGATACGCAAACTTTCAGAGGCCCCGGGTTCTGGGATGAAGCTGTTTGTGTCACCTGTCCCCGGGCAGGGAACGAAGGGGAGGTGGACTGAAAAGAGACTGCCCTTGCCCTCCTGGGACGAGACTCGGATCGTCCCGCCCATCATCTCGGCCAGATTGGCGCAGATCGACAAGCCCAATCCACTGCCGCTCTGCCGCCTGGCCTGTGTCTGGTCCAGTTGGATGAAGCGTTCGAAAATGGTCTGCAGCTTATCCGGCGCGATACCCGCCCCGCTATCCTGGACTTCGATGGCATACATGTCCGTACCCGTGGCCGTGCCGCATGGCTCAAGGTGGGCGGACAGTTTGACAAATCCGCTTTCCGTGAACTTGATGGCGTTGTCCACGAGATTGAAAAGGATCTGTCGCACCCGGTAGGGATCCCCGCGCTGGTACCCCGAAAGCGTCTCGGCAACTTCAGTGCTCAGTTCCACTCCCTTCTCGGCCGCGCGGGGCTCAAGGCACTGGACAATAAGCCGAGCCATTTCCTTGAAGGAAAACGAGGTTTCCTCCAACTGGAGCATGCCGGATTCAATTTTCGAAAAATCCAGAATGTCACCGATCACGCCTTGAAGGTGGCTGCTTGCGTCATGCGCGATGCGGAGCTTGCGCTGCACTTCCGCTGGGAGGTCCTCTTCCAAAACAATGCCCAACATGCCCAGCGCCACATGCAACGGAGTGCGAATTTCGTGGCTCATGGCAGCGAGAAAGGCGCTTTTTTCTTCGTTTGCCTCCTCAGCCAGGTCCCGAGCCTTTTTCAGCTCCGATTGTGTCGCTAGGTGCTGCTCGATTTCCAACTGCAGTTTTTTGTTGGTCAGCTCCAGGGCCTGCAAGGTCTCGGCTCGCTCGGTGGCCAGCTGCTGCAGCCGTTCGTTGGCGTTCTCCAGTTCTTTCAGGCTCTGTTCATATTTGTCATTGACGCTTTTGAGGAGATGGCATTGTTGGTCGTAGACCCGCTCTTGCTGTTTTTGCTGTTTGCGAAGCCTTGCGATTTCCCGGCGCAGGCTGTTCTCTGAAGCCGAATCTTCCATCACGCCTCCTCTTCACCCAGACAAATCGTAATCACGGAACCGTTATGGAAAAACGGAAGACTGTTTTGCACCAACGGCGCGATTTCACCGTAGGTGTAAAAGCCGGCGAAGGGTGTTTCAGGGCCGAAAACACCCCCCAGGTGGTGCTGTTCCTCAGCAATGCGGGTGCCCAGAATCTGTTTTCGTGAAGCGCAGGAAAATGAGAGGATCGCGTCAGGCTGGGAGCCGGGGTAATTCGACAGCGCCTGTTGCGCCGCCTGTTGGGCGGCCTGGGCGATTGCGTCGCGGCCGAAGGCGGTCATCTTGAATTGCGTCTCTTCCGGGACCTGGCCCGCAAAGAAGAGGATCTCGTTTTGGTCATCCACGTGGGCCGGGGCACGAAAATAGTAGGATTGGCTGGACTCGTCGTACAGGGCGATGGAGAAGGGGGAGATTTCACCGATGTCGAGATGCTGGACGCCCAGATAATCCTTGTACAGGGAAAAGATATCCTGTCCGTCCACACGGGTGACTCCGGACCCAGTGGACTGCGTCACAGTGTGCGTTGGTCCCACGGGAGTCCAGCCACTGGCCAGGCCGTACCCAAAACGCACGCCCTCTCCGAAAAGCAGGAGGCCGACCGCATCGGTGTAGATCTCCCCGTTCACAAACTGGAAGGTCTGCTCGATCCGGAAATCGTCGCCGGCTGTTCCCCCAAGCACAGGGACGTTGGGGCCGAATTCTTCGCCAAGGCACTCGGCCACTGGGTTGGTGAAGGAATGCAGGCCGTCAGGAAGCGCCAGGCACAGTTTCGGTTCGCCCTTGAGCTTGTGGCGTGCCTGACGTGCCGCCCGGCGGACAGCGCCACGAGTATTCGTGGAAAGAGCATCGCCGATGCCCACGGCGATTTCCATGCGGCTGGAACACAGCAGGGAAAGGACCAGCGAGTCTTCGCTCACGCCCCGCACATTGCTGAACTCGCCATCCGTTGTGCAACCGAGCAAAGGGGTATCGGGGAACGCCTGGGCGATTCGGGAAAGGACACTTTCCAAATCAGCATCAAGCATCGAGGTGAATACGAGGGCAAGAGAAGGGGCGTCGGTGCCAACCTCCTGCTTGCATTGGTCAATCACTTTCGTTGCCGTCTGTAACGGATCCGTTCCTTCTGCCTGGCCATTGACCATGCGCATGGTGCACTCCCTGGATTTGCGGCTGTACTTTGATCCGGCAGCCTGTTGGAAATCGCCCCAATGAGCAAAAGGCAGAGCATTCAGGCTCATGACCACTACGGACCCAATGCCGTGAACCTCTTGCGGCAGTCATTTGCGTTTTGGGCACGGGCTGCGGGATTTCAGTATTTTTCAGCAACCAACTGGGCTGGAGATCGGCGAATGCCATGCATAGACGAAAAACATGCCCCAAGGCAATTTGATTGTAGCTCTCTGTATATGCAGGAGATTTGCAGGCGCTCATTGGCGGGCGAAGGCGGCAGGCCAGAAAAGGGGATGCAGCCAGTTCAAAAGCGGGAGCAGATTTGGGGATGAGGCCCTGTACCTGGATCCAAATGGCTGGGCCCCATGCACAGGGAAAAGGAGCCTCTCCAGGCAATGCGGAGAGAACGCGAAGCGAGTGGCAAGGGGGGGGGCGACTCTGAGGCCCGCCCCGGGCATAGTCGCAGAATTCGGTTGGTGTCTGCGATCTTTATCGATCCAGGTGGCAGGTACAAAAAAAGCCCTCGGCAGGATATCCCGAGGGCTTTTGAAAGATTGCAACCAGATTGCAACCACTGAATAGTAAATTTGGCGTCCCCAAGGGGATTTGAACCCCTGTCGCCGGCGTGAAAGGCCGGTGTCCTGGACCAGGCTAGACGATGGGGACGCAAATATGTGAATGGCTGGGGGACTAGGATTCGAACCTAGGCTGACGGAACCAGAATCCGTTGTCCTGCCCCTAGACGATCCCCCAGCGAGGAAGCACCGTATTTAAGGAAAGTGCCGGTGTCTGTCAAGAAAAGATTTCACGAGATGAAATTTTTTTCTTGGCCTGACGCGGGGTGCGTCTGAAGTCGTTGCTTGTAAAGAAATCTGTGGTCGCTGTCTACCCCTGGAAAAGGGGTTTTTTGCCTTGCGCCAAAAATATTAGCTGGCCGCCAAACGACGGGTGCGCTTTTTCAGCCGGCTGATCTGTTTGCGCAGCTGGTCGCGCTCTTTTTTCTTGTCGTTGCCGAGCTGCAACCGTTTGCTTTGCAAGTCCTTCATCTGGCGTTTCAGGGCCCAGATATGTTCCTTGTAGGCGTTTTTGGCATCCTCTTCCTCAATACCGAGCAGCTCTTTGATCTCGGACAGGAGCTGGTCCTTGTCCATGCCGGAGGCGCCCTTGATTTGGGGCAGTTTTTCGATGACCAGCTCGCGCAGTTCTTTGGCGGTCATTTTTTCCAGCGGTTTTTTCAGATCCAGGGATTCAAGGGTCAGTTCGTCGCTCATGGTGTCTCCTCCTATTGGCAACTGCCTTGCAGGGATCCGCATCAATGGCGGAGGTCGGCCTGCAGGATATTTATTGGTATCCGCTGCATATCAGCGGTGGTCGGATCCATTCTGGCGCTGCTTCTGCCAAAACCGCACATAGGCCCGGTAGCAAGAGGCAAACGCGGAGTCCTCATCCATTCCGTCCAGGGGCAGATTGCCGACCTCAGGGATAGCGTGCGGCACCGGTGGGCTGATACGGGGCCCAACCTGGACTTCGGACAAGGGAGTTCGGTTGGATAACAGTTCGAACTTGACTTTGTCAAAAGGTTGTCGGCCAAAAAAAGCGGCAATTTCGTCCAGGATCTCCTCCTGGGCGAAGGAGGCCTCCTGGAGCGTGACCGCGTCCTCGGCCCCGAGAATGAGGGTGGCGTTGCGGTGGCCCAGCGGCTTGACCAGTTGAGCGGTCTCCGCGCCGATAATATCCGGCCAGTTGCGCCACAGACGGACGAGGTCCTGCTGGATGCTGGTGGCATCTTTATCGTGAAGCAGCGAGCCCAGGGCCTCTTTGATGTCTTGCATGGATCCGCCCTCCGGTGCCTTGACGGGTGGCACCTGATCGCGTAGCACGTTATCAACTTTTTCAGATATGGTTATGCATCGCCTTGAGCGCGGCCCAGAAGGCGACGGACACGTGTTGTTGCCTCTACAGGGCCACTAATTTGCGGCAGCGTCAAGGGGCGGCACGACGGGCCTTGGGGCATTGTGTTTGCCAGGGCCCACGACAGCAATTGTGGATTTACATGGAAAGTGTTCATTTTTTCAAAGCCCTTGCCGATCCTACCCGGGTGCGCCTGGTCCATTTGCTCCAGCACTATGAACTCAATGTGGGTGAGATCGTGCAGATCATGGATATGGGGCAGTCACGGATTTCGCGGCACCTGAAGATTCTCGCCGACTGTGGTCTGTTGACCTCGCGCCGGGACGGGATGTGGGTCTTTTACCGCGGGGCCCGCCGAGGCAAGGCCCAGGCCTTTTTGCAAGCGCTGGCTCCGTTTCTGGCCGCGGAGGAGGACCTTGCTCCGGATCTGGTCCGGGCGGCCGAGGTCACCCGGCAGCGGGTCCATAGCACGCAACAATTTTTTGACGGTGTGGCCGCCCAATGGGGGGATGTCGGGCGCGAAGCCCTCGGCGGCTTTGATATCGCTCCGCATGTGGAGCGGATCATGCCCGAATGCGAGGCGGCGGTGGATCTGGGCTGCGGCCCCGGTGAACTGCTGCCGGTGCTCACCAAGCGGGCCCGACGGGTTATTGGGGTCGATAACTCGGCCAAGATGCTGACCCTGGCTCGAACGCACCTGCCCGGTGACCTGGACATCAGTCTCCGGCTCGGCGACCTGGCCCATCTGCCACTGCGCGATGGCGAATGCGGGTTCGCGGTCTTGTCCATGGTCCTGCACCATCTGGTCAGCCCGGGAGCGGCCTTGGGCGAAGCGGCTCGTATTTTGTCCCCCGGCGGCCAACTGGTGCTGGCCGATTTCGCCCCCCATGATCAGGAGGCCATGCGCGCGGCATACAGCGACCGTTGGCTCGGTCTGAGCCCTGAGGAAATTCAGCATTGGCTCGAGGGTGCCGGGCTGGCGGTGACCAATCTCTCCCGCGTCCCTGCGGATCAGGGATTAGAAGTTGTCGTCTATACCGTGATCAAACCCACTGAGGGGACCGCCCAATAGAACGTTTTCCTGAAGTTGTGGATTCGAGGTGGTCTCGGTCACGGCCAGACGGGGCCAACAGATTTTTGGATCAAGGACAGAGGGCGTCGTGCCTACGCCATAGCGCTGCGCCTCACGTATAATCAGAAACCGAGAAGGAGGTTGCCGTGGCCATTGCATTGGATCCGGCACGGGAATCGAAAATAGCCGACCCGGGACAGGCCCATTGGGGCCGGCAGGAAATGCGGCTGGCGGAAAAGGAAATGCCGGGGCTCATGGCCCTGCGGGAAAAGTACGGTCCGGATAAGCCGCTTTCAGGAATGAAAATCACCGGCAGTCTGCACATGACCATTCAGACCGCCATGCTTATCGAAACCTTGTACGCCCTGGGCGCAGACATCCGTTGGGCGTCCTGCAACATCTTTTCCACTCAGGATCACGCGGCTGCGGCTATTGCCGAAGCGGGCACGGCCAAGGTCTTCGCCTGGAAGGGGGAGACCCTGGAAGAGTATTGGTGGTGCACGGAGCAGGCCCTGACCTGGCCCGACGGCAGCGGCCCTGACCTCATCGTGGACGACGGCGGCGACGCGACGCTGTTCGTCCATCAGGGCGCCAAGATGGAAAAAGATCCGGCGTTGCTTGAGCAAAAGACGGACAACAAGGAATTTCAGTGCGTGCTCGACCGGCTCGTGGACAGCTACAACCGGGACCCGCAGAAATGGACCCGCATTGCGGCCAACATCCGCGGGGTCTCCGAGGAAACCACCACCGGCGTGCACCGCTTGTACCAGATGGCGGAAAGCGGCGAGCTGCTTTTCCCGGCCTTCAATGTCAACGATTCGGTGACCAAATCCAAGTTCGACAATCTCTACGGCTGCCGGGAATCCCTGGCCGACGGCATCAAGCGGGCCACAGACGTGATGATCGCCGGCAAGATCGTGGTCGTCTGCGGCTACGGTGACGTTGGCAAAGGGTGCGCCCAAGCCATGAAGGGGCTCGGTGCCCGGGTCCTGGTGACCGAGGTCGACCCCATCTGCGCCCTGCAGGCGGCCATGGAAGGCTATGAGTTGACGACCATGAACCAGGCGGCTTCGCTTGGCGACATTTTCGTCACCGCCACCGGCAACTACCACGTCATCACCGGCGCGCATATGGAGCAGATGAAAGACGAAGCCATCGTCTGCAATATCGGGCATTTCGATAACGAAATCGAGATGAATTATCTCGAGGACAACCCCAATTGCCATAAGGATAACGTCAAGCCCCAGGTCGATAAATGGACCCTGGAGTCCGGCAATTCCATCATTGTCCTGGCTGAAGGGCGACTGGTCAATCTGGGGTGCGCCACCGGACACCCGAGTTTTGTCATGTCCAACAGCTTCACCAACCAGGTCTTGGCCCAGATGGACCTGGCCCGGAACGAATATGAGCCCCAGGTCATGGTCCTGCCCAAATACCTGGACGAGGAAGTCGCTCGGTTGCATCTGGAACGTATCGGAGTGGTGCTGGAGAGCCTGACCCAGGAGCAGGCCGACTACATCGGCGTGCCGGTCAACGGACCTTTCAAGCCCGAGCATTACCGGTATTAACACCTTCGGTCCGGTGGGATCATGCCTGCCGGTCCTTTTAGATACCAAGGAGTAGAACAATGATCGCGAGTATGGAAAAGTATCTTTTTACCTCCGAGTCGGTCACCGAAGGGCACCCGGACAAGGTCGCCGACCAGATTTCGGATGCGGTCCTGGATTCCATTCTGGCCCAGGACAAAAACGCCCGGGTGGCCTGCGAAACGCTGGTGACCACCGGTCTGGCCTTTATCGCCGGAGAGATCAGCACCACCGCCTACGCAGACTTTCCGAGCATTGTCCGGGATACAGTCCGGGAGATCGGCTACACCAGTTCGGAAATGGGCTTTGACGCTGATACCTGCGGGGTGATCTCGTCCGTCGACAAACAGTCACCGGACATCGCCCAGGGCGTAAACCGGGAAAAGCCCGAAGAACAGGGCGCCGGTGACCAGGGCATGATGTTCGGCTTTGCCGTCAACGAGACCCGGACCCTGATGCCCGCCCCCATTTACTACGCCCATAAGCTCTCCCGCCGGCTGTCGTATGTGCGCAAGAAAAGTATCCTGGATTTTTTGCGCCCCGATGGGAAGACCGAAGTCTCCGTTGAATATCAGGGCGGTGTGCCGCAGCGTATCGACACCATTATCGTTGCCGCGCAGCATGACGACCAAATCGCCCAGGACGATCTGGTCGACGCCATCAAGAGCGAAGTCATCGGCAAGGCTCTGCCCGAAGAAATGATCGATAAGAATACCCGGATCTATATCAATACCACCGGCCGGTTTGTCACCGGCGGGCCCTTGGCCGACTGCGGCCTGACCGGGCGGAAGATTATCCAGGACACCTACGGCGGTATGGGCAATCATGGTGGCGGCGCCTTTTCCGGCAAGGATCCTTCCAAGGTCGATCGCTCCGCCGCCTATATGGGACGCTATATCGCCAAGAATATCGTCGCCGCGGAACTCGCGCAGCAATGCGAAGTGCAACTGGCCTATGTGATCGGTGTGGCCGAGCCGGTTTCTGTCCTGGTCAACACCGGAGGCACCGGTGAGGTTCCGGACGAGCGGTTGACCAAGGCCGTGCGCGACGTCTTTGACCTGCGACCCTATCACATTGTCCAGCGGCTGGATCTTTTGCGCCCCATTTATAAAAAGTCGGCCTGCTATGGCCATTTTGGCCGTGACAACACCGATTTTACCTGGGAGCGTACCGACGCGACCGAGGATTTGCGTACGGCGTGCAAGATCTGATTCCAAGGTGGCGCCAGAAATAGGCACTAAATGCAAAAAGGCCGCGGTCAAACGACCGCGGCCTTTTTCTTTGGTGCGCCCGGCAGGGCGCACCCACTTGGAGGTGAAAGTCCTCTACAGGCCCGACAAGGGGAACTGTTAGCCGGACGGCAAGGGTGTCCACCGCGAGGTGGGATCTGAAGGAAGCCGCAGGCAAAACGCTGGCCTGACGAACAGGAATCGCATACGAGGCGGCCATGCCGGGTAAGGAGTCCATTATCTTCAAAGCCCTGTACTTGTACGGAAAGCATGGACGTATATGCGGCGGGCATAAGCGTGAAGGTGGGTGCGCATTACCCGGGGAGGTCTGTCCGCCTGCCATGTGCTACCGGCGTCGCGAGGCGTCGGGACGGGCGGGCAGAAGTCAGCCGAGTGCATAGTAGGTCCCCCGACCGGACTGAAGGCCCGAACATCTAACACGGGACGGGAGCCCGAAATTTCGATGACGAACGGAGCCGCAGAAGGACGGGCTGGGACGCCCGTCGCCACACCCGAGGGTAGGGGACGGAATCCCCGAGAGTACGGTAGTGGTGCGTCAAGCGTCACGGCAACGAAGGAGTACTCCCATCCGGAGCAGCAGAGTTTGATGGAAGCGGTGGTCGGACGCGAGAACATGCTTGCGGCCTACAAGCGTGTACGCGCCAACAAAGGCGTCCCCGGAGTCGACGGCATGAGCGTCAACGACGTATGGGGATATTGCACGCTCAACTGGGCCCGAATCAAAGAGGAGTTGCTGGACGGACGGTACGAGCCGCAGCCGGTGCTCGGGGTGGAAATCCCTAAACCCGGCGGCGGGGTGCGCCAACTGGGCATCCCGACGGCGCTGGACCGCCTGATACAGCAGGCGCTGCACCAGGTGCTCTCCCCCATTTTCAACCCTCACTTCTCCGAATCCAGCTACGGCTTCCGGCCCGGTCGAAGTGCGCATCAGGCCGTGCTCAAGGCACGGGAGCATGCTGCCGCCGGCAAACGGTGGGTCGTGGACATGGACCTGGAGAAGTTCTTCGACCGCGTGAACCACGACGTGCTCATGGCGCGCGTGGCCCGCAAGGTGAAGGACAAGCGGGTGCTCGTCCTCATCCGGCGTTACCTGCAAGCGGGGCTGATGCAGGGGGGAATTGCATCGAAACGAAAGGAGGGCACGCCGCAAGGCGGCCCCCTCTCGCCGCTCTTGTCCAACATCCTTCTGGATGACCTGGACAAGGAGCTTGAACGCAGAGGCCACGCGTTCTGCCGATACGCCGACGACTGCAATATCTACGTGCAAACAAAACGGTCCGGCGAACGCGCAATGGCCTCGATCACCCGGTTTCTGACAGAGCGGTTGAAGTTGAGGGTCAACGCGGATAAGAGCGCGGTTGACCGGCCATGGAAAAGGAAATTCCTTGGGTACTCGATGACCTGGCATACGCAGCCGCGGCTCAAGGTTGCGCCCAGTGTGGTCAAACGCCTGAAACAGGCGGTACGGGAGGAATTTCGACGTGGGCGGGGACGGTCGCTCAAGAAGACGATAGACACCCTTGCGCCGAAACTGCGAGGCTGGATGAACTACTTCAAGCTGGCGGAGGTAAAGGGAGTTTTTGAAGAACTGGACATGTGGATTCGCCGCAGATTGCGCAATATCCTGTGGCGGCATTGGAAACGACCCTACGCCCGAGCAAGGAACCTGATTCGCCGGGGACTGACTGAAGAGCGCGCCTGGAAATCCGCCATCAACGGCCGCGGGCCATGGTGGAACTCCGGCGCATCGCATATGAACCAGGCATTCCCCAAGAAATACTTTGATTCACTTGGACTCGTGTCACTGCAAGATCAACTTCGCAAAGCTCAAAGTGTCAGGTGAACCGCCGTGGTACGGAACCGTATGCCCGGTGGTGTGAGAGGACGGGGGCCGCAAGGCCCCCTCCTACTCGATGGAAATGGGACCTCAAAAAGGGGCGAAGCAGCCAGACGGGAGTATGGGCTGCACCTGGCGATTATTCGGGTTGCCAGACGAGGGTGTCCAGGTCCACGGGGTTGTTCAGCAACCCTTTGTCGCGCATGAAGGTCTCCAGGGCTTCCCACCGCTGCCGGGTCTGGGCGGGGCTGCCCTTGAAAAAGGGCAGTGTGGCTTCGAAAGCGCGCCGGTTGAGTTCATTGGCGCTATCGGGATAGCTGGCGAAAAAAGCTTCTCTGGAGCGCTTTGGGTGTTCCAGGGTCCACTCGGTGCCCTGCTTTAAGGCATTGATCAGCCCGGCGACCTTTTCTGGTGCTTCGCTGACCGTTTTGGCGTTGGCGATCAAAACGAGTTCGTAGAAATCCGGCACACCGTATTCTTCAAAGGCGAAGACCCCGACGTCGAATCCCTCCAGTTCGGCCTGCACCGCTTCGTAATTGCGAAACGCCCCGGCGGAACCGGCGATCTTCCCGGACAAAAGTGGCTGGGTCAGATTGAAGCCGACGCGAACGGTCTCGTAGTCCTCCGGAGTCAGCCCGGCGTGTCCGGCCACAGTTTCAAACAGGACCCGGTACAGCGGCTCCACCGAATAGCCGATCCGTTTGCCCTTGAAGTCGGCTGGCGAGGTGATGCCTTGGTCTTTGCGGTACAAAACGCAGCTTAGGGGGTGCTGGACCAGAGCGCCGACAGCGACCACCGGGAGCCCTTCGGCTCGGGCCTGGAGCACGGTCGGCTGATAGGAGACGGCGAAGTCGACCTTGCCGGCAGCCACCAATTTCAACGGATCATTGGGATCGGCCGGGACCTGGAGATCGACCTCCAGTCCTTGGTCAGCAAAAAATCCCTGGGTCTTGGCCGCGTTCAAGGTGGCGTGGTTGGGATTGGGGTACCAGTCGAGCATGAGCGAGGTGGCACTGTGGGCCGGGAGGACCGAGGCCAGCAGGAATGTCAGCGTCAAAAGGGCACAACGTAAATGCATATACAACCTCCGTGGTGATTGGGTGAATACAAAAGGGGTTTGCCAAAGGCTCGGGGGCAAGGCTCGGGATTGTCGCCGAGCCGGTTCTGAAAATTTTGCCTGCGGCCTGAAAAAACTCGCTCGAAGGCAACGTAGTCCTCCTGCCTGCCGCGAGTGGAGCCGCCGTGGGAGCTTGTGTTTGTATTGTTGCGTATTGCCAGGTGGTGTGCCGGCAGGAGCAAACGCGGCCGAACTCGCTCAGACAGCTTTCAGGCCGTATTCAAAATCTCCAGAACTGGATTTCCAAGTTTGGAATTGACGCTGATTCAGTTCTGGAAAGCGTAACCCCGCGGTCAGGTCCGTCGCCAGGGAGTGAGCCAGCGTTCGACAAGCACGACCAGGGCGTAGAGGCCCACACCGATCATGGAGAGCAGGACAATGGCCGCAAAGACACGGTCGACTTGCATCTGGGCGTTGGCCTGGACCATATAGTACCCCAGTCCCTGCCTGGCCCCGACCCATTCTCCAATCACCGCGCCGATGACGCTGACGGCCATGCCGATCTTGGCTCCGGCAAAAATATGCGGCAGGGCCTGGGGCACCCGCACGGTCCAAAATATCCGCCACCGGCCGGCTTCCAAAACCCGCAGCAGATCCAACAGATCCCTGTCCGCGGCCTTGAGTCCCTGGACGGTGCTGACGGTGATTGGAAAAAAGACGATCAGGGCCGCCATGACCACTTTGGACCCAATGCCGTAGCCGAACCAGAGCACCAGAAGCGGGGCAATGGCGAAGACGGGGATCGTCTGGGAACCGATGACCAGCGGCAGCAGGGCCCGTTCCAGGATGCGTGAACCGGCGATGCCGGCACCGAGGAGCAGTCCGGCTGCCAGAGCGACCCCGAAACCGAGAACGATCTCGCTGCAGGTGGTCAGCGCGTGGGGCACGAGCCGGGGCCAGTGGGCGAGCAGGGCCTGGGCAATCCGGGATGGTGGCGGCAGGATATAGTGCGGCATATCCCATACGGCGACGCCGATTTCCCAGAACACGAGCAGGCCGGCCAGGACCGCCAGGGGCCAGAGGCAGTTCAGGAAACGGCGGCGCATGTAGGAGAGCTCCAGGTGTCCAACTGCTCCAGCAGGAATGCTTTGTGCTCCACAAAGGCCGGGTCCGTGACTTGGCGCGGGCGGGGCAAATCGACGGCAAGACTGGTCTGGACCTGGGCTGGGCAGGGGGTGAGGACCAGCACGGTGTCAGCCAGGATCAAGGCTTCGTCCACGTCGTGGGTCACGAGGATGATTGAGGCCCCCAAGGCGCGCCAGACTTGCAGAAGTTGGTCGTGCATGGCCCGGCGGGTGATGGCGTCCAGCGCGCCGAAGGGCTCGTCCAAAAGGATGACCGGCTTGCTGCACAGCAGGGTGCGCAGCAGCGCCGCGCGCTGGCGCATGCCTCCGGAGAGGTGGTGCGGATAGCTTCCGGCGGCCTCGGCGAGCCCGAACCCGGGGAGATGGTCGCGGACGGTTTGTCGGGCGGCCTTTTTGGGATGGCCCTGCATGAGTAGCCCCAGAGCGGCGTTGTCCTCAACAGTGCGCCAGGGCAGAAGCAGATCTTTTTGCTGCATGTAGCTGACACGGCCCCGCAGGTCGGAGACCGGCTTTTGGCCGTAGGTCACACTTCCCTCGTGCGTGGGCAAAAGCCCGGCCAGCACGTGGAGCAGAGTCGATTTGCCGCAGCCGCTGGGCCCAATCAGGGCGAGGCATTGTCCCGGGGGCAGGGCAAAGGTCATCTCGGAGAAGACCGTGCTCCCGTCCGCAACATAGCGAGCGGCCAGTTCGGACACGGCGATATGCTCAGGCGGATGCATGGGCATCGTCGGTTCCGAAGACGGCGGCGTAAGGGTTGGTCGGTCCGCGGCCGTGGCCCAGCGGTCCGGCTGCGGCGATGGCTCGGGTGATAAACCGCTTGGCCTGGGTAACGGCCTGGACCATATCCCCGGACTGGGCCAGGAAAGTGGCGATGGCCGCGGAGTAGGTGCAGCCGGTGCCGTGGGTGTGCACCGTGTCTACGCGGTGGCCCGGCAACCAGATGCCTTGGTGGCCGTCGAACAGGAGGTCCGCGGCATCGTCGACGAGGTGGCCCCCTTTGAGCAGCACATAGGCTGGCCCTCGGGCGTGGATAGCTGCGGCCGCCTGTTCCATGCCGGCCCGGTCGGTGACCGGAAAGCCGCAGAGCAGTTCGGCCTCGCCGAGATTGGGGGTGACCACAGCGGCCAGGGGAAAGAGGTTGTCCTGCAGCGATTGACGGGCGTCTTCGGCAAGAAGGGGATCACCGCTGGTGGCGACCATGACCGGATCGAGTACGAGCGGGGCGGCAGTGAGCGCCCGCAGCCCCTCGGCTACGGTCCGGACGATGCCGGCGGTGGCCAGCATGCCGATTTTGAGGGTATCGGTTCCGATGTCCGTGAGCACGGACTCCATCTGCTGCCGGATAAATGCCTCGGGTACGGGATGGACCCCCTGGACGCCGAGGGTGTTTTGTGCGGTCAGGGCGGTCAGGACACTGGTGCCGTGCCCGCCTAACAAAGCGATGGTTTTCAGGTCGGTTTGGATTCCGGCGCCGCCGCCGGAATCGGATCCGGCGATGGTCAAAATTTTCTTCATGGCTGCCTCCTTGTCGATGCCGGTGGCAATCGGTCCCGGCGCGCGATCCGAGGTCGGATTGCGCGGGCGGCAATCCCTGCGGCACAAAAAAAACCGCTTCCCTGATCAAAGGGAAGCGGTACGGCAGCGTTTTGGCAGACACCGGGTCTGACTCACGTGTCGACTCGCTTCCCTGCGCAGGTATTACCCAGTTCAGGTTCCAAGGGTCTCCCGATCGGTGTCGGGACTCTCAGGGGATATACTCCCCTCCCCTAGCGAAAGATTCACGCTAGCAGATCATTATGCTTTCTGTAAAGCGACCGGGCCACAGGGAATGTGTACCCGGGAGTGGATGGTTTTTTACGCGGCGCGTTCCAACTGTTCCTGGCATTCGATGCACAACCGCGCGCTCGGGCAAGCCACCAGCCGGGGCACGCCGATCTCCTCTCCGCATTCCTCGCACAGACCGTATTCCCCGTTGGCGAGTTGGTGCAAGGCCTGCTCCACTTCATGGAGCTGGTGCAACAGCCGTTGCTGGCGAAGCAAGGCGAGTTGGCGGTCGGTGGAGAGGGTGGCCTGATCTGCAGGATCTGCCAGATTATGGGGCATGGTGGCCAGGTCGTTTTGCATCTGGCCGATGGCCTCCTCCAATTCCTGCTTTTTCTGGGACAGTACAGTGTTCATGTGGTGCAATTGCTCGCGGTCCATACTGGTCTCCTTTTTTCAGGATGGCAACGAAGGGCTGGACTTGTGGACCCGTCCATTGTCCGCCTTGTAACCACCATGATCACTGTGTGCATGACCGTGCGGTGTCGAATGCAGCACAATAGAATGACGGTGGCCTTGTAAACGGCACACAGGCGCCATGCCTGTGTCACCGAAACGGGCCATAGCCTGAGGTGCGGAGGGAGACCGTGTGTGAAGGTATCGTGTTCTGTCGTTTTTGCGCAAAGGAGGAAGATATGCGCATGCTCAAAAAGCAATTTCTGCTGCGTCTGGCACTGTTTCTTGTGGTTGTGTCCCTGCTGCCGAGTCTGGCACTGGCCAAGCAGGCCAAGTACGTCTTTTTGTTTATCGGGGACGGCATGGGATTGCCGCAGCGCAGTGCAGCCGCTGAATTTATCCAAGGGGAATTGTTGATGGACAGTTTCCCGGCCCAGGGTATCACCTCGACCTATGCCGCGGACCGCTTTATCACCGGTTCGGCTCCGGCGGCCACGGCCATGGCCAGCGGCCAGAAGACGAACATCGGCGTGGTCGGTCTGGACACCCAGCTGCGCCCGGTGAAAACATTGGCGGAAATGGCCAAGGAGCAGGGCAAGAAGGTCGGGATTGTCTCCTCGGTGTCCATCGACCACGCCACGCCTGCGGCCTTTTATGCCCACGTCAAAGCTCGCGGCCAATACTATGATATTGATGTGGCCCTGGCGGAAAGCGGCTTCGACTACTTCGCCGGTGGGGGGTTAAAGGATCCGGACAACTCCCGCGACAATTCCGCAAATTACGTCGGCAACGCCCTCGATCTGGCCAAGGAAAACGGGTACACCCTGATCAATTCCAAGCCGGCCTTCGCAAAATTGGGCCCGGCTGACGGCAAAGTTTTGGCCTGGAATGACTGGCTGCAAAACAGCAAGGCCCTGCCCTACGAGATGGACCAGCGCCAGGATCAGGACATCTCGCTCAAGGAATTCACGGCCAAGGGCATCGAGTTGTTGGACAACGAGAAGGGCTTTTTCATGATGGTCGAAGGCGGCAAGATCGACTGGGCCTGCCACGCCAACGACGCCACCGCTGCCATTCACGACACCCTGGCCTTTGATGCCGCGTTGAACGAGGCTTACACATTCTATGAACAGCATCCGGAGGAAACCCTGATCGTGGTCACCGGTGACCACGAATGCGGCGGTTTGACCCTCGGTTTTGCCGGTACAAAGTACGCCACCAATTTCGAGGTCCTGGGCAAGCAGAAGATCTCCTTTCGCAAATTTACGCAGCAGGTTCTGCCGGCCTTCAAGGAAAACGGGGAAGCGAGCTTTGCGGACATCAAGCCGGTGATCGAAGACAATTTCGGCCTGCGCTTTGATGGTCCGGCCGAAGACCCCATGACCCTGGCCGCCCATGAGGTTGCTCAGATCAAGGAGGCCTTCGGGCGCTCCATGGGCGCGGAGAAGGTCAGCTCCGAGGACAAGCGGACCTACCTCCTCTATGGTGGCTACGATCCCCTGGCCGTGACCCTGACCCACATCCTGGACCAAAAAGCCGGCATGGGCTGGACTTCTTACAAGCACACCGGTGTGCCGGTCTCTACCTCGGCCATCGGAGTCGGTGCCAAACAGTTCAACGGGTCGTATGATAATACCGATATCGCCACGAAGATCATGGAAAGCATGGGCATCGCGCCCAAGGTCTATCTGGCGACCAACTAAATCCGAGTACCGCAACGAAGAAACAGACAGGGCGGCGGGCAAGTTCCGCCGCCCTGTCTGTATTCCGGGGAGGGGATATGGATTTCGTGACCCACTATCTGCGGCCCGAGAGCCGCGCGGATTGGATCTGCTGCCTGGGGTTCGTGCTGCTCAGTGCTGTCTTGTATTTGTTGCCCACCGGATTCGAAGATCAGGTCGACAGTCGAGGAGTGCGCTGCCGCGGGGAAGTGCTTTCAGTGGACAACAGCGAAGTGATCAAGACCGGAATGGTCAGTCAGGGGACGCAGGAACTGGAATTGGAACTGCTCGATGGGGCCAAGAAAGGCCATATTGTCGAGGCCAGCAACCATTTGATGGGGCAGATGGACCGCGACGAGATCTTCGCCCCCGGCGACGTCGCCCTGGTTGTGCTGACTCTCTCTCCAGACGGGTCCATCCAGTATGTCAATGCACAGGCCCAGTACCGTATCGGTGGAGAAATGGTCTTGCTGGGAGGATTTGCGGTGCTGCTGCTCCTCTTTGCCGGCTGGACCGGGGCCAAAGCCTTGTTGTCCTTTGCTTTTGCTGCCCTGGGAATCTGGAAGATTCTGGTCCCGGCGATGCTCAAAGGGGCTGATCCGGTGCTGGTCTCCCTGGCCGTGGTCGTCGGCTTGGCGGCGGCGATCATTTTTCTCGTGGCGGGGGTGAATCGGCGGGGATTGACGGCGTTTACCGGCTGTATTCTGGGGGTGGGCATCAGTTGCCTGCTTGGGCTCTATTTTGTCGAGAGCCTGCACATCCACGGCGCAGTGCTGCCCTTTTCCGAGACGCTGCTGTATTCCGGGTTCGCCCACCTGGATCTGGAGCGGGTCTTTATCGGGGCCGTGTTTCTGGCAGCCTCGGGAGCGGTCATGGACCTGGCTGTAGATGTGGCGGCGAGCATGGAGGAGGTGGCGGCCAAGAAGCCGGACATTTCCCGGACCGAACTCATCCGCTCCGGGCTGCACGTGGGGCGGGCGGTGGTCGGCACCATGACCACGACACTCTTGCTGGCCTACTCCGGGGGGTATGTGACCCTGTTTATGGCCTTCATGGCCCAGGGCATTCCCATGGTCAATTTTTTCAATCTGGTCTATGTGGCCGCCGAAGTGCTCAAGACATTGGTCGGCAGCCTGGGGCTGGTGGCCGTGGGACCGCTGACCGCGGTCGCCGGAGGGTTTATTCTGGCCCGCGGCGGGTCGCCCGCCAGAACTGCAGCGCCAGCCAATCCAGGACAAGCGCCGGGTTGACGTTGTGCTGCAGGGCCTCCTGGGCCTTGTGCAGGGTCTGGTCCAAAACGGGAAAGGTCGCCGGAGCGATGCGCTCGCGAAACAGGGAAGCCATCTTTGCTTCCGGTTGAGCGGACTGGGTCATGGCTGCCAGTAGTTCCCGCTGGCAGCGCGCGATGACAGCTTCGACGGTCAGTCGGTCCAGGCTGCCTTTGCGGCCGGTATGCTCAAAAAGTCCTTGGGAACGGACCCAGAAGGCCAAGAGCCGCTCGACCCATTGCTCGAGCTCCGGAGCCTCTTCAGCCGTATCCGCGTGCCAGTTCAGGGTCAGGACCCAACTCCGTGACACCAGCGTGGGCAGGATCCATTGCCGCTGGGGAGCGGTGAGAACGAAGGCGTTGCCAGGTGGGGGCTCCTCCAGGGATTTCAAGAGGGCATTGGCTGCCTCCTGGGTCAGCGACTGGGCCTCGTGGATGAGAATGACCCGAGTGCCCCCGTATTCTGGCCGGCTGGCCAACTCACGGCGCATGGTGCGAACCGGATCGATGCGGATGCTTTCCTGGCGCCCGTCGAGCACGATCAGGTCGCGGAAGATTTCTTCGGCGATCTGCTGGCAGGTCGGGCAGTGTCGACAGGGCGCTTCAGCCTGGAGGCAGTTGAGGCGGGCCGCCCAGTACAGGGCCAGGGCCCTGCGTTCGGGTTCGCGTCCTCCCTCAAGCAATAGCGAGGCGGGAACCGCTGTGCCGAGCCGGTCCAGATACCCTTTGAGGCGGGGCTGATGGTCGCTTGCTGGGAGGAAGGTCTGGGCCATGGTCTGCCTTGGCCGGGTGCAGCCGGCCTGGTGTGCAGGAAACAAAGCGTGCCCGGGCGGGACGGAAAATCCGTCCCGCCCGGGCATTTACATGCTAGAGAAAAAGGGTCTGGTTGCGATCCGGTCCAACGGAAACCATACCGACGCGCACGCTCAGGAGGTCTTCGATGGCCGTGATGTATTGCTGAGCGGCATGGGGAAGATCGCCCCAGGAGGTCACCTGACTCACGTCCAGATTCCAGCCTGGGAGGGTCTGATAGATCGGTTCGACGTGGGCGAGAGCGTTTTCCCGTTGCGGCGGGTGCGGCCATTCCTGGCCCTCAAAGCGGTACCCGACACAGATCTTGATCTCTTCCAGCCCGCTGAGGACATCAAGTTTGGTCAGGGCGATTTCCGCGGGGCTGTTCAGGCGGACCGACTCGCGCAAAAGCGGGATGTCCAGCCAGCCGCAACGGCGTTTACGTCCTGTAGTGGAGCCGTATTCAGCTCCTTTTTCCAGGAGGTGGGTGCCGGCTTCATTGTCCATCTCTGTCGGGAATGGGCCGGAGCCTACCCGAGTGGTGTAGGCCTTGACGATGGCCAGGACCCGGTCGATGGTGGCGAAGCCAACACCGCTGCCTGCCGCGGCATTGGAGGCGACAGTGTTGGAGGAAGTCACAAAGGGATAGGTGCCGTGATCGATATCCAGATGGGTGCCCTGGGCGCCCTCGAAGAGGACGTTCTTGCCGGTGACGCGGGCCGCCTCGATTTCGGCCGAAATGTCAGCCAGGTAGTCCCGAAGACGTTCGGCCCAGGGGCGGATCTCCTCAAAAACCTCGTCCGGATCAAGGGGCTCCGTGCCGTAGCAGTGAGCGAACAAGGCGTTCTTCTCTTTCAGGGCCAGTTCGATCTTCTCTCGCAGGAGATCGAAATCCAGGACATCGCAGGCCCGGATGCCGACTCGGGAGGCCTTGTCCTCATAGGCCGGTCCAATGCCCCGTCCTGTCGTGCCGATTTTTTCCTTGCCGGTCTTGGCCGCTTCTCGGGCCGCGTCCAGCCGTTTGTGATAGGGAAGGATGAGGTGGGTCTTGGGGCTGACCTTGAGCCGTTCGGGGCCAATCCGCACACCGTGACCACGCAGGCCGTCCACCTCATCGCACAGGACCTGGGGATCGAGAACAACCCCGTTGCCGATGCAACAGGTCTTGTCTTCATGCAGAACCCCGGAAGGAATGAGGTGCAGAATAACTTTCCGGTCGCCCACGACAAGGGTGTGGCCGGCATTGTTTCCCCCCTGGAAACGGACAATGAGATCGGCATTCTCCGTCAGCAGGTCAACAATCTTTCCTTTCCCCTCATCGCCCCATTGGGCGCCCATGACCACAATATTTGACATTTCCTACTCCTTCAGGAAGAACTTCAAGCCTGTACACCAGCACTTTGTGAGTAAAGGAACAAAACGGGGCTCGTCAATCCATTGGCCCCTGTATTCCGTCTATGCAGAATAAAAAACACCCGTTGTCCTATGAAATACCCCTGATTGCGGTTTTGGTGCTCGTGCAGATCGGGCTTGTCCTGTGGTATCTGCACCGCACAGGCCAGGTATTTCAATTTCAAACGGGTGTCACGATCATTTCCTTGGACCAGTCCCGGGAGCCGGGCCGTTTGAGCCCCTACGGCCCGGGCTTCGAGCGGGAACTGGTGGACTCTTTCGCCCGCGAAAGCGACCTCGCCGTTCGCTGGAACGAGGCCGACACCTGGCAGGAGGCCAGGGAAAAACTTCTCAACGGTAGCGGCGACCTCCTTATCGCGCCCGGAGTGCCGCCTATTTCCTGGCCAATCGACGGTCTGGCCGCCGGCCCGGTCTATCTGGACTCCCCCAGCCTGCTGGTCCACCATACCCAGCGTTTCGGCCTGCGATCCATCTACGATCTGTGCCAGGTCCCTTTGAACGTCCCAGCCATTCCGGCCCTGAATTCGCTGGTCTTCGATGCCGAAGTGGAGATCCCCTGCCGTCCGGAGGTCGTCACCCGTGGGGGCGGGGGGGTGCAGAGCCTCCTGGAGTTCATGGAGGCAGAAGAGGCCCGCTTTGCTTTGGTGGACAAACACCGTTTCCAGGCCTGGGCCCCGTTTTACCCGGAAGTGCGCCAGACCTACACGTTTCCTGACCAGGCCAGTCTCGGCTATCGCTGGTATTGGGCGACTGATCGGCCCGAAGTCAGTCAGGCGCTGAACGCGTTCTGGGAACGCCCGGAGCAGGCCACCGTTTTGGCCCAGCTCCGGGAGCGCTATGCCGGCTTTTTCCCGGCGCAGCCGGATTACTATGAACTGCGCCACCTGTCCAAAGTCTTGCGCAACCGGCTCCAGCGGTACCTGCCGACCATCCGCCAAGCCGCCGAGGAAAATGGCCTCGATCCTTTATGGTTGGTGGCCATGATCTACCAGGAATCCCATTTCGATCCCCAGGCCACAAGCCATACAGGCGTCCGGGGGCTGATGCAGATCACCCGGAATACGGCCCGAGAACTCGGCATCGACAACCGGCTGGATCCCGAACAGAGCATTCTCGGCGGGGCACGGTATGTAAAATATCTCTGGGAGCGTTTCGAGGGCCAGGGACTGGAGGCATGGGACCGGTGGTTCATGGCCCTGGCTGCCTACAATCAGGGCTACAACCACGCCCGCGACGCTATGCGCCTGACAGAACAACTCGGCAAGGATCCCCACTTTTGGGGGGACATCAAGAGTGTCTTTCCGCTTTTGAGTTACAGCCGCTACCACTCCCGAGTCGAAGCCGGATACGCCCGAGGCTTCGAGGCTGTGGACTACGTCCAAAGCATCCGTTTGTATTATTACATCCTACACGGATTCGTCTCCCTTTCGCGTCCGGAAAGTGAGTACCTTGCCCCGTTGCTTGGGCTCGTCCCCCGGGGCTGGCCCGGTTGACGTCTTTTCCGGCTTTTCAGGGGCCACCTCTGGCGCGGGTGGCTGGGACTGGGACCAATAATGGTTGAACAGCTGGTTTTTCCAGCGCACCGTTTGGATCATACCCAGGATCAGCACCGCTTCCTCCCAGGACCGGGTCGGTTGAAAATCTTCGACAATCGCCTGATATTTTTCCCACAAGGCCATGAGCGAAGCCTCGTCGTAGTCGCAAAGTTGTTTTGCCAGTTTTTCGAGCGCTTTCTCCACGATAGTCTCCTTGTCTCTCTTCAGGGGAGGCGGGGGGTCTGAAATTGCCCCGCTGCAAGCCCTGTGCTAGAAATCTTTCCTTGTCCAAAAAACGGTTTCCGGTCAACTCACCGGCTTTGTGCGTAACCATGTCCCCTAACGCAAAGAGATGGTGCCTTATGGCTGATTTGAAAAAAAAGTATCACACGATCCAACAGGACCCTTTCCCAGACACTATGCGCCTCGTTATCGGCGATCAGGAGCTGGTTTTCGCCAAGCGCACCTGGACGATCGAGGGGGAGGCCAAAGGGCTGCGGTATGGCGAGAATCCGGACCAGCCAGCGGCATTGTATGCCCTGGAAGCCGGCAGCCTCGAACTCGGCGGCGTCACATTCCGCGAACAGGGGCAGGGACTGGTCTCGGCCTTGACCGAAGAGCATATACTGCAATCCGGAAAGCATCCGGGCAAGATCAATCTGACCGATGTCGATAACGGGATCAATATTCTCCAATATCTGGGGGCCAAGCCGGCGGCCGTGATCCTGAAGCACAACAACCCTTGCGGCGCGGCCTGGTCCGACCAAGGGCTGGCCACGGCTCTGGAAAACGCTTTCGCCTGCGACCGCATTGCCGCCTTTGGCGGGACTGTGGTCGTCAACCGCCCGATCGACCAGGCAACGGCTACGTTTTTGAGCCAGTCCTATTTTGAAGTCGTGGCCGCCCCGGACTACGAGGCCGGGACGGTGGACATTCTGCAAGGGCGCAAGAATCTGCGCATTTTACAGGTTCCCGGTCTGGCCAACCTCGATTTTCTCTTGCAGCGCCCGTATCTGGATATCAAATCATTGACTGACGGGGGCATGGTTGTCCAGTTCTCGTTTCGCAACCAGATCACGAGCGCTGAGCAATGGGAGCCGGCCCGGGCCGAAAAAGACGGGCTCATCGTCACGGCCCGCCCCCCTTCGGCTCAAGAGGCCGAAGATCTCCTCTTTGCCTGGGCCGTGGAGGCCGGCGTGACGTCCAATTCGGTCATCTTCGCCCGCAACGGGGCCACAGTCGCGATCGGCACCGGGGAGCAGGACCGGGTCGGCTGCGTTGAACTGGCCATCCATAAAGCCTACACCAAGTACGCTGATGGACTCGCCTTTGCCCAAAGCGGGGGATCGTTGTACCAATTGAAGAGCCAAGCCCGGACCGGAGACCAGGAAGCCGCGCAACAGCTCGAGGCCATCGAGGCTCAGACCCGGCGTGAGCACGGCGGACTGCCCGGCTCGGTCATGGTCTCCGACGGATTCTTTCCCTTTCGTGACGGCGTAGATGTGGCCCTGGCCGAAGGGGTCAGCGCCATCGCTCAGCCCGGTGGCTCCATCCGCGACGTGGAAGTGATCCAGGCCGTCAACGAGGCCGAGCCCCAGGTGGCTATGGTTTTCACCGGTCAACGATCTTTTAAGCACTAGGGGCCCGAGGCGCCCCAGACGACAAAGGCGGCAGAGTGACACTTTTGTCTTTTTTCAGGCCCCATAACCTTGAGGTGATGAGTTTTTTCTATGCGACATGAGACTCAGCAGATCACCTCGGGGACGGTTGTTGAATTCATGCAGAGCAACCAGCCGATTGTGGCCTGGGTGGTCGACGCCCAACCCAATCGACTGCGTGTGGTAACGATCAATAAACGGGAAAGCAAACTCCCTGCGGCCC
This sequence comes from Desulfohalobium retbaense DSM 5692, assembly GCF_000024325.1. Classification (NCBI taxonomy): domain Bacteria; kingdom Pseudomonadati; phylum Thermodesulfobacteriota; class Desulfovibrionia; order Desulfovibrionales; family Desulfohalobiaceae; genus Desulfohalobium; species Desulfohalobium retbaense. The sequence continues at coordinate 2,597,746 of NC_013223.1, read as the reverse complement.
GGGTGCTGCCCTGGTCCGGGCCGAGCTACACCGCCGCAGCCTCCCGGGAGGAATTCCTGGAGCGCCTGGAGCAGCACCAGCAGCGCCGGGTGCAATTGGCCGCAGAACTGGAGCCCGAGTCCCTGTGGGACTTGGTACGCGACGATGTCCAGCGTGGCACGGCCCGGTGGTTTGCTGAACTCATCTGGGCCGACCCTGACGCCGACCAGATCGCGGCCATGGGCCGGGCGCTTTTGGAAAGCAAAGCCCACTTCAAGTTCGTCACTCCCAATTTTGAGATTTATTCCGAGGAAAAGGTCCAGCTTCGCCTGGCAGAGATGGAAGCGGCCCGGCGGCGACAGGAACTGATCGACCACGGCCACGGTTTTTTAAAGGCGCTCTGGGCCAAGCGCCGGGGCGAGGAAACGGTCCTGCCGGAATTGTCGGCGGAATTGGTCGACCAGTTGCGCCAGCTTCTTCAGCGGCGCATGGCCGATCCTGAAGATGGGGAAACCGCCAATGTCTGGCGGGAACTGCGCAAAGGACTGCCCGACGACCCCCATTTGCCCTTGCGTCTGGCCCAGGCCTGGGGACTTGTTCCCGAGCACTATAACGTCCTTCTGGACCGGGCCGGGTACAGTTGGGGCGACGGTTGGTCCCAGGCCTATACGCAGGAAATTGAACGTCTGGAAAACGTTGTCGGGGAGGGCGCCGGCAATCCGGAACCGGAGCGGTTCGTCAGCATAGACGGGGCCTCGACCGAAGACCTCGACGACGCCTTTTTCCTTGAGCGCGACGGCGAAGGGTACCGCTTGACGCTCGCCCTGGCCTGTCCGGTCTGGGGATGGCACTTCGGCAGCCCGCTGGACCAGGCCGTGGCTGAGCGGGCGACAAGCCTGTATCTCCCGGAAGGAGCGAGCCACATGCTCCCCGAACGGCTCGGCACCGGGCTGTACAGTCTGCGCGCGGGACAGACCCGGCCGGCCCTGCTGGTGGACATGGCCCTGGATGCGCGTGGGAGCCTGCAGGAGGTCTCTCCCCGTCTGGGCTGGGTGCGGGTGGCGGAAAATCTGACCTATGCGGCGGTGGAAGAGGCTATGGCCGGGGGAACGGCCCCGGCCATGCTCACCGAGGCCCTGGATCTGGCGACCACCCTGCGCGACCGGCGGATCCGCAACGGCGCCGTGATCATTGAGCGCCCGGAACCCGAGTTGGTCCTCGAAGATGAGGGGCAGACCACCAGAGTCCGTCTGGAGATGAAGGAACCGACCCCGCAGGCCCAGTTGGTGGTCAGCGAATTCATGATCCTGACCAATCGTGCTGTGGCCCAGTGGGCCAACGCTCAGGGGGTGAGCCTGGTCCACAGGACGCAGGATATCAATCTGGGAAACGGCAGCGCGGGGATCTGGAGCGATCCGGCCCAGGCCTACCAGATCGTGCGGCAAATGGGGCCGTCCAAACTCGCGTTGGCGCCCCAGCCCCATGCGAGTCTTGGGGTCAATGCCTATGTTCCGGTCACCTCCCCCTTGCGGCGTTATACCGATTTTCTCAATATGGCCCAGATCATGACCTTTGTGCAGTCGGGCCAGGCGCGTCTGGATGCGGCGGCCTTTGAAGAGCTGTTGCCGTATCTGAGCGCTCGACAGGACAATGTGGCCCAGATCCAGCGGTTTCGGCCACGATACTGGAAATTGGAGTACCTGCGCCAGAATCAGGACGCGTGGTGGCCGGGTATTGTCGTCGAGGCCGGTCCCAAATTGATCACGGTGGCGCTACCCCGGGAACAGGTCCTTTTGCGGGGCAAACGCAATCTTTTCGATGAACCCCCCTCTGTCGGCGAGCGTCTTCTGGTCCGGGTGGGCAAAATCGACCCCTTGAACAACGCAATCGAACTCATGGAAGTGCGGGAGGAAACATGGGACAATTCCTGTTTACAATAGGCTGGCTGGCCCTGTGCTACCTTTTGGGCAGTGTCCCGTTCGGTTTGGTGATCGGCCAGGCCGCATGCCGGATTGACCCCCGGCATTACGGCAGCCGCAATACCGGGGCCACCAATGTCGCCAGGACCTGCGGCACCAAATACGGGGTGGGGACGCTGTTGCTTGATATCGGCAAAGGGGGAGTGCCGGTGGCTCTGGCCATGGTCGTGAGCACATCTCCCTGGTTTTTGAGCCTGACCGGTGCGGCTGTGCTTCTCGGACACATGTTTTCCGTGTTCCTGGACGGCAAGGGCGGCAAGGGTGTGGCCACGACCATCGGGGTTTTTCTGGTCCTCTCCTTTTGGCCCCTTTTCTGGAGCTTGGTCCTGTGCCTGCTGCTCATCTGGTGGACAGGTTTCGTTTCCGTCGGGTCGCTGGCCCTGGTGACTGCTTTGCCTGTTTTGCTGGCAGTTTTCGGCCAGTGGGGTTTTGTGCCTCTGGCCCTGGTGGTTCTGTTGCTTGTGTATTGGCGGCACCGGGAAAATATTGAACGCTTGGCCAAAGGGGCGGAAAACCCCTGGCGCTGAACCGAACCTGGTCGCCGTGACGCACAAGGTGGTTTCCGGAGCGCCGGCGCCCCTCACTCGAGCGTTTTGACCACAGGGATGGAGCCCGGTTGCGCAGCATAGTGCGCAACCGGGCTTTTTTTGACGTCATCATGCAAAATAGGGGAACGGGTGGAGCCGGTGTGGTGCCACAGCCTGGGAAACAGGCAGCAAGCTGAGTGTTGAACGCTTCCTGTATAATGCGGGTCGTTCAAAAATCCCAAGAACGAGGCGCGAAAACGTTCAAGGTCGCAGGGTACTTGTCCGTAGGTCCAAGTTTGAACGTTTTGCAACTGTCAGCCATTGGGAGGTTTTCAACGGCCAGCTAGGCCGGAAGCCGTTTGAGTATGGCTTGGACCAGATCCTCGAGGCCGCCTTTGTCCAGAGCGGTGGTCGGCAGGCCGTGGGGAAAGATATTCAGGACGCGCTGGCGGGCCTCAGGTTCCAGGGTGTCCCATTTGTTCAGCGCCAGCAGACGGGGGATGTCCTCGAGGCCCATGTCCTGGAGAATGGCGTCCACGGCAGCGACCTGTTCTTCGAGTTCCGGGTGACCGGCGTCGGCGACCTGGATCAGGACATCGGCCTCTTCGAGTTCTTCCAGGGTGGCCAGGAAGGCTTCGCGCAGGTCTTCGGGCAACTCGCGGATAAATCCAACCGTATCTGTGAGGACCACTTCGCGATCCTGGGGAAAGCGGATGCGGCGGCTGGTGGGGTCCAGGGTGGCGAAGAGCTTGTCCTCGGCCACAACCTGGCTGTGGGTGATGGTGTTGAGCAGGGTGGACTTGCCGGCGTTGGTGTAGCCCACCAGGGCGACAATGGGCACGCCGGCGTCGGAGCGACGGGAGCGGGTGTGAGCGCGGTGTTTGCGGACCTTGTCCAGTTCCTTGCGGATGCGGGTGATCCGTTCGCGGACTTTGCGCCGGTCCAGTTCGAGTTTCGTTTCCCCCGGTCCCCGACCCCCGATGCCGCCGGCCAGGCGACTCAGGGCCCTGTTTTGTCCCACCAAGCGCGGCAAGGTGTATTTGAGCTGGGCCATTTCCACCTGGAGTTTGCCGGCACGGCTGGTGGCGTGCTGGGCGAAAATGTCCAGGATGAGTTGGGTGCGGTCCAGGACCTTGCGTTCGGTGACCTGGGCCAGGTTGCGCATCTGGCTGGGGCTGAGTTCTCCGTCGAAGATGATGATTCCGGCGTTGGCCTGGAGCGCTTTGACTTCGAGTTCGGCAAGTTTGCCGCGACCGAGGATGAATTTCGGATTCAGGCGGGCCACTCGTTGGACCAGTCGTCCGGCCACATGGAGACCGGCGGTCTGGGCCAAATCGTCCAGTTCGTCGAGTTCGGCCTCCAGACGGGCCCTGGGCTTGGTGCCGACACTGACCAGAAGCGTGGTGTTTTCCCGGGCTTGTAAAGCGATGCCTTCCTGGCGCCGGGCCAACTCCTCTTCCAGGGCTTCGGCCTGGGCGTTGAAGTCGATGTCCACCCGGTCCCACGGTTGCCGTTTGGAAACGGTGTAGGGTTTGGCGTCGGCGTTGGCCGGCAGAAGGTGGGCCCATTGCATGTGCCCGGGGGTGCCGTGCGAATCGACCTCCAGAACCGTGATGGAGTCCAGGCGCAGGAAGACCATATCCATGAGGTCTTCCTCAGAGAGCCCTTCCTGGCCCAGATGGGTGTGGACCAACCGTAAACCGCGCAAGCGCCCGGAATGTTGCCGCTGCCGGCCGAGTTCGGGAATGACGATGCGTCCGGGCTCGCCGACGACGACCATTTCCAGCCGGCCTTGGCGGTCGATCAACAACCCCAATTGGCGGCCGACCTCGTGGGTCAAACCGGCGACTTCGCGGACCTGTTCGCGGCTGAGTCCCCCCTGGCTTGGATACCGGCGCTGGGCGAGACGTTGGAGCTTTTTGAGCTGGCTGGGCTTGAGCCCTGACGTGGAACCTCGTACTTTGGCGGCGATGGGGGCTGCTCCTTTGCTCACTTTCGGAGGTTATTGCTCCTGGACGGGGCGGAGATAGTCGGCGATCATCGCGTCGTAGCGCGAGACCTGGGCAAAGGTTTCGGCGGCGCATTGCTGCCGGATACTCATGCCCACAGTGCCGTTGTTGTCCTGAATTTCCTGGCGGATACGCGGATACCAATGCGGACCGGGCACGACGCAGACGGAATGGAAGTTTTTGGCCGCCGCCCGGAGCAGGGTCGGTCCGCCGATATCGATCTCTTCCACCGCTTCGCGCACGGACTGGTTCTGGGCCACGGCCTTGCCGAAATCGTAGAGATTGACACAAATGAGATCAAAAGGGGCGATGTGATGGTCCTGCAGGGTCTGCATGTGCTCGGGATTGTCCTTATCGGCCAGAACGCCGGCGTGGACGTTGGGGTGCAGGGTTTTGACCCGTCCGCCGAGAATTTCGGGGAATCCCGTGATTTCGTTGACGGAGCGCACCGGGAGCCCCGCTTGGGTCAGCTGGCGCATGGTTCCCCCCGTGGAAACCAATTCGACCCCGGCCTGGTGCAGGGCGCTGCCGAACTCAATGATCGAGCTTTTGTCAGTGACACTGATAAGCGCCCGTGCGATGGGCAAAAATTCCATGACAATTTTCCTCTCGTGTTTCCTGAATTCGGTTCTTTGACGGATCCTGTGAATTTTTGGAGTTTGCCGTCTCTTCTGTGTGCCCACTTTCGGCCCGGTATTTTCTCAATCCCGCCAAAGGGGGATCCTTGCCCCCTCCGGACTCTCAAGTAAAGCAGAACTCCAGGTGTCGAAGATGGCCCTTGTTGCATCGGAATCCGCCTGGGAGCATTCAGTTCGCGGTCCGGTTTCCCCCTTTTGGCGGGACCAAGAAAATGTGCGGGCCTTTCGCTCGAAGCACACAGAAGAGACGGCAAACTCTTGCGTCTGAAATTCCATGCCCTGTGACGAAGAGCCCTGAATTCATGGCCCAGGGGCCTGTGGCTCGGCAGACGGTGCCGATCCCGGGACACGGCCCGAATGTTTTCTTTGCAGGTGCCAAAATTCCGGATGCCTAGCAAGGTACGCCCGGCGATGCCGGTTTGAAAAGGGATGTGTATGCCGATTTATGAATATTTCTGTCAGCAGTGCCGCCGGGTGCATGAAGTGGTCACCACCCGCGCCTCAGCTGCGGCCGATGTCCCCTGTCCGGATTGCGGACACGGCGGGATGCGCCGTTTGATGTCTCGGAGCCGGGTGGTGCTCTCGGAGCAGACCCGCACGGAGCGGCTTGAAGATCCCGCTCAATGGGCCGGCCTTGATGAGGAGGACCCGGTCGCGCTGGCCCGGACCCTCAAACGTATGGGAGCCGCATTTGGGGACAGTTTCGAACCCAGGGAGGTCGACCAGGCCCTGGAGGAAAGTATGGATGCGGCCGCCTCGGCCCCAGAACCGGACGAGGGGGAGCCGGAATAGGCCGCCGGAATCGTTGGCAGGGCCGCGGAACCTCTCCCAAGGCACGTCAAGCGGTATTTGAGTGCAATCGCTTCCTGCCCCCAAGCGAAAGGCAATTGCAGGGGAAAACTCCCTTAGGCACGTGTTTCCGGCGTCTTCAGGGGGTTTTGAATGGGCTGCGAGAGAAGGTGATGTAACAGGCAGCCAGAGAGCCGGGGTGGTGTTTTGAAAGCGTTTTTACAGCGGCATCCGAAAATGGGGTCCGGCGATGAGCATGTTGTTGGGCATCGTGGTCTGGACGGCCTCCATGGTGCTGCCAAACAGCAGGTCCCGGATCACGCCGTGTCCGTAGGCACCGAGGACGAGCAGAGCGTCGTGGGGGATTTCCCAGAGGTTTTCCTGGAATTTTCCGGAGTCGTAAAAGTTCCAGGAGCGGATCTGCCTCTCCACAGTCTGGAGCAGGCCACGTTGTTCCAGGACCTGCCGGTAGTCTTCCCGGGAGCGACCCGGGCCATACGTAAAGACATCCACTGGCAACCCGGTTCGGCGTCCGACAGCGAGCCCCAGGCGCAGGGATTTGACCGCATTCTGGGAGCCGCCGAATAAGACGGTGATGTTGTTCCACGGCTTGTAGACAGCGCTGGGGATGAGCACAGGAAACCGGGAGTTGTGCAGAATTCGCCGGACCTTGGCCCCGATGTGCCCGAGACCGATTTTTGAACTCAGATCGCTGATGCTGCGAGGGCAGCACATGAATTCGTAAGAGGTGGAAAGATCGGGCAGCGTGGAGGCGGTGAACTGCTTCGGGTCGACGAAATGCGCTTCCATATCCATGTTCTCAAGCAGTTCCCGGGCGTGGCGCTGGGCTGTGCCGGGCGAGTTGAGATAGGAGCCGTCCAGATCGACCTGGACGGCATCATGCTCGAAATACATGAGAAATTTTGTCGTCGACGGGATGTAGACCTGGGGCTCCAATGAGAGTTGGTCACAGAAGTACAGTGACTCCAAGAAGGTCTCCCGGCCCAGGGGGGTATTGCGAAAAATATGGAGTAAGCGTGCGGGCATAGGTAGCTCCTTTGCACTTTGTGAGCATAGCGGGACTGTTCCGCAAGGGTCCCAGGCGGTCGTTTGGTCCGGGATACATTTATCGTCAGCCGTTTATTGTCAAGCCGAGGGCCCTGACGAGAAAGCGCACGTCCTCCGCGCTCACGGGACGAGGATTGTGGGCCGTGGAGCCTGAGGCCAGAACTTCGTTAATAAAGGGCCCGGCGTCGGAAATGGTTTTCCCTTGCAAGGGGTTGTCGAGAGTCAGGCGGTCGGCCAGGGCGCGGACAAAAGCGAGGGCATCTTTTCCCCCAAGGGCCTCTTTGGCGGTTTGCAGGCCCTTTGGCGCGGCCTCACGGTTGAATTCCAGCGCCAGGGGCAAGCACAATCCGCAGACGTGGCCGTGGGGAATGGAAAAACGGGCTCCTAACGGATGTGCCAGCCCGTGGACGACCCCGAGTCGGGAATTGGCAAAGGCCATCCCGGTCAGAAAGCTCCCCAGCAGCAGCTGTTCAGCGGCTTCGGATCCGGTGTCAGCCAGGGCTGCTTCCAGGGATTCTGCCAACAGGGCAAGGCCCTGCCCGGCCAATTGGGTGGTGAACCAGGTCGCGCCGGTGCTCATGAGCGATTCCAGGGCCTGGGTCAGGGCGTCAAATCCGGCATTGCGCATACTTTCCGCCGGCGCTCCCTTGAGACAGTCGGCGTCGAGAATCACCAGTCGGGCCAACATCTCTTGCCGTCTGAGCGCTTTTTTGACCCCTGTCAGCGGATTGGTCAGCACCGCGACCTTCGTGGCCTCAGATCCGGTCCCGGCTGTGGTCGGCACAGCGGCAAAGGGCAGGGCCGGAGTCTCGGGCGGCCCGGCGGCGTGGTAGGCAGCCGTCGGTTGAGGGGCCAAGGCCAAACCGGCGCAGGCCTTGCCCAGATCAAGGACGCTACCGCCGCCGACGGCGGCAATCCAGGTCGCGCCGTGATCGTGGGCGGCTTCGCGCAGATCGTCGACCTGCTCGACAGTGGGTTCACCCCCGGCGTGTTCCCAATACCTGACCTGCACCCCGCTCGGACAGGAGTCCTGCAGGGCCTCCAGCCCCCCGTTCTCGCGCAAAGAGGCGCCGTGGACCAGAAGTCCGTGGTTGCCCCAGGCCGTACAACGCGGCAGCAAATCGTTTTTTTCGCCCCGGCCTTGGCGGACAAGGGCCGGCAAGACGGTTTCCTGTCCCCATAGCGTCATAGGCGGCTCCTTTACCAAGCTGACCGTGAAACCCAGCGGGGGCACGGGGTTGGTTAGACAGTGCGGGTCCCGGTGACCCGAAGCACTTCCTGGACCGTGGTTTCTCCCTTCAAGGCGCGTTGTAATCCTGAATCGAGAAGGGTCGTCAATCCCTCGCGTTGGACTATGCCGCGCAGGTCTTCCACATCCGCTCCCGTCCGCATAGCCTCCTGCAACGAAGCGGTAAAGGGGAGGATCTCAAAGATCCCGATCCGTCCCAGGTACCCAGTAAAACGGCAGGCGTCGCATCCTTTGCCTTCCCAGAGCCGGGGCGGGTCATTCGCCCACTGGGAAAGTCCCCAATGCTGCAGGGTCTGCGAGGAGAGACGGTGTTCGCGTTTGCAATACGGGCAAATGCGACGCACAAGGCGTTGGGCAATGATACCCACCAAAGCGGCATTGATAAGGTATTCGGGGAGTCCGAGATCGACAAGTCGGGTCAGGCTCGAGGCGGCGTCATTGGTGTGCAGGGTGGAGAAGACGAGGTGGCCGGTGAGTGCAGCTTGCACGGCCTGTTCCGCGGTCTCCAGATCCCGCATTTCCCCGACCATGATCAGGTCCGGATCCTGGCGGAGGATGTGGCGCAACGTGGCGGCAAATCCAAAACCGATCTGCGGTTGCAGGCCAATCTGATTGAAATCGTCCATGACCATTTCTATGGGATCTTCTACGGTGACCACATTGACCAGCGGCGAACTCAGGCTGTGGAGCGCAGAATACAAGGTGGTCGATTTGCCGCTGCCGGTTGGCCCGGTCACCAGGAGCAATCCGTGGGTCCGGGCGAGAAAACGTTCAAAGAGGCTAAACTGGTCTGCGTCCATCCCCAACTGATCAGGTGCCGGCAGATCGGCGTGACTGGACAAAAGACGCAGGACCATTTTTTCGCCGAACGCCACCGGCAGGGTGGAGACCCGGACATCAGTCGGCTTGTGCTCCAGGACCAATTGGACCCGCCCGTCCTGGGGGCGCCGTTTTTCGGAGATGTCCAGGCGGCTCAGCCCTTTGATCCGGCTGACCATGGCCCGGTGAACGGTCAGCGGCAAGCGGTACAACGGGTGCAGGACACCGTCGATGCGGAATCGGACCAGGGAGTGGTCCCGTTTGGGCTCCAGGTGGATATCGCTGGCCCGCTCGCGCAGGGCCGATTGCAAGAGGTAGTCCACGGCCTGGATAATGTGTTTATGGCTGCGCTGGCCTGGGGGGCCCTTGCTGCCGACATCGACCCGCCCTTCAAGATTAGAAATATCGAGGCCGTCGCCGAATTCTTCGGACGCGGCCTGGATGGCCAGCCGAAAACGAAAGAAATCGTCGATCAGGCGGTGGATATCCGCGCGGGTGCCAAGATAGACGGTGTAGGGCAGGCCGGTGACCCGCTGCATGTCAGCCCAGAGATCGGGTTGAAAGGGGTTGAAGGCCAAAAGGGTGAGACGGCCGTCTTCGATGCGCAGAGGCACGATCTGGTGACTGCGGGCGAAGCTCTCAGAGATCGTTTTCGTGCTGACCTCAAGGTCGAGGTCGAGATAGTCGACCCGGATCAGGCTGAGGCCGAAACAGTTCCCCACTGTCTGGAGCACCACTTCTTCTGTGACCGTGCTTGGACCGGATTCGGGCAAGACGTGCCGTTGTAAACCGAGTTCCAAAAGCAGATCGAACCCGGCGGGATCCTTGCCGGAAATATGTTTGTCCTCGGCGTGGCGGCGGACCCGGGCCTCCTGCTCCTGGACGATTTCCCCGGCTTCGCGCAACAATGGCAACAGGATGTCCAGGCAATAGGTCAGGCGGCGGCGTTGCCAGATCGGGGTGTGTTGGCTCATGCTCGGTCCTGCTGGATGCGTTGGATGAGGGCGCTGGTCGAGTACCCGGCTAAAACCGGCAGACTCAGGACCTCTCCCCCGGCCTGTTCAACGATATCGCGCCCGACAATGGCTTCGACACTCCAATCCCCACCCTTGACCAGGGTGTGCGGCTGGACGGCACAGATCAATTCGTAAGGGGTGTCCTCGTCGAAGACCACGACGGCGTCGACGCAAGCAAGGCCGGCAAGGACAAAGGCGCGCGCCGCTTCGGCCACCACCGGCCGGGAGACTCCTTTGAGGCGGGCGACCGAGGCGTCGCTGTTGAGACCGACGCAAAGAAAGCTCCCGAGGGCCCGGGCGCGCTGGAGATAGTCGACATGACCGGGGTGGAGCAGGTCGAAGCACCCGTTGGTGAAAACGATGTGTTGGCCCTTCCAGTCGCTGTGGCGCAGAATACGGGCGGCTTCTCGGGAATAGAGCTTAGGATTGGGGGGAATGGTGGACATGAACGGCTCGCTGGCAAATTGGGGGAACCTGGATTTCTGGATCGCTTCCGGAATGGGGCGTGCAGACTGGGAATCGAATGTGGGTGCACAGGCGACGCCCGGTTGCCTCTCCAGGCAATGCGTGGGAAAGGGCGATGCTTTTGAGGGGCGTTGCAAGGATTTCCAGGCCGAAGCTCAATTCCGGGAGTGGGTTTGGGGCGCGATTTTTAATGGATTCATAGCATCAATCATACATTCAGCTCGGGGCGGATGCAAGCCGAGTGACCATAATGCGGGGCATCGAACTTCTTCTGGAGTGGCTGGAGGAGACCGAGCAATCCCTTTTTTTAAGGAGCAGGCGTGAGTAACGTATTTTGCAGTGTGGTGATCCCCGCCTTCCATGAGGCCGGCGGGATCAATGCCGTCTGTCGCCATGTCTTTTCCTTGCCGGCGCCAGGGGAAATAGAGGTCCTTGTCGTGGACGGCGCCCCAGAGGCGGATACGTTAAAGGCCCTGCACGTGGCAGGGGTGCGCGGAGTTCGCGCCCCGGCGGGACGGGCCCGGCAATGCAATGCCGGGGCCGGGCTGGCCAGGGCAGAGCGGTTGCTCTTTTTGCACGCGGATACGCGGCTGCCCCATCTGGGATTGTACGCCTTAGGAGAGGCGCTGGGGGGGACGGCCGAGGCGGGGGCCTTTGATCTTGGCGTGGATTCTGCGAGGCTGGGGCTTCGGGTTGTCGCGGCCGTCGCCTCGCTTCGCTCCCGATGGACGCGTGTGCCTTACGGCGACCAGGGGTTGTTTTTCCGCCGGGAAACGTTTTTTCGCTTCGGGGGGTTCCCCGAGATTGCCTTGATGGAAGATCTGGAATTGATGCGCCGTTTACGGCGGGGGAAGACACGGATCGCCATTGTGCATCCGGGCGTCCGGACCTCGCCGCGACGGTGGGAGAAAGAGGGGATCGTGCGGGGCACGCTGCGCAATTGGAGTTTGCGCTTGGCGTATTTCTGCGGTGTTTCTCCGGCGCGGCTGGCGGGTTGGTACCGTCCGCACGGTCAGTCGGAAAATTCTTGAGCAAGGCCGAATGGATTTGTGGTCCGCGAGAACGGGTCGGGGGGTCATACACAAAGCGCCGCTGTGAAAGCAGCGGCGCTTTGTGTGATGCGAATCACGTCGGCGTTTCGCACGGAAACGCGAAATCAGGCTCAGGAAAAGCCCCCGGCCGGAGCGCATCCTGTCCCCGGCTGACCGCCCGGAGAGCCGGACTGACACCGCACGGCCGACATCTGTCTCTGGATGTTCTCGCTTTGACAGGCAGGGCAGCGGACCTTGCTGTCGTCGCTGGACGGGGCCATCTCTTCGAATTCCTGTCCGCAATCGCGGCAGATATATTCAAACAAGGGCATACCTACCTCCGCAAAGGATGGTCTGAAAGTTCTTGCTCCAGGCATTCCTGGAGTTTGTCATTGATGCACTCGACCAAGAGGGTTTTCATGCTTTTGCCGGTGCAGGCCGACAAAATCTTGAGCTTGCGATGTGTATCAAGAGGCAACCGAAGGGTAAGCTGTTTTGTAGGGACTTGTTCTTTCTCCGACACCTGTCCACCTCGTTCGTTCCGGCGTTATGTGTTGGACGAAAGATACATAAAAATGTCAAAATGTCAATAGCCCTTGACATCCTTGCTGTAAGTCTATAAATATGTCTTTGTTTTCGCGGCCCACGAATCGATCCGGGGCCGAAAATCCGGCATCCGCGGCCGTTTAACGCGTGTTCTATCTATGAGTAGTCATTACGCTTTCCAGCGCAGACGACCCCACATCTCCTCACAGCATCCGGCCGCTCCGGGAGCGCTGCCCCACAGCGAGATCCTCCGGACGGATTCGTATACCACCCCTGCCTTTTTTGGGATTTTCCAGCCACTGTACCACCACCATTCAGGCTTGTGACCAGCTTGGTTCAGCAGTCCGATGGGGCAGGATTTTTTTTCCAATAATTCGTATTTTAACCATATAATTTTTAACCAAACACGGCGAGAGGTTAGCGCAGCAGACGGGTTACCGGAGAGTGATATCGCTTGACACGACTGCCGAGTTCTGCGCTTAGTCCTTAAGGAGAGCACCTTAGCGAAACGAGGGACAATATGGCTGAGACAAAGATTAAAGTTGAAAATGTGTACAAGATTTTCGGGCCCCATCCCGAACGAGGCATTGAGCCGCTCCAACAGGGCAAAGGCAAAGAAGAGGTCATGGAGGAGTACAAGCTCAGTGTTGGGGTCAACAATGTTTCCTTTGAGGTCAAGGAAGGCGAGATCCTCGTCATCATGGGCCTTTCCGGAAGTGGAAAATCGACCCTGGTCCGGTGTATCAACCGTTTGATTGAGCCCACGGCCGGTAAGATTTACGTCGGCGGGGACGAAATCACCCAGCTCGACGAGGACGGCCTGCGCAAAATGCGTTTAAAGCACTTCGGGATGGTCTTTCAGAACTTCGCCCTCTTCCCCCATCGCACCGTCCTGCAAAACGTGGGCTACGGTCTGGAAATCCAGGGCGTGGAGATGGAAGAACGCAAGCGCCGGAGCCAGGAAGCCCTGGAGCAGGTCGGCCTGAAGGGTTGGGGCGATTCCTATCCGTCCCAGCTCAGTGGCGGGATGCAGCAACGTGTCGGTCTGGCCCGCGCCCTGGCCCTGGACTCGGATATCATGCTTATGGACGAAGCTTTTTCCGCTTTGGACCCGCTGATCCGCCGGGACATGCAGGATGAGCTGATTGAGCTGCAGAGCCGGATGCAGAAGACCATTGTCTTTATCAGTCACGATCTGGACGAAGCCCTTAAACTCGGTGACCGGATCATCCTCATGAAAGACGGCTACGTGGTTCAGGAAGGCACGGCCGAGGAAATTCTGACCAAACCGGCGGATGAGTATGTGGCCAAGTTTGTTGAAGACGTCGACATGTCCAAGGTCCTCACCGCTGAAACGGTCATGAAGCACTCCGAAGCCCTGGCCAATTGGCGCACCGACGGCCCGCGGGCCGCGCTGCGGAAAATGCGCAAGGCCGGCATTTCCTCAATCTTTGTTGTGGAAGACAGCAACCATATCGTCGGCGTGGTCATGGCTGAAGAGGCCGCCAAGGCGGTTGAAAACGGTGATAAGACGCTGGAAAATATCCTCATCCGCGATGTTAAAACGGTGGCCACGGACGTGCCCGCCCATGAGCTGTTCGCTGAACTCAGCGAAATCCCCTATCCGTTGGCCGTTGTTGATGAAGAGAAGCGTCTGCGCGGCGTGATTGTCCGGGGAACGATTCTGGCGGCCCTTTCAGACCGCGGTGTGGTGGAGTAAGCTGGCGCAACCGCTGAGAGCCGCAGCAAGACCGCATCTGACTTATAGCGACGCTCCACCCAGGCGCGTCCAGACGATAACGATAAGGGAGTTCAACCCATGGCATGGAAGATACCAGTAGGTGACGTTATAGAAGCCACAATTGATTTTCTGGCTGACAACTTTTCATTTGCAACCAAGGCCTTTACCCGGGTGGTCGAGACCGGGCTCGATGTTCTCGTCGGGGGCATGGGGCTCTTGCCGCCCTGGCTGTTTATTATCTTGGCCGCCGCCTTGGCCTGGTGGCTCAGTAAACGACGTGGCATCGGCCTGTTTACCGTCCTCGGTCTCGGTCTGGTCTGGAACATGGGGCTGTGGGATCCGACCCTGAGCACCATCGCTTTGGTTCTCGTGGCCACAGCGATTGCGGTCATGATCGGGGTGCCGCTGGGTATCTTCGCCGCCTTGAACCAGACCTTCTTCCGGGTTGTGACCCCGATTCTCGACTTTATGCAGACCATGCCGGCCTTTGTGTACCTGATCCCGGCGATTCCGTTTTTCGGTCTCGGGAAGGTCGCGGCCATCTTTTCGACGGTCATTTTCGCTATGCCGCCGTCGATCCGTCTGACCTCACTTGGAATTCGCCAAGTGCCCGGTGAATTGGTTGAAGCCGCCGACGCGTTTGGCTCCACCAAGTCCCAGAAGCTGTTCAAATTGCAGCTGCCGCTGGCCACGCCGACCATTCTGGCCGGAGTCAACCAGACGATTATGCTCGCCCTGTCCATGGTTGTTATCGCGGCCATGATTGGCGCCAAAGGGCTCGGCGGTGAGGTCTGGAAGGCCATTCAGCGCCTGGAACCCGGGCGCGGCTTTGAGGCCGGTATCGGCATCGTGATCGTCGCCATTATTCTGGACCGCATCATGCAGCAGGTCGGCGGCGGGAACAAAAGACGGGAGTAATACCCTTTTGGCGCAAACGCCCTCGCGCCGCGAGGGCGTGTTTCTCGCATACCCACCCCAAACCTAAGGAGGATTACCGTGAGAAAGCTGACGCTTATCGCTTTGGTACTGAGTGCTTTCATTCTGGCTGGAGTAAGCACTGCCATGGCCAAGGACACCGTGGAACTGGCCTATGTGGAATGGTCGTCCGAGGTCGCTTCGACCAATGTGGTCCAAGCTGTTTTGCAGGAAAAAATGGGTTATGAATGTGAAATCACGCCGGTAAGTGGTGCCGCCATGTGGCAGGCGACTGCCACAGGTGACGTGGACGGACTGGTAGCCGCCTGGCTGCCCACCACCCACGGCCATTACCTGGAAAAGGTCAAGGACGAGG
Source organism: Desulfohalobium retbaense DSM 5692 (assembly GCF_000024325.1). NCBI lineage: Bacteria > Pseudomonadati > Thermodesulfobacteriota > Desulfovibrionia > Desulfovibrionales > Desulfohalobiaceae > Desulfohalobium > Desulfohalobium retbaense. Next base: position 2,582,599 of record NC_013223.1, on the reverse strand, counting down.
TTGTCGATCTCGGTCCCAACCTCGAAGGCACCCGTATCGGTCTTGTTGTGCCTGAGTATGTGAGCATCGATTCTATCGATCAAATCAACGAGTATGCCGAGAAGTTCGACGAGCAGATCATCGGGATCGATCCCGGTGCGGGCATCATGTCGGCTACTGAAGAGGCGGTCGAAGAATACAACATGGACAACATCGAACTCATGGAAGGCAGCGGCGCGACCATGACCGCGGTTTTGAAAAACCGTATCGAAGACAAAGAATGGGTCGTGGTCACCGGCTGGACGCCGCACTGGAAGTTCGCCAAGTGGGATCTCAAGTACTTGAACGACCCCAAGGGCGTCTATGGCGGCGAAGAGTTCATTTCGACCATCGTCCGCCAGGGGCTGAAAGAAGATATGCCTGAAGTCTACGAATTTCTGGACAACTTCTACTGGGCTCCCGAAGACATGGCCGAAGTCATGGTCTGGAACCAGGACGGCATGGATCCCTACGAATCCGCCAAGAAGTGGATCAGTGAGAATCCTGAAAAAGTCGAGAAGTGGCTGCCCTAGGGCGTCGCTTCATTGACACCTTTCTGGGCCGCTTTCCGTTAAGGGAGGCGGCCCTTTTTGTCGTTGGCGGTCGGCGTCTCGCATGCTGCCTCTGGGTGCCCACTGGGTTGCGGGGGCGCACTGAGGGCAGTGGGGATGTATCCTGCTTCCTGGCGAACAAAGGAGCACGAGAGATCCATGTTGGATAAAGCGACGTTTGTGTCTGTTTTTTTGCAGAAGCTGGCCAAATTGCCGGTTGGCCATTGTCTCGATGTCCGGACCTACAAGCGAAATCGTTCGGTTGTCTTTCGTAAGGAAACGTCGGAGCGGTATTTCGTGCGTCAGGACGGGTTTTTTGTCGATACCCTGGAAATTGAGCACAGTGAAATGCGCAAATTTTTGAAAAAGGTCCTCAAACAGGAATTTCCCCGCAGTACCAAGATCCGGGTCTACGACCTGGGCCCCTGCGATGTGCACCAGGCGCAACACATGGGGCGAAAGAAGGTCTGAGTGACCAGGTGGTCGAAAAGAACGCACCTGAGCGGGGCTTGTGACACGCATTATGAAGACAGAGCTGTCAAGTGGGTTTGAGGCAATGGTATAATGCTTGCCGGACCGTCTGTTCCTGTTCGGCAGCGGTGAGTTTTTCTCCCCATTGGTCCCGGACATAGAAGGTGTCTGTGACATGGTGGCTGACGGTGTGCACCGAGGCCCAGGCGACTTCCAATTTGAGCTCCTCCAGGGCGTGGACGATACGGTAGAGCAGCCCCGCCTGATCCGGGGCCGCGATTTCAATGACCGTGAAAAAATCAGAGCCCGCATTGTCGAGGCGAAGTTGGACCGCACAGCCAGGGGGAGTCTCAAATCTGGGCACCACCCGGGCGAGCTGGTATTCGAGCGCCAGCCTGGCGGAAAAGACCGCTTCCAGGTCTGACCGGACCCGTTGCCAATACTTCTCCGGGTACAACGGATCCGGAGGTTCGTCGGTGTGCAGGGAAACGACGATAGTCCCGTCCAACCAGCGGTGCAGCGTCCCGGACCGGATATTGACCTGATGCCGGGTCAGCACGCCGGCCAGGGCCGAGAAAAGCCGATCCTCCTTGAGGCACAGGGCGTCGATGCGCCATCCGTCCACTCCCTGCCTGCGCCAGGCTCGCACAACAGGGCCCCGCAGGGCCTTTTCAGTGGCGGCACGGTACATGTCCAGGTGTTCGAGAACATTGTCGATATCGTGCTGCAGAAGGTAGCGCGAGCCCAGACGTTGCAGGAGGGTTTCCTTGTGTTCCGCCGAGCACGGCCATGGCATCCGGGATCGGAGCTGGTCGCGGATGCGGCTGAGGCGGCGGGCATGGTGCCCGTCGGCGAATTCGCCGCTGGCGAGCAGGCGACTGGTCTTGGTCACCAGTTCATTGATCAGACTGGCGACCCATGGAGTCCAACCGGCGGAGCCACTGGCCCGGCTGTCGGCCCAGGTCAGCAGAAGCAGGGCGTGCAGGGTCGCTGGATGCCCGACCTGGTTGGCGAAGGCCAGCACGGTTTCCTCTTCTTGGAGGTCCCGGCGGGTGGCGGTGGTGGAAAGGAGGAGGTGGTTTTCAATCAAAAAGCGAAGCAGCCGTTTCTCTTTCTCTGTCAAGGCAAAAAGGTCCAGGAAAGGTTGAAAAAGACGGGCACCGGCATGGGCATGATCGGAACGTCCTTTGCCAATGTCATGGACCAGCGCGGCGAGTCTGAGAACGGGGGTTTTGGCAAGGGTTTCATACCCTGGATCGCCGAACACAGTCGCCTCGCCGCGGCTGAGTTCGGCCAATGCCCCCACGCTGTGCAGGCTGTGCCACCCCGTGGGATAGCGATGGCTCCCATCCAGGGCAAAGGTGTGGGCCGCTTGTGCCCACGGGGGGACAATGGCCGCGAGAAAGCCGGTTTCGTGGAGTATTTCCAACAGCGGCAGCGGGTCGGGATCCTGCAGGCAGGCCAATACGATGTCCGCCCCATCTCGGCGCTGCTTTGCGGTTTGCGGGGGGTCACGCCGTAAGGTCTCCTGGGTCTGCCAGCTTGGCAGACGTTTTGTGGCCAGGTCTGCCTTCAGCAATTCCAGCCCGCCGCCGGTCAATGTGGCCGAAGCGGCGCAGGGGAATTGATCGGCGGCGTGAAGCACCAGATGGTTGGTGTAGCGTTTGAGGCGTGCGGCATGGTCCTGAAAGCGGGCATAGAAGCGCTCCACTGGCGAATTTCCCTCTTGGATGTCGTTTCCGGCCAGGGCCTCGGCCACCGGGGGAATAAGATCCAGCGGAATTGTGTCTCGGGGGCGGCCGTCACACAGGGTGACGGCGTTGCGGGCGGCCAGGAGAAAGTCGCGCCCTTCAATGATGGCCGGAGGCAGGGCTATCTCGGAGTCCTCGAAGAGCAGACCGGTCCAGTGGCAGAGGTGGTAATCGCGCAATCCACCGAGGCCGTATTTGCAATCCGGTTCGAGTTCCTGGCTGGCGTCTCCATGCAGGGCGGCACGTTCGAGGCGCTGGGTCCGCAGCCATTCAAACACCTCCCGGCCCCTTCGCCGGGTGAAGGCCAGGAGGTGGGTGTCGAGTTCTCTGGCCAGTGCCTCGCGACCGGCGACATACCGCCTGTCGAGCAGGGCGGCGAAGACGCTGGGATCGCTGGAGGCCCAAGCCAGACATTCTTCCAGGGTTCGCACCGCATGGCCGACGTCGAGCTTCGCGTCCCAGAGAGGATGAAGGAGTGGCCCGGCGATTTCGGCGGCTTTGGGGGAGTCCGGCGGACAGAGCAAGAGGATGTCGATGTCCGAGGCCAGACCGAGTTCCCTGCGGCCATATCCCCCTACGGCGAGCACGGCAGTCGTGGTGCCGGGGAAGATCGAAGCGATGCGGGCCTCGAAGTACCCGTCGATCCAGGCTGAAAGTTCGCGACAAAAGGCCGGAGCACGGCTCGGATCCGTGGCTCCGGCCCTTCGAGCGCGAGCAGCGTCAAATTGGGCCAAGCAGGCCCGGGAAGGGGCGTCGAGGTCGGGGATGTCCATAGCTGTCCGGATCAGAGAGCTTCTGCGCCGCTTTCTCCTGTGCGGATTCGCACGGCGTTATCCACAGGGGAGATGAAGATCTTGCCGTCACCAACCTTGCCGGTGCGGGCCCCTTCCTGGACAGTGGAGACGATCTCCTCGACCAGGCCGTCATCGACGACGATTTCGATCTTGACCTTGGCCACGAAATCGACCTGGTATTCAGCTCCCCGGTAGATCTCCTTGTGGCCGCGCTGACGACCAAACCCCTTGACCTCGGTGACGGTCATGCCCTGGATGCCGAGCTTGGTCAGACGCTGCTTGACCTCATCGAGTTTAAACGGTCTGGTAATGATCTCTATTTTGCGCATATATCCTCCAGTGCGAGTGCCTGTTGTCTGTTCGGGCAGGCCGGCATAGCCGGTCTACCACTGGTACCCTGTTTCGCTGTGCTGGCTGATGTCCAGACCCTGTTCCTCCTCTTCAGGGGAAACACGCAGTCCGACCAGCCTATCCGTGATTTTCAGCAGGATCCAGGTCAGGGCAAAGGCGAAGACGCAGGTAGCGACAACCGAAATCAACTGGATCCAGAATTGGGAAAAATTGCCAAAAAACAGACCGTTCGCTCCGCCAGGATTGACGCTCAGACGGGCGAAGAGGCCGGTTGCCAGCGCACCCCAGACGCCCCCGGCGCCGTGGATGCCGACGACATCAAGGGAATCGTCGTACCCGAAGGCTTTTTTCAGCAACACGGTGCCGTAGCAGGCCATGCCGCCGACAAAGCCAATGATCAGGGCGCCGATGGGACCGACGAAGCCCGCTGCCGGAGTAATGGCCACCAGTCCGGCGATGGCTCCGGAGACGGCGCCAAGTGTGGTTGGTTTGCCGGCGTGCCGGGTTTCGACCACCAGCCAGCCAAGCACCGCCGCGGCCGTAGCAATATGGGTGGTCACAAAGGCGTGGGCGGCGAGACCGTCCGCAGCCAGAGCGCTCCCGGCATTGAAACCGAACCAGCCGAACCAAAGCAATGCCGCCCCGGTGATGGTCATGGGCAGATTGTGGGGAATGAACGACCGGGTCCCATAGCCTTTTCGGGGACCAAGAAAGAGACAGGCCGCCAGTGCTGCGCTGCCTGAACTCATGTGCACCACAGCGCCGCCAGCAAAGTCCAGGGCGCCCATGGCACCCATCCATCCGCCGCCCCAGACCCAATGGCACAACGGGCTGTAGACAAACGTGGACCACAAAATTGTAAAGACGAGAAAACCCTTGAAGCGCATCCGCTCGGCAAAGGCGCCGCTGATCAGGGCCGGGGTGATGATGGCGAACATGCATTGGAAAATCATGAACGCCAGGTGGGGAATGTTGCCGGCCAGATCCGGGTTGGGCTCCATGCCCACATTGCGCAGGCCCAGAAAATCAAATCCGCCGATGAGCATGAAAATGTCCGAACCAAAGGCCAGGGAATAGCCCCACACAATCCAGACCACGGTGACCACGGCCAGGGCGATAAAGCTCTGCATCAGGGTCCCGAGGACGTTTTTGGAGCGGGTCATGCCCGCGTAGAACAGGGCCAGCCCTGGGGTCATGAGCATGACCAGGGCGGCACAAATGAGAATAAAACCGGTGTCAGCAGGACTCATAGATATACCTCCTTCAGTGTGTTCGAATACACGGAGGCAAGAGAGGTGCCAAAACCGGATTTTGGCTGGAAATCCCTCGCATTTGGAAGGACCCTGGCCCAGGGCGAGCGGTTTTTTTGTCAAAAATGGCATTTGACTTTTCGGGTGGATGCGGTCTTGGACAAATTTGTTACAACTTGTTTCGCGGAGAACGAGCTTCGAGGATCAAACAGACAATTATGCCGCCACCCGGCTTGCGAGCCACTGGGGGCGAGTCAAGGAGACGCTATGGCTGAGATGTGTTTTACCTCCATCGGGACCGTCCGCTCGCCGCATACGAGCCGCGAGGGGGCGCCTATTCAGCCTACCGGGGCCCAGGGGGTCCGGGGGCACATCGATATCAATCCCGAATTCCAAGCGGGTGTTAAGGATTTGGACGGATTTTCCCACATTTTTGTCCTCTACCATTGCCACTTAAGCCAAGGCTATGACCTGGAGGTGGTTCCATTCATGGATACCGAGGTTCACGGCGTTTTTGCCACCCGTGCCCCCCGCCGGCCCAACCCGATCGGTCTTTCCGTGGTGCGACTCCTGGCGGTTTATTCAGGGCGCCTGGACCTCGCCGATGTCGATCTGCTTGACGGCACTCCAGTGCTCGATATCAAGCCGTTTGTCCCGGATTTTGACGTCCCGGCCGGGGAGGTGCGCACCGGTTGGCTGGCCCAAAACGCTGAAAAGGCCGAAACCCTGACCGCTGACGACCGCTTTACCTCGCGGGATTATGGCGAATAGGGTCTGATGAGGACCGGTATTCCGGGCCGCTTCGGGCGACCGGAGCTGTCCCACGAACCATGCCCCGCAATGGTGCACGGCGTGTTAGCAAACCGGGCAGGGGCTGGAAAATTTTGCGGGGACAATCCCAGGGAGGACGAGATGGGCCTACAGAAAGGGAAACAGCTGTGCCGGATGGTCTGGGCCGGGAGTGTGTGTTTGGTTGTCCTGGGACTGTTTCCCGGGGTGGCAATGGCATTGACGGTCAACGCCCCTCAGGAGGTGCCGCTTGGAAAGCCGTTTCGGATCCAGATTACCGCTGAGGCCGGCCTGTCGGAAATCGGCGTGCACTGGCTTGGTTCTGTCCTGCACTTGCCGGTGGGGGGTGGTGAAAAGGCGGAGTCATTCGAGTGCCTGTTGGGCTCCGACGTCAAATCGGCCTCAGCCGGAGAGTATGCGCTCGAAGTTCGGGCCAGGCGGGGCGGACAAGAGGTGGTTGTGCGCCGGTGGGTACGTCTGGCGGAGGCTGCATACCCCTTGCAGCGGCTCTCGCTGCCGTCCTCCCAGGTCGACCTGAGTCAGTCGGCCTTGGACCGCCATTACCGGGAAAAGGCCCGCGTTATGCGTGCCCTCTCACGGAGTTCCCCGGCCAAGCACTGGCGTTTGCCGCTCAAGCGCCCGGTGCCCCAGGCGGTGGGCTCGGTCTACGGCTTGCGCCGGGAGATCAACGGGCAGCCGCGATCGCCCCATCGCGGAGTGGACTTCCGGGCGCCGGCCGGCACGCCGGTTCGCAGTGTCGCTGCAGGGCGGGTGGCCCTGGTCGGCGACCATTTTTTTGCCGGAAAAAGTGTTTATGTCGATCACGGCTGGGGCATGGTCAGCATGTATTTCCATCTTCGCGGGGCCAGGGTTCAGGAGGGCGAACGCGTTGGTCGGGGAGCGGTGTTGGGCCGGTGCGGCGCCACGGGCCGGGTGACCGGGGCCCATCTCCATTTCGGGCTCAGTCTGCTTGGCCAATTGGTGGACCCGTTGCCCCTTTTGAACGTTTCAAGCGGGCAGTAAGTGGGAGTTGGGGACAGGCGTCAAACGGGCCGCTTCCGCACAGGAAGCGGCCCGTTTGCAATACGGTCGGGTAGTGGAGTTACTCCTGAAAGAGGTCCTCGTAGCGTGCATACCCTTCGCTTGCCAGATCGTCGGCCGGGATGAACCGCAGGGCGGCGGAATTGATGCAATAGCGCAGTCCCGTGGGTTCGGGGCCGTCCGCAAAGACATGGCCCAGATGGGAATCTCCCTGGCGCGAACGGACTTCGGTGCGGACCATGAATAGTTTGCGGTCTTCGCGCTCGATGATGTTCTCCGGTTCCAGAGGTTTGGTGAAGCTTGGCCAGCCGGTGCCGGAATCAAATTTGTCGGTGGAAGAGAAAAGCGGTTCGCCGGAAACCACATCAACGTAGATGCCGGGCTGCTTATTGTTCCAATAGGCGTTGTCAAAGGCGGGCTCGGTGCCGTCATTCTGGGTGACCTCGAATTGGATCGGGCTCAGACGGCTTTGCAAGTCCTCGCGGGAGGAGTTGTCAGCGGATCGGGGGCCTTTGTTCGCCGAATCCTGGTTCTTTGGCCAATGGCTTTCCAGAAACCGATCCCGGCCGGAAAAGAAGCGGTAGGTTGTATACCGTACGGCATGGGTCTGGTAATAGTCCTGATGGTACTCCTCGGCAGGGAAAAATCCGGTGAAGGGCTCAATGGCCGTGACCACCGGGGCGTCGAAACGGCCGGAGGCGTCCAGGCGGGCTTTGGAGTCTTCCGCGGCCTGGCGTTCGTCCTCGTTTTGATAATACACCGCCGAGGTATACTGGTGACCGCGGTCGCCAAACGACCCCCCGGGATCGGTGGGGTCGATGCTGCGCCAAAAGTGATCCAGAAGCGTTGTATACGACACAATTTCGGGGTCGTAGATAACCTTGACGCTCTCGCGGTGCCCGGTCTGTCCGGAGGCGACCTCTTCGTAGCTCGGGTCGGGCTCCTCGCCACCACTATAGCCGGAAACCACCTCCTTGACGCCTGGGCGCTTTTCCAGGTCGGCTTCGACGCACCAGAAGCACCCGCCAGCGAAATAGGCCGTGGCCGAGTTCTTGGAGGCGTGCAGCTGGCCCGCTCCGGCTATAATCAACACAAAAGCAAAAAGAAGCGTCTTCATACAGGGACCCTCCATTCGTTTTTTTTGAGCATATAGTGCAATTAAGGCGCAAAACGGGGATGGCAAGAGTTCAATCGCCGGTGGCCGGACAGCAGAGACATAGAGAGGAGTAAAACCACGGTGAACGGCCTTGCGAGTTCCGGCTCGTCCAGGCACAACCATCCCGAACCGGTCCGCATACGGCCGGTATCCGTTTTTTCTCGGCCGGGTTGGCCGGCAGTGACATCCGCTCAAGGAGCCGCGTCGATGCGTCAATTGTTCAAAAAGGGAATTTCCGGAAAGGATGTCTGGCGGTTTTGCGCCCGTCAGACCATGATCGCCCTGGGGGCAACCCTGGTCGCTTTTGGCTTCAGCCTGTTTCAGGTCCCTGTGGATTTGGCAGCGGGCGGGGTCAGCGGTCTGGCGATCGTTTTGAACCGCTTCACAGGCTGGTCCGAAGGCACCCAGATCCTGGCCATGAATGTCCCCCTGCTTGTCCTGGGGTATTTCTATCTGGGACGGATGCGTTTTCTTGTCTCGACCGTGCTCGCTGTGCTCGTGTTCTCCATGGCGACCAATATTTTCACCGAGTGGTTGCCCACAGCCCTGGAAACGTATCCCGTTACCGAAGATTTGTTGCTCAATGCCCTCTACGCCGGGATTGTATTCGGTCTGGGTACGGGGATCATTTTCCGGGCCGGCGGGAGTATCGGAGGCACCAGCATCCCGGGGCGCATACTGCAGATCAAGACCGGTTTCCCTCTTGGCCAATCTTACCTGTTCACCGACGGGGCCATCATTTTCCTTGCCGGCCTGGTCTTTGGCTGGGAACTTGCCTTACTGGCGCTTATCTCGCTGTTTTTTTCGGGGTTTGCTTCTGATTTCGTCCTGGAAGGGACAAGCCACGTCAGAACGGCCCTGATCATCACCGACGCCCCGCAGGAATTGCGGCGGGCGCTCATGCACGGATTGGACCGCGGCGTGACCCAGTGGACGGTGACCGGCGGGTACACCGACGCCGCCCACACCATGCTCTATTGTACAGTGAGCCGCTCTCAGGTGCGGGCGCTCAAGGATGTGGTCGCAGATGCGGATCCCAACGCCTTCGTGGTTATCGGCGTCGCCCAGCAGGCCTTTGGTTCCGGGTTTCGGATGCTGCGCCGTGGCCGCTCTTTAGCCTGAAGGCAGCCAGCACCTCGAGCGGGAAACGGATTGACAGGAGCGGTAGGGTTTATTAATTGAACAATTGATCAAGCGTTGCAATAAAAAAACAGGGCGGCTCATGAGCAAAGACAAGCAGACCGAATGCGAAGTATTCCAGGAACACCCGGAGACCATCAAGACTGTGGCCGCCGCAATGGTCGGCGCCGCTGAACTCGGTGAGGTGGCGGAGTTGTTCAAGGTTCTGGGCGACGCGACCCGGGTCAAGATTTTGTATTCACTCAGCCAGGCCGAATTGTGCGTCTGCGATCTCAGTCGTGTTCTGGGAATGAGTGTTTCTGCGGTCTCGCATCAACTCCGGGTCCTCAGGGCGGCTCGGCTGGTGGCCTATCGCAAGGAAGGCAAGATGGCTTTTTACCGTCTCAACGACGACCATGTGCGGACGCTGTTTCAGCAGGCCCTGGACCATGTGCGTGAATAATGGACCATGTGCGTGAATAAGTCGTGCTCGAGAGCGTCGGCAGGCCGTCAAGCCGGCTGACCTATTTGACCGCTCCGCCCGGAAGGGAGGGGCCGGTAGGGGGCTCGGTCGGAAAACAGGTGAAACGAATACAACAGCCCTCAAAAGCTGGCAAAGCAAGAGAAAGGCAGTCAAGGAAACGGTATGCACAATATTGAAGAAGCGTGCCCCACTGGGGCCTCCTGTGGTTGCAGTCATTGCGGTGCAAGCGGCCCTGAAAAAGAGGGATTGCGCCAGGAACTGCGGCAGATCCTGCCCGCAGCAGCAGTTTTTGCGGTTGCCCTCACCGCGCGGCTGGCCCATCTCGAGCCAGACTGGCTCTGGGTGGTCGCCTTGTTGGGCAGCTATGTCTGGATTGGCCGGGAGATCCTGGCGGCCACCTGGCGCAATATCCGGCAGGGAAAAATCTTTGACGAATTGTTTCTCATGAGTCTGGCGACGCTGGGAGCCATTGGCATCGGGGCCTACGGCGAGGCTGTGGGCGTGATGCTTTTCTACCGCATCGGCGAGGCCCTGCAGGATGCGGCCGTGGATTCCTCGCGCCGCTCTATCCAGGGGCTACTCGCTCTGCGTCCGGATGTCGCCGCTGTTCAGCGTGAGGGCAGCTTTGTGCAGGTCGACCCCGCTTCTGTTCAGGTGGGGGAATTGATCCGGGTCCGTCCGGGAGAACGGGTCCCTCTCGATGGCGAAGTGGCTGAAGGGTCGGCCTCCTTGGACACCGCAGATCTGACCGGAGAGCCTCTGCCGCGTTTCGTCGAGCCGGGAGAATCGGTGCTCGCCGGGATGGTCAACCAGTCCGGTGTGCTCCATGTCCGGGTGATTCGGGCCGCACACCAGTCCACTGTGGCCCGGATCCTGGAACTGGTGCAGGGAGCGGGGCAGAAAAAGGCGGAGATCGAGCAGTTCATAACGGTGTTCGCGCGGTATTATACCCCGATTGTGGTTTGTGCTGCTCTGGCGGTGGCCTTGGCCCCCCCGCTGCTCTCCCGCCTGCCGCTGGCCGCGAGCTGGTTTGCCGCTCCTTTGTCCTTCAGTGAGTGGATCTATCGGGGATTGATTTTTCTGGTCGTTTCCTGCCCCTGCGCTCTGGTCCTGTCCATTCCCTTGACCTTTTTTGCCGGAATTGGGGCGGCGTCCCGGCGCGGTATCCTCATCAAGGGGGCCAATTTTCTGGAGGGTTTGTCCCGGGTGCAGACGATTTTGTGGGACAAGACCGGGACCCTGACGAGCGGAGCCTTTGCGGTTTCAGAGATTCTGACCGAGAAGGGCTGGAGCCGGGAGGCGGTGCTGGAGTATGCAGCCCTGGCCGAGATGCATTCCAGTCATCCGGTCGCTGTGGCGGTGCGCGAGGCCTATGCGGGGCAGCTCAATGAAGAGGCGGTCACCACCTATGAGGAGCATTCCGGTCTCGGCGTCCAGGCCCGGGTCAATGCCTCTTTGGTGGTGGTCGGCCGGAACCAACTCCTGGCTGGCAAAGGGATTGCGATCCCGGAACCCCGGCGCCGGGGTTCCGGCACGCGGCTGCATGTCGCCATTGACGGTGACTATGCCGGAACGCTTGTCATCACAGATACAGTGCGCCGTGACAGCGCCGCAGCGATTACCCGTCTCCGTGAGGCCGGGGTGCGCGAACAGCATATGCTCACCGGCGACGCTGAGGCCACGGCCTGGGATGTGGCCCAAGGCTTGGGTCTGGATCAGGTTCACGCCCGCCTGTTGCCCCAGGACAAGGTCGGTGTCGTGGAACGGTTTCTGGAAAAGAGCCGCTCCGGTTCGCGAGTTGTTTTCGTCGGCGATGGGCTGAACGACGCCCCGGTGCTGACCCGTGCGGATATCGGCGTGGCCATGGGCGGTGCCAGTGGCCTGGATGCGGCCATCGAGGCCGCCGATGTGGTGCTCATGGAGGCCACTCCAAGCAAGATGGCCGAAGCGATCAGACTTGCCAAGCGGACCCGGCGGGTGGTCTGGGAGAATATTGGGCTGGCCCTGGGCATCAAGGGTGTCGTCCTGGTTTTGGGGGCCGTGGGGTTGGCCAATATGTGGGGGGCGATCTTTGCCGATGTGGGCGCTGCCTTGCTGGCGGTGGTCAACAGCCTGAAGGTGCTGCGGTTCCGGGAATGAGTTTGCGGGGCCTGCCTTGCGCTTGTGCTGTGGCTTTGGCATAACAGCAGGCCGTTTCTTGAGTTCATCCCCAGATCGAGTCCAATCCACCCGTCAGGCCCCTGCGCCGAAGACGGAGGAGGTGTCCATGCAGGCTCCCCGAATAGCTGTCTGGCTTTGCGGTTGCCAAGGACAGATCAGCGACGCCCTGGACCTTGAGGCGCTGGCCGCAACGGTCCGTGAGTGGCCGCATGTGGTCCATGTCGAGACGGCGGCCGGCTGTTGCAATCCCGCTGCCACCGAAGGTTTTCGCAAGCGATTCGCCGATGCCGGCGCCGACCGGCTTCTTTTCGCCGGATGTTCGCCACGATCGTCCCTGAAATTTCCCGAAGAGGAGATTGCCGCTGCGCTCTCTGGCGTTGTTGATTCGAGCCTCTTCGAAGTCGCCAACACCCGCGAACAGGGCGTGTGGCTCCATGAAGCGGGGCCGGGACTTGAGGCCAAGGCTCTTGATGAACTCCGGATGGCCCATGCCCGGTTGTGCACGGCCACTCCCTCGTCCCCGCCCGTACCTGTTGCCCAGCGGGCCCTGGTGGTTGGCGGCGGTCCAGCCGGTCTGGCCACGGCCAAGGAACTGGCCGGCATGGGTCGCGAGGTGACCCTGGTCGAACAAGCCCCTTCCGTGGGCGGACGCATGGCCCAGATCCGGCTTTTGTTTCAAAGCGAGCAATGGGACGGCCGGTGTCTGAGCCTGTGTGTTGGTCCGGTTCAAGCATTGGGAACGCTGGTCCAGCGCAAGGTGACCGCCTTCACCCAGACCGAAGTGACCTCGATCACGAAGCATGAGGGGAATTTTCGGGCCCGTCTCTCCAGCGCCGCCCAGCCCGTTGATCCGGCCGCCTGCGTTGCCTGCGGCGCTTGCAGTGCTGTTTGTCCCGAATTCGGACACAGCGGCTTCAACGAGGGGCTTTTTGCCCGCAAGGCTATTGACAAGGACGCCCCGCGAGCGGTGCCCGACGCGTATACGATTCTGGACGACGTCTGCACCCGCTGCGGGGCCTGCGAAGAGGTTTGTCCCGCGGGGGCCATCGATCTCAAGGCCGAACCCGAGGAACGTGTCCAGGACTATGGGGCGGTTTTCCTGGCCACCGGCTTTGAAACTCTGGATCTGAGCCAGGAGCAGGCCTTTCACACCGACGCCCCCAATGTTGTGCACGGCATGCAGTTCGAACGCATGCTCGACCAGGGCATCACCAATCCCCAAACCGGGGAGGCGCCCGAGCATATTGTCTTTGTCCTTTGCGCCGGATCCCGGGCGACAGCCGACAAATCCACCGGCGGGGTGCCCTATTGCTCCAAGACCTGTTGCGGGGCGACCATGCGCCAAGCGCAGCAGGTCGCCAGACTCCTGCCGGAAACCGCAGTCAGTATTCTCTATTATTACGACGTGCGGACCTATGAACGGTCGTTCGAAGCCATGTACGACATGGTCCAGAAAATGGGCGTGGAATTCGTTCAGGGTGACCTGACCGCCATCGCGGACGCCGAGGACGGCGCGGTCCGGCTCACGATCAGGCAGATCGGGGAGCAGACCACCTCGTCCATGGGCGAGTTCGAATTCGATCCTGAGGGCCACCTGGACATCGACGCCGACCTGGTGGTCCTGGCCTCGGCCCAGACGCCGCGGCAACAGGCTCGCCGCCTGGCTGACCAGCTCGGGGTGGCCCTGGATAACGTCGGTTTCCCCATCGAGAACCAGCCCCGCATTTTTCGGCCGACGGAATGTTTTGTGGATCGGGTCTACTATACCGGGGCTTCTTCCGGTCCCAAGGTTGTCCAGCAGGCCGTGGAGCAGGGCAAGGCCGCGGCCATGACCGCCTTGCCGGCGCTGCATTTCGGACAGAAAACCCCGCCCAAGCATAGCAGTCATCTCAACCGCGAGACCTGTATCCAGTGCCGGATGTGCGAAACGGTCTGCCCGCACGGGGCCATCCGCCTGACAGAGGAGGGAATGGTTGCGGATCCGGCCTTTTGCCAGGCCTGCGGTTTGTGCGCGGCTGCCTGCCCGACCCACGCGGCCCAACTGGCCAACTTCACTGACCGCCAGCTCCTTGATCAGGCCGAAGTCGCCTTTAGCGCTCTGCCTGAGGGCGAGCCGCGGATTCTGGCCTTGTTGTGCTATTGGTGCTCGTATTGCGGGGCGGACATGGCCGGCACAGAACGGCGCAAAGCCCCGTCCAATGTCCGCAGCATCCGCATCCGGTGTTCGTCCTCGGTCAACACCGGGCTTTTGCTGGAGATGTTTCGCCGCGGTGTGGACGGTATCCTGGTCGGCGGTTGCCCGACCAAAAGCTGTCACCACCTCCACGGCAACTATTTGGCTGATAAACGCATCGGCCTGGCCCAAAATCTTCTGGAACAGCTCGGACTGGATAGCAACCGGTTGCGCTTTGCCAATATCGGCGTGGCCCACGGCAAGGAATTTGTGGATATCGTCGGGGCCATGGACGGTATCTTGCGCAAACTGGGGCCCAATCCCGCGGCCCAGGACAGGCTCAAACAATTGGTCTAGGCGCCCAGAGCGAGGAGGATGCAATGAGTCGCAGAATGTCAATCGCCATGAATTGGGCCGGAGCCTGCGGTGGCTGCGATGTATCGCTGTTGGATACCCAGGGAAAGCTGCTGGAACTCACGGCGGTGGCCGATGTCGTCTACTGGCCGGTGGCCCTGGATTATAAGCGCAGCGACCTCGAAGCGCTCCCGGAAAAAAGTGTGGATATCGGCTTGTTCAACGGGGTGGTGCGTACCAGCGAACAGGCGGAGGATGCCCGGCGGCTCCGCGAACGGTGCCGGGTCCTGGTCGCTTATGGGGCTTGTGCCTGTCATGGCGGGATTCCCGGGCTGGCCAACCAGTCCGACCGCGAGGAGATCTTCCGGGTCGCGTATCAGGACACGGTTTCCACGGATAATCCGGACCAGATCCGCCCGCAGCAGCGCACTCCCGTCCCTGGCGGCGAGGTGACCTTGCCGGCATTTCACGACAGTGTCCGGGCACTGCACCAGGTCGTGGACGTCGATTATTTTCTCCCGGGCTGCCCGCCGACCCCGGAACGGATTCTCGACCTGCTCGGTGTGGTCCAGGCCTACAATGCGGGGGACGATCTCCCCCCTGCGGGGAGCATTCTCGCTCCGGAGGCGACGCTGTGCCAGGAATGCCCCCGGGCTGAGACCCGGCGCGCTGGACGCATGCCGCGGCTTTATCGCCCTCACGAAATCGTGGCCGACCCGGAAACCTGTTTTCTGGAGCAGGGTGTTATCTGTATGGGGCCGTTTACCCGTGGCGGGTGCGGTTCGGCCTGCATTACTGTCAATATGCCCTGCCGCGGTTGTTTCGGTCCGGCCCCGGGGGTCTACGATCCCGGAGCT
The DNA here is from genome assembly GCF_000024325.1 of Desulfohalobium retbaense DSM 5692. Classification (NCBI taxonomy): domain Bacteria; kingdom Pseudomonadati; phylum Thermodesulfobacteriota; class Desulfovibrionia; order Desulfovibrionales; family Desulfohalobiaceae; genus Desulfohalobium; species Desulfohalobium retbaense. Next base: position 2,567,280 of record NC_013223.1, on the reverse strand, counting down.
GAGGCCTTGTCCGTGTTCGGTTCTGTCGCCGGGGAAGGCGGCGAGGATTTCCTCTCCCGCGGGGAGATGAAACGGGCGGTGAACAGTTTTAGAGACCCCCTGGGCTCGGTGTACCGATTTACCCTGCCCTGCGGGATTGTGCCCCGAAAAGTGAAGGACAACGGCGGCAAATAGCCGAGTGAGGCGCTCTATGGCCAAGAAAATCAGCATCGATCCACTGACCCGTCTCGAGGGCCACGGCAAGATCGATATCTTTCTCAACGACGACGGCACCGTGCAGGACAGTTATTTCCAGGTTGTCGAACTCCGGGGATTCGAGCAATTCTGTCAGGGCCGTCCCGTGGAGGAACTCCCCAGGATTACACCGAAAATCTGCGGTGTCTGCCCTGGTGCCCACCATATGGCCTCTTCCAAGGCAGCGGATGCGGTCTACGGGCTGACGCCCCCTCCAGCGGCGCGCAAAATACGCGAACTTTTTTACAATGCCCACATCGCCCACAGCCACATCCTGCACTTTTTCGCCCTGGCCGCTCCGGATTTCATGCCCGGGCCGGAAGCAGGCCCGGGCAAACGGAATATCCTGGGACTCGTGGACGAACTCGGCAAGGGCGCGGTGCGCCGGGTCCTGCAAAATCGCGGATACGCCCAGAAAATCCAGGGTCTTATAGCCGGTCACCCCATCCATCCGGTGGCGTCCCTGCCGGGCGGCATGGCTGGTCCCGTGTCCGAAAAGACGCGGCAGGAAATCGCTGGCATGGCCTCTGAGATCAGGGAGTTCGCCCAATTCGCGCTCTGGTTTTTTGAAAACCATATCCTGGCCCAGGACAGAAACCGGGAGTTGCTCACCGGTGAGCTCTTTACCCACCGGACCCATTATATGGGCCTGGTCGACTCCCAGGGCCGGGTCAATTTCTACGACGGGCAGTTGCGGGTGGTGACCCCCGAAGGGGAGACCATGGCCCAGTTCGATGGCAGCGATTACCTCGAGCATCTCGCTGAAACGGTGTTGCCGTGGAGCTATATGAAGTTTCCCTACCTGCGGGACAAAGGGTGGCACGGTCTTATCGATGGGGCCGACAGCGGTGTGTACCGGGTCAATTCCCTGGCCCGGCTCAATGTCGCGGACGGTATGGCCACGCCGCTGGCCCAAGAGGCGTATGAAACGATGCGCGCCTTTTACGGCGGCACCCCGATCCACAACACCCTGGCCTTCCACTGGGCCCGGCTGGTTGAACTCATGCAGGCGGCCGAGGCCCTGGTGGACCTCTCGCAGGATCCGGAAGTGACTGACACGAATGTGCGCAGTCTGCCAGAGGGGCGGCCCGGCGAGGGAGTCGGGGTTGTCGAAGCGCCGCGGGGCTCGCTCATCCACCATTACACCACCGACGCCAACGGCCTGGTCAAAACGGTCAATCTTATTGTGGCCACAGTCCAGAACAATGCCGGGATGGGCATGTCGGTCAAAAAGGCGGCCCAGGGACTGATCCAGGACGGCGCGCCGGACGAAGCCGTCCTGGACATGATCGAAATGGGGTATCGCGCCTATGACCCCTGCCTGGCCTGCGCCACCCATGCCCTGCCCGGGGAGTCAGACCTCGAGGTGCGCCTGTGGCACAACAACGCCGTGTTCCGGACTCTGAAACGGTCGTGATGGAACACCGACCCGCGGCCATGCCCGAGATTTCCGTCCAGGTCCTGTGCCTGGGCAATACCCTGCTTCGTGACGACGGCGTGGGGTGGGAGGTGGCGGCTTTGCTCCAGGATCGGCTCGATCCCGGTAGCGCCACAATCACCTGGGGCGGCACAGGAGGCGACGCCCTGCTGGATCTGTTGCAGCCCTGCCGTCACCTTGTCGTTGTCGACGCCTTGGATTGTGGCTTGCCACCGGGCTCGGTCCACGAACTCGGGGTCCACGACCTGGACCGGATGCCGACGCCGCGGCTGAAATCCTCCCACGGCCTGGATCTTGGCCTGGTACTTGAGTTGTACCGGACGCTGTATTCCTGTCGCTGGCCCGAAGAGGTCCTGATTGTTGGTATCCAGATCCAGGAGATGTGTTTTTTCGGCGAAGGCTGCGCTCCAGCGGTGCTTCAGGGCGCACGGGAAGCGAGTGAACGCATTGCCACCCAAATACAGCGTTGGACACGGCCGTCGGAGGCGCGCAACAGCCGAGCGCACGGCGTGTAGCTGTTCGGGGTGAGGTATGTGATGTCCCTGTTTTTCTTCGTTTTTCTCGCCTGTGTTCTGGTTCTGGCAACCGTGTTGGTTTTTGCTTCGGCCCGGTGGCATTCGGCGACCAAAGCCACACGCATCAAGCTCGAAGCGGCCCGAGTCAGTGGCGGCCCCTCCCGTTTTGATTCGGGGGAACTCGCTGGTCTTCCGACCCCTGTAGTCCGGTATTTTCGCCATGTCCTGGGCGAGGGACAGCCGTTGGTGGCTGCGGTGCGCCTGGAACAAAAGGGGACCATGAACATGCGGGCCCAGGGGCAATGGTGGCGCCCTTTCGCGGCCACCCAGCGGGTGGAAATCAAACGCCCGGGCTTTGATTGGGATGCCCGGATCTCGCTGTTGCCGGGCCTGATCGTTCGGGTCCGGGATGCGTATGTCGCCGGGGAGGGCCTTCTCCAGGCCTCGTTGTACGGGTTGCTGAATGTGGTGCAACTCCGCGGACGTGGGGCCATTGGCCGGGACGAATTGATGCGCTATCTGGCCGAAGCGCCGCTTTACCCGACCGCCCTGTTGCCCAGCCAGGGCGTGCAATGGGAGCCGGAGGACGCGCAATCGGCCTGGGCCACGCTCAAGGACGGGCCCCATACCGTGAGCCTCCTTTTTTCCTTCGCCCCCGGCGGCGAAGTGGATTCGGTCTGGGCCCCGGACCGGGGGCGGGCCAAGGGGCGGGAGGTTGTGCCGACTCCCTGGCTGGGACGGTGGTGGAACTATGCCCAACGCGACGGCCTGCGGATCCCGCTGGCCGGGGAGGTCCTCTGGCAGTTGGAGCAGGGCGAGCACCCGTATTGGCGCGGCGAACTGACCGAATTGCGGTACACCTTTTCCTGACTGACTGTTGAAAAATTCCTCTGTTCCGATGCCGAGCCGGTTTCGCTCGGCAAATTTTTTCTTTCTGCTATATCAAAATATCTTGATATCCTTTTTCGGTTTTGGCATCTCTGGGGGACGTTGCTTCGGCAGCGGTCGAACCATCCACCAGAACATGAAGGAGAACCTCCCATGCACAAAAGGAATCTCGAGCAGCGACTCGCGGACGGGCCGGTCATTTGCGCTGAAGGGTATTTGTTTGAAATGGAGCGGCGCGGCTATCTTCAGGCCGGCAGCTTTGTTCCGGAGGTGGCCTTGGAGCATCCCGAGGTCCTGCGCCAACTCCATCAGGATTTTTGTTTCTGCGGCTCAGATGTGGCCGTGGCCTTTACCTATAACGGGCACCGGGAAAAGATGCGTCTGATCGGCAAGGAGGATCTGCTTGAGCCCCTGAACCGCCACGCACTGCGTCTTGCCAAGGAGGTCGCTGATGCGCAGCGTCCGGAGCCCGCCCTGGTTGCCGGCAACATCTCCAATACCAATGTTTACGATCCCGACGATGCCGGGTCGCACCACGAAGCCCGGTCCATGTTTGCGGAAATGGCTGGCTGGGCCGTGGAAGAGGGTGCCGATTTCATTTTGGCGGAAACGATGTATTACCACGGCGAAGCGGTTCTGGCCCTGGAAGCCATTCAGGAGGCCGGACTCCCGGCGGTGGTGACGCTGGGGCTGATGGGCGAGAATGTTCTGCGCGACGGATGGAGCGCCGAAGCGTCCTGTAAAGCCCTGGAAGATCGGGGGGCAACTGTCGTCGGTATGAATTGTTTCCGCGGCCCGGCGACCATGATGCCTTATCTGCGCAAGATCCGCGCTGCAGTTCAGGGCCCTGTTGCCGGATTGCCGGTTCCTTTTCGGACCACAGAGGACCACCCGACCTTCTTCAATCTCCCCGATCCGGGCAATACCGCGCCGCTTCCCCATCCGACCCCGTTTCCGACGGCCCTGGAACCGCTGTCATGCAATCGCTATGAATTGGCACAATGGGCGGCCACGGCGCAGAACGAGGGGATCAAGTATCTGGGACTTTGCTGCGGGGCGACTCCGGCCCAGATCCGGGCCGTGGCCGAGGCCGTGGGCAAAACCACGCCAGCCAGTCGGTATTCACCTGATATGTCGAAGCATTTTCTTTTTGGCGACGACGCTCGCCTGCGCCGGCACATGACCTCGTATGCCGAAAAGGCGTAAGGTGGGGCACTCCGCGCGGAAGTGCGTGTCGTGGGGCCCAACAGCCGGGGCATTGATCTCAATCAATGTCCGGCGGGGGGAGAGGCGCATAAATAGCGTGGCGATTTTTGGGAATACGGGCCTTGTGAGAACCTGCGTCCCGGCGTTATGGTCGGCCCGTATCCAGGAAAAAGACAGGATACAGGCAGCATTTTCTCCTGTCTTTTGCCAATCCAGGCTTGAAGAGATCGGCTGCGGCCGGGCCCTGGTATTCCGGAATCGGTCCTCTTTTCAATAACTCCAGGAGAACCGCCACTTCGTGACACAGGGCAGCCAAGGCGGCCGAGCGCACGTCAACCTCAAGGAGTACGAACAAATGGCTTCACAACGCATACTTGTCGTCGGCGGATCCGCGGCCGGCCCCAAAGCGGCGGCCCGGGCCAAACGGCTGGATCAGGACGCCCATGTGATCATGATCCAGAAGGCCCCGGAACTCTCCATGGCCTCCTGCGGCTACCCGTACTATGTCGGCGGGTTCTTTGACCGCAGAGAGGAACTGTTGTGCACCCCGACCGGCGTCGTCAGGGACGAGAATTTTTTTGCCGGAGCCAAGGGAATAGAAGCCAGGACCGAAACCGAAGTCGTGGCCATTGACCGGGAGGCCAAGCAGGTTTCCTGCAAGGATTTGCGCAGCGGGGAAACCTATGCCCTGGACTACGACAAACTCATTCTGGCCACCGGGGCCACGCCACGCATGCCGCCTATCCCCGGCACGGATCTCGACGGGATTACCACCCTGCACGCCATGCGCGATGCGGATTATCTCCGGAGCTTGCGCGATGAGGGCGGGGTGAGAAAAGCGGTGGTCATCGGTGGCGGCCTGATCGGTATTGAGACCTGTGAGGCCCTGCAACTCGCTGGCATGGAGGTCACCGTCGTTGAACTTTTGCCGCAGATCCTGATGTTCTTGGACTGGGAACTGGCCAAGCTCCTGGAAAACCATGTCAAGGAAAAGGCGGCCAATGTCATTACTGACAACGCGGTCAGCGGCTTTCTGGGCCAAAACGGCAAGCTCAGCGGCATAAAATTGCAAAGTGGCACGGAACTGGAGTGCGAATTGGCCGTGGTGGCCATCGGGGTCCAGCCCAACGTCCAACTGGCCCGGGAAGCGGGACTGGACATCGGAGTCACTGGCGGCATCGCCGTGGACGAGCAGATGCGGACCTCCGACCCGGCCATCTTTGCCGCTGGGGACTGTATCGAGGTCCCGGACCGGTTGACCGGAAAGAAAACCCTGGCCCCGTATGGGGATCTGGCCAATCTCGAGGGCCGGGTCGCTGGGGAAAACGCGGTCCTGGAGAGTGGTGCGACGTTTCCAGGGACGCAACATACTGGAATATGCAAGGTTTTTGATTATGCCGCCGGCTCGACCGGACTCTCGGAACGCAAAGCCCGCGAGGCCGGATTCAACGTCCTGACCGGTGTGAACGCCAGCCTGGACAAACCCGGCTTCATGGGCGGGAAGCTCCTCGTCTCCAAGATGGTGGTCGATGCCGATTCACAGCGCATGCTGGGGTATCAATGTGTCGGACCCGGCGACGTCAGCCGGCAGATTTCCGAGGCCGCCATGGCCATAGCCGGCAAGCAGACCATCCCTGATCTGGTCAATGCCGATCTGCCGTACGCGCCTCCGTTTTCCTTGGCTATCGACCATCTGATCGCTGCCGCCCATATCGTGGAGAACAAACTCAAAGGACGGATGGTCGGTATCGCGAATACTGAGGTCAAAGCCAAGCTGGACAGCGGGGAGCACCCCTTCTTTCTGGATGTCCGGGGACCGGCCGAGTTTGAAGCCATGCGTCTGGGGCTCGGGGAAACACTCATCCCGCTGGGCAAATTGCGCGACCGGCTCGGGGAATTGCCCCAGGACAAGGACAAAGAGATCATCTGCTATTGCAAGATCTCCATGCGGGGCTATGAAGCGCAACGCATCCTTTGGGCCCACGGCTGGACCGATATCAAAGTCATGGAGGGCGGCATCATGGCCTGGCCCTATGGCCGGGAAAAATAAACCTAGCAGGGAATCCGGGCTTCGACCCGGCAATGCCTCTTTATTCGAGATCGACCGCACCGGCAGGGCCCCGCACACGCCGGTGCGGTCGGTCATTTGCAAGGAAGAGCTATGTTGAACGAGAGCAATGGTGTTTTTGCCGCCAGTTTCGTGTTGCCCCAGGCAGAGGCGGACAACTCCGGCCGGATTGGCGTCCCCGCCCTGGCCGCGCTCTGCCAGGAGGCAGCTGGACGGCACGCCGCTGCAATGGGCCTGGGAATCGCGGATGTCCTTGAGAACAATCAGGCCTGGTTTCTGCTGCGGATGTATCTGGAACTGGAACGCCAGCCTCAAGCGGGGCAGACACTGGCCATCAGAACTTGGCCGTGCCGGATGAAAGCCGGAACGACCAAACGGGATTTTTGTCTTGCCGATTCCACCGGTACCCCCTTGGGACGGGCGACTTCTTTGTGGGCGATTGTCGACCTGCAGACCAGGCACATGCTTGCGGCGGGGCCTTGGCTGGCTGAGCAGGTGCGGCAGTGTCCCGAGTCGGTCCTGGCCTTTCCGGGGCGCCCCCGGGGCGGCCCGGAGCATGACTGTACAAACCGGTGCACAGTCCTGGCCCGCCGGGCGGACCTGGATGTCCACGGCCATGTCAACAATATCCGGATCCTGGAGTGGGGACTCGAGGCCGTTCCGGGTGCGGTCCGGGACCAGCGCCTGGCCTCGGCCGTGGATATCGTGTTCAAGCAGGAATGCCGCGATGGGGATCGTATTCAGGTTGCTGCGGGGGAACCTTCGCCGGGATATTGGCACCACACGCTTGAGCGGGAGCAGGACGGAAGCACGGTGGCCGTGATGCAGACTTGGTGGCGGACGAAAGACAACTTTGCATCCTGATGAGAAGTCTGTAGGCTTTAGGTCAGATAACAGGGCCCCAAACACCCTTTGGCCTCTTTCAGCTGGGGACATTTCCCACTAGGGGCAAGCAGGCACACGAGCAATCGTTGGTGTGCAGGTCGCTCGCGTTGATCTCAACGCTTTTGCGTCCTCTTTCGCTTTTCGGGGCCAGCCTGCATCAGAAGATGGTTTTCAACAGTCAGCTCTTGAAGGATACGCCATGCGAACCAACACCATTGTCACCCTCGGACCGGCCTCGATGCAGCCGGAGATCCTGCGTCAATTGGCCGAGCAGGGGGTGCGGATCTTCCGTCTCAATTTTTCCCATGGGGATGCGGCCTATTTTTCCTCGACAGTGGCCGCCATCCGTGACTTGGAAGGCGAAATCGGTCATCCGCTGACAATCATGGCCGATTTGTGTGGGCCCAAGATTCGTATCGGCGAACTGCCGGGATCACCGGTGCATATCGCGCAGGGGACCCGGGCCATGCTCGGCCCGTCCACGCTGCAAACCCGTTTCGATCCCGACACGGTGTATTTCTCACTGGATATGCCCGAGGTGCTCAACGGTTTGCAGGAGGGCATGCCGGTCTATCTCAGCGACGGGATGCTCCGGTTCGAGGTCGTCCAGGTCCATGAACCGGACCGGCTGTTCGAACTCGAAGCCCGGAACCGAGGGATCGTCACCTCGCACAAAGGGATCGCCTTTCCGGGCAAGGAACACAAACTCTCGGCCCTGACCGACAAGGACCGTCGGGACCTCGACGAGGCGGTGGAACTCGGTGTTGATGCCGTGGCCCTGTCGTTTGTCCAGGACCGGCAGGATATCATGGAGGCCCGGGAGGCCATCGCGCGGCACCGGACCTGGATACCGGTGGTCGCCAAGCTGGAACGCAAAAGCGCAGTGGATAACCTGGAATCCATTTTGGCGGTGGCCGATGCGGTTATGGTCGCCCGGGGGGATCTGGGCCTGGAATGTCCGTTGGCGACCTTGCCGGTGCTGCAAAAACGGATCATCAGGGCCTGCCGGCACGCCCAGAAGGCAGTGATCGTGGCCACGCAGATGCTCTTGTCCATGGTCTCCAATCCGGTGCCAACGCGGGCGGAGACCACGGATGTGGCCAATGCGGTTCTGGATGGAGCTGATTGCGTCATGCTTTCCGAGGAAACGGCGGTCGGCGAATACCCTGTCGAAGCGGTCCAGTTCATTCGGGAGATCACAGAGTCGGCGGAGACCTATTTCCTGGAACGGGTCCAAGGGCCGTATCCGCCGAAAAAAGAGCACAATCCCGCCAAATATTTGGCCTATGCTGCAACGTTGATCGCCGAGAACATGAAGGCCAAGGCCCTGGTCAGCCATTCGACCTCGGGGATGACCGCGCGGTTGCTTTCCAGCCGCAGGCCCGCCCTGCCGGTCTATGCCCTGACCCCTGAACAGCGGGTGGTGCGGGCCTTGAATTTTTTCTGGGGCGTCCGGCCTCGTCTGGCCGATGAGCGCATCGATAACCATCTGGAGCGGGTCCAGGAATTTGTGCAGCGCAGCCAGGATTTCGAGCCCGGGGAATCGGTCATCCTTACTTCCGGACAGCCGACCCCGGGGCAGACCAAGATCCATACCAACGAGATCAAGGTGTATTATAAATAACCGCCGTGGTTTGAACCGGAAGGTGTGCGCATGAAAAGGGCCCGACTCCAAGACACGGAGTCGGGCCCTTTTCATGCCTCAGGGGGCTTGGCAAAAAAATGGTGGCGCTCAGCAGTTGCCGAGGCACAGGGCCAGACCGCCGGCCGCAGTTTCCCGGTATTTGGGCAACAGGTCGCGCCCGGTGGCGGCCATGGCCTGAATGACTTTGTCCAGGTCGACTTTGTACAGGGTCGGGGCCACCGCAGTGGCGATCAAAAATCCGTTGTAGGCTTTGATGGCCCCCATGGCGTTGCGTTCGATGCACGGGATCTGGACATAGCCGCCGACAGGGTCGCAGGTCAGCCCCAAGTGGTGCTCCAAGGCGGTTTCGGCCGCGTTTTCCGTGACCCTGAAGCGGTGTCCCTTGGCGTAGGAGACCAGGGCGGCGGCCATGGCCGAGGCTACGCCGACCTCGCCCTGGCAGCCGACTTCAGCCCCGGCGATGGAGGCGTTGTGTTTGGCCAGAAAGCCGACCGTGGCCGCGGCCAGCAGCCCCTGGCACAAGGCGCGGCGGCCCAGGCCCAGAGAATGGGAGAGCAGGTAGACCACGGCCGGGACAATGCCGGAGGCGCCAGCTGTGGGCGCGGTGACGATGGTGTGCCCGGCGGCGTTTTCCTCGGCCGCGGCCAGGGCGTAGGCGTTGAGCGCCAAGAGGATCTTTTCTTGTTCGTAGACCACACTTTGCAGGCGGTGGTGCAGGGCCGGGGCCTTGCGCTGCAACCCCAGCGGGCCGGGCAGAACCCCGCTGGTCTGAAGCCCCCGGTCGACGGCCTGTTCCATACAGTCCAGCAAATGCTCCAAGCGGTCATAAATCTCGTTTTCCGAGGCCCCAGTCAGGGCCTTCTCGTTTTCGAGCATCAGACGGTGCAGCCGCAGCCCATGGGTGGTGAGTTGTGTCTTGCACTCGGCCATATTCTGGTAGGGGTAGGGCAAACGAGGACGTTTGGCAGCGGCCTCTTCTCCCTTTTCCAAAAGAAACCCGCCGCCTATGGAGTAGTATTCCCGCTCCAGCAATACCCCTCCCGGCCCGTAGAGGAGAAACCGCAGCGTATTGGGCCAGGGAAAAGGGTGGTCCAGGGTGTCGAAAATGACATCCCCCGCCGAGAGTGGCAGTTCGCGATCGCCGAGAGCAAGCCGGTGCTGGGCTGGATGGGTCCGGAGCTGTTCAAGGATGTCCGGCGGTGCGGTTTCGGGTTCGTGGCCCAGCAGACCGGCGAGAACCGCCTCCACAGTGCCGTGGCCCTGGCCTGTGGCGCTCAAGGAGCCGTAGAGATGGATCTTGACCTGGACGGCCTCGTTGCGTTGGGAGGCGTCAAGGCGCTCCAGTTCAGCGAGAAAACGGGCTGCGGCGCGCATGGGGCCGATGGTGTGCGAACTGGAGGGGCCCGGTCCGATACGAAAGAGTTCGAAAACTGAGGTCTCAACAGGGGGCATGGGTCATCCTTGTGCAAAGGCGCGGTCCGTTCGGGACCGCAAGACGCTGGCGCACCAAAACACCGAGGCAAAGCGGCGGCTCACCACTGGTCCTCGCGGTCCAGGACCCGGAAATTGATCGCCTCAGCCAAGTGCGGGATCTGGATCCGGTCTGCGGACTCGAGGTCGGCAATGGTCCGGGCGATGCGTAAAACCCGCGTATAGGCCCGGGCGGAGAGCCCGAGCTTGTGGACAGCCTGCTCCAGGAACTGGTGCTCGGTCTCGGTCAGGGCGCAGTGGGCCTGGAGCCACGTTCCGCGCAACTGGCTGTTGGCTGTGATGGGCGTGCCGGCAAGGCGTTGGGCCTGGATCTGCCGCGCCTGGAGGATATTGGCCTGCATGGAGGCCGAATCCTTGCTGCTTTGGGTTTTTTTGAGGTCGCTGTAAGGCACTGCCGGGACCTCGACCTGGAGGTCGATGCGGTCGAGCAACGGTCCGGAGAGCCGGGAACGGTAGCGCTGGATCTGTTGCGCTGTGCAGGTGCAGGGGTGTTGCTCGTCGGTCAGATAGCCGCAAGGGCAGGGGTTCATGGCCGCCACGAGCATGAAATCGGCAGGGTAGCTCAGAGACACAGCGGCCCGAGAAATGGTCACCCGCCCATCTTCCAATGGCTGGCGCAGGACTTCGAGGACGTGCTTTTTGAATTCCGGCAGTTCGTCGAGAAAAAGGACGCCGTGGTGGGCCAGCGACACTTCTCCGGGCCGAGGATAGTGGCCGCCGCCGATAAGCCCGGCGTCGGAAATGGTGTGGTGCGGGGAGCGAAAGGGTCGGGTGATCACCAAAGCTTGGCCGGGGTCGAGCTGACCGGCCACGGAATAGATTTTGGTCACCTCCAGGGCCTCATTGAATTCCAGCGGTGGCAGCACGGTGGGGAGGCGCTGGGCGAGCATGGTCTTGCCGCTACCTGGCGGGCCGAGGAAAAGCAGATTGTGGTTGCCGGCGGCAGCGATTTCAATGGCCCGCTTGGCGTGTTCCTGGCCTTTGACTTCACTGAAGTCGACCAGAAAGTCTTCGCGCTGGCCCCACAGTCCTTGGATGTCGCTGCCCTGGGGATGGAGGTCCTCTTCTCCTAGAATGAAGCGGATAGCTTGCCCCAGGGTCTGGACCGGATAGACGGGCAGGTCGTCGACGACGGCGGCTTCGGGAGCGTTGTCCGCGGGGAGGAGCAATCCCCGGGCCTGGCGTTCCCGGGCCTTGAGGCCCATGGGCAGCGCGCCATTGATGGGTTTGAGCCGGCCGTTGAGCGAGAGTTCACCGGCAAAAAGATACCCGTTTAAAGCCTGTTCAGGCAGTTCTCCGCTCGCACCGAGCAGGCCGAGTGCCAGGGCCAGGTCGTAGGCGCTGCCCTCCTTGCGCATGTCTGCGGGAGCGAGGTTGATGGTAATCCGGGCCGGGGGCAGACGGAAGCCGGTATTCTTCAGCGCGGTCAGGACCCGCTCCTTGCTTTCCCGGACAGCGCCTTCTGCCAGGCCGACCATGGTGAAGGCCGGGATGCCAGACCGGGTCAGGTCGGCTTCCAGGTCCACAGGAAAGGCGTCTATGCCCAACAAGGCCGCAGTGGTCACCTTGGCGATCATGGTCACTCCAGTGTGCTGCGGCGCGGCCCGGTGTGCAGGAGGTGTCGGCGGTTCAGTTCACGGTCTGAAACATGCGACCCCAGCGGATTTCGTCAAATCCTTCCCACGACCAGTAGATGATCCAGGCCTCGCCTTTGATCTTCGAGTGCTCCACAAAGCCCCAGAACCGGGAGTCATAAGATTCGTCTCTGTTGTCACCCATGACGAAGTACTTGTCCTCGGGCACGGTTACCGGTCCGAAATTGTCCCGGCGGGGAACGGTGGACGGGTCTGTGTGCTGGACATAAGGCTCCTGGAGCTTTTGCCCATTGCGGTAAACCTGTTTGTCCCGGATTTCGATGGTGTCTCCGGGCAGGCCGATAATACGCTTGATAAAATCTTTCGAGGGCTCCTCGGGGAACTCAAAGACGATGATGTCTTGGAACTCGGGATCGGAGACCGGGATGACCGTGAAGTCGGTAAACGGGGCCTGGACGCCGTAGATAAACTTGTTCACCAGGAGGTGGTCGCCGATCTGCAAGGTCTGCAGCATGGACCCGGAGGGGATCTTGAAGGCCTGGACAACGAAGGAACGGATAAAAAAAGCGAGGACCAGGGCGATGATCAGGGCCTCGGCGTATTCTTTGATCAGATTGTGCCAGCGTGGATTCATAATGGGGTGTCCATATCAACTGTTGGAGTTACTCCGGCAGGTGCAGCGGCAATGCGATCGGGGCGCCAGCAATCGAAGGGTTCAGACTTCGCGGCGGCCCAGGCCGGGTCAATCCTCATCCAGGCTCAAGGCGGCCATGAAGGCCTCCTGGGGGATCTCCACATTGCCCATCTGTTTCATGCGCCGTTTGCCTTCTTTCTGTTTTTCCAAGAGCTTACGCTTTCTTGTGATATCCCCGCCATAACATTTGGCGGTCACGTTTTTGCGCAGGGGAGCGTTGCGCTCCTTGGCCACGATTTTGTTGCCGATCGCGGCCTGGATGATGACCTCAAAGAGCTGCCGGGGAATGGTCCGCTTGAGCTTGAGAGCCAGGGCCCGGCCACGGTGATAGGCTTTGTCCCGGTGGGCGATGGTCGACATGGCGTCCATGGGTTCGCCGTTGATCAGGATATCGAGTTTGACCAGGTCGGCCGGGAAGAAACCAATGACTTCGTAGTCCATGGAGGCGAAGCCGCGGGTCACGGATTTGAGGCGGTCGAAGAAGTCGAAGACGATCTCCGCGAACGGCAACTCGTAGGTAATGATTACTCGCGAGGAGGTCATGTAGCGCATATCCTTCTGGATCCCCCGCTTTTCTTCGCACAGGGTCAATACGCTGCCGACGTATTCGTTCGGCACATGGATCTCCATGCGCACGTAGGGTTCGGCGATTTCCTCGATCTGTTCCCGGGCCGGAAGTTCACTTGGATTGTCGATGGTAAAGGTCGCCCCGTCGATGGTCGTGACCTGATAGGCCACAGAGGGCGCAGTGGCAATGAGCTGGGCTTGAAATTCCCGTTCCAGGCGTTCTTGAATGATTTCCATGTGCAAAAGGCCCAGAAAGCCGCACCGGAAGCCGAACCCAAGAGCCTGGGAGGTTTCGGGGTCGAAATTGAAGGCGGCGTCGTTGAGTTGCAACCGCTCCAAGGATTTTTTCAAGGGCTCGTATTGCGAGGGTTCTGAAGGGTAGAGCCCGCAGAAGACCATGGGCTGGATCTTTTTGAAATCCGGAAACGGCGTGGCCGTGGGATTGGAGGCGGCAGTGATCGTGTCGCCGACGCGGGCGTCGGTCAGGTCCTTAATGCTGGCAAAAAGGAAGCCGACCTCGCCGGGTCCGAGATAATTGACCCGCTGGGGTTCGGGCGCGAACATCCCCAACTGAGTGATCTCGAACTCCTTTTTCGAGGAGAACATCTGGATGCGCTGGCCGTCGTTCATGAAGCCGTCCAGGATCCGGAACAGGACCACTACTCCTTGATACGGATCGTACCAGGAGTCGAAGATGAGGGCCTTGAGCGGGGCTTCCTTGGCCCCGGCCGGCGGCGGGACATCTCGGAGAATGCGTTCCAGGACCTCGGGCACGCCGTCGCCGGTCTTAGCGCTGACCATCAAGGCCTCACTGCAATCCAGGCCGATGGCCTCCTCGATTTCCTGCAGAATGCGCTCCGGTTCGGCGCTGGGGAGATCGATCTTGTTGAGAACGGGAATGATCTCCAGATCGTTGTCCAGGGCCAGGAAAACATTGGCCAGGGTCTGGGCTTCGACGCCCTGGGTGGCGTCAACGACCAGCAGAGCCCCCTCGCAGGCGGCCAAGCTGCGCGAGACCTCGTAGCTGAAATCCACGTGGCCCGGAGTGTCGATCAGATTGAGTATATATTCCTGGCCGTCCGCAGCGGTGAACGGGATGCGCACGGTCTGGGCCTTGATGGTGATGCCGCGTTCGCGTTCAAGATCCATCCGGTCCAGGTATTGGTCGCGTTTGTCCCTGTCGGCGACGAGGCCGGTGAGTTCGAGAATGCGATCGGCCAGCGTCGACTTGCCGTGGTCGATGTGGGCGATAATGCTGAAGTTGCGTATGCGTTTGGGATCGGTCATGGCCATAAGGCTGTGCCCGTTCTCCTTCCAAAAGAGGTGTTCGAAAAGTTCCTGTTTTGCTTGAGCGGCTTTTGCGGCGATTGGCCTGGTCATAGGCGTCGCGAAAAGCGCGGCTTATGGGGCAAAGTCAGGAAAAACCGGCAGCGTGATCGGGACAGGAGAAGTTTTCCGGTCCTGCCTGCTGGAACCGAACTTTCATAGTCGATTTCCAGTCTGCTGTCTAATACGCAGCCATTGTCTGGGCAAGCATTTCCTGCCAGCGACGCTTGGTCCGCCAGGAAAAACCTCCGGGAACGCAGGGCCAGATCGAATTGTTCTGGCACAGCGGGTCTTCGGCAATGGGCCGATCAGAGACCTCTACGGCGCGTTCAAAAAGGGGCGTGCCGGGCAAGGGCGAAAAATGGGCCAGTTGGGGGCGTATACCCGAGGCGGCGGCGAGTCGAGCGGCTGCCAGGACCTCGGCCTCGTTTTGATCGGGCAGGCCGAAGAGGATATAGGCCCCGATATCTTGGGCGCGGAACCCGGCGGCAAAGAGATTGTCCACCCCCTCCTGCCATTGAGGAGCCGAAAGCTTGGCATCAAAGCGGTGGTCGAAATCGCCGCTTTCCAGTCCCAGGCGGATGGTGGTCAGACCGGCCCGGAACAGGGCCCGGCAGACTTCCGGGGTCAAGGCCTGGACATGCATGGCATTCGGGGTGTGGAGCCGAATGGGCTCGGGCAGTTCGCAGATCTGGTGCAAAAATGGCAAAAGCCAGGTTGTCGGCCGGAGCAAAAGAGCGTCGTCGTAAAAGGCGAAATCCCTGACCCCTGCCTGGTATTGGGCCCTGAATTCCTGCCATACGGATTCGAAGCTGCGTTGGACGAACCCGGAGTACAGGTGCCGGCTGGCGCAATATTCACAGCCGTAGGGGCATCCCCGTGACCCCAGAATGGGGGCATATTCCGGTGCGGCATAGAGATCCAGGGCCAGGTTGAAGCCGGCCTGGGGCGGAAGCGGTGGCGCGGTACCGCCCATGGCGCTCCAGACCCGTTGCCAGTTCCCACCGGTTTCCAGCGGCCCGGAGAGCACGAGATCAGCCGACCATGTCGCGGCGTGCTCCGGACAGAGTGTGGGGTACACGCCACCGATGGCGATCGGCACCCGGGGCCAGATTTCGCGAACGAGCCGGAGCATCTGGACCGCGCCGGGATACCAATAGGTCATGGCGGTGGTGATCAAAACCAGATCCGGGGGCGGCGAAAGGTGGCTCAGGGCGCTGCGTACGGTCTCGTACGCATGGCCGTAGCGGCTGAATTGCCGCGGCACATCGGACAGGTACCAGGGAACCGGCAAGGGGGTGCGGGGATAGGGACCGCAACCGAAATTTTTGCGCCGCGGCCAGGGGCTTTCTTGCCACATCTGATCGAGGCAGTCCAAAAGCGCGATGCTGGCCCCGCTTTGGCGCAAGGTCTCCAAACAGGCCAATAAGCCTGCCGGCCTGGCCCACAGGTTGTACGCGGCGAAGTCGGTGATCCAGGGATTGATGCCCAGGACACGCGGCTCGTGGGAGGAGGAATCAGAAGAGTGCCAGGTAATCCCGGGCCACTTCGGCCTCTTCGCTTTGGGGGGCTGCGGCAATGATGCGCTGGAACCAGGTGCGGGCATAGGCGGTGTTTCCAACCCGGAGGTGGTTTTCGGCCAGGGCGAGGAGCATGGCCGGCCTCTTGGGGAGCTTGGCTTGAGCTGTCTCCAGGCGCGTCAGGGCTTCTTCGATCTGGCCCTGAGAGACCAGAACCTCATTGAGCACCAGATAGGCCGGTTCGAAACGGTCGTTTTCCTCAATGGCCCGCAGCGCCAGGTCGGCCGCTTTTTGGGGGCGGTCGGTCTGTTGGTACAGGCGGGCCAGATTCAGGGCGGCGCGTTCCGGCGAGAGATAGGTCAAGGTGTCCAGGGCGGTCTGAAACGCCTGTTCCGCCTTATCCGGGCGGCTTTGGGCCACATAGACCTGCCCGAGATTGTTCCAGGCCTGCGCGAATTCTGGATCGATGGCCACTGCCTGGCGGAGGTGCTTTGCAGCCGCGGGCCATTGGGAGAGGGCCATATAGGTCAGCCCGAGGTCGAAGTGGTAGCGCTTGGAATGGTCACCCGAGGCGCCGATTTTGCGCAGTTCCTTGAGGCTCAACCGGGGTTTGTCATTATTGAGGTAGGCCTCGGCCAGTTCCAGATGGGCCTCGAGCACAGGCGAGTGCGTCGTCGGTGCGAGGTGGGCGCAACCAGCTAAGCCACCACCGATCAGGCAGATCAAGAGCGGCGCAATCCGCACGAATCGTAGCATACCCTCTCCCCTGGAAAGCTTGGGTCAAATCCCGGCGACCACACGTGTGGACGTTTCTCGCCCTGACTCGTCTACCCTATACCCCCGCTTCCGACAACACAAAGCGACCGGCACCCTTTCATCCACCCGCACCGCCGGCCGTGGTCGGCGGTGCGGGAAGGTTTCCGGGCCGCGAAGGCAGCG
Source organism: Desulfohalobium retbaense DSM 5692 (assembly GCF_000024325.1). NCBI lineage: Bacteria > Pseudomonadati > Thermodesulfobacteriota > Desulfovibrionia > Desulfovibrionales > Desulfohalobiaceae > Desulfohalobium > Desulfohalobium retbaense. Next base: position 2,550,269 of record NC_013223.1, on the reverse strand, counting down.
TCGTGAACAGTTACCAGGCCGTTGAAAATCTCCCAATGACAGATAGGCGCAAAATGTTCAGCCTTGTACGTACGGCTCAGTACGCTGCGACCTTGAACGTTTTGCCGCCGTCTTTTGGGATGTTTGAACGACCTGCACGATAAGGAATTTTTCAACAGTCAGTTAAATAACCTTGTTCAAAGGATATTCGATGATGCCCTCGGCGCCCTGGGCCTGGAGCTGAGGGATCAGGTCCCGGACCACGCTTTCCTCAACCACGATTTCCACCGAGGTCCAGTCGCTGTTGTGCAGATGGGCCACGGTCGGGGCGTTGAGGCTGGGCAATAATTCCATGACCGTGTCCACGCGGTCATGGGGAACGTTCATTTTCAGACCGACCAGTTTTTCGGCCCGCAATGCTCCTTGCAGCAAGGTGTTCATCTGTTCGATCTTGGCCCGCTTCCAAGGGTCTTCCCAAGCGGCCTTGTTGGCAATGAGCTGGGTGTTGGTCTGCAACAATTCCGCGATGATCCGCAAGCCGTGGGCGCGAATGGTGGTCCCGGTCTCGGTGACCTCCACGATGGCGTCGCACAAGCCTTCGACCACCTTGGCTTCCGTGGCCCCCCAGGAGAATTCGACTTCCACAGGGATGCCGGCCTGTTCGAAATATTTCCGGGTGAAATTCTCCAGTTCGGTGGAGATTTTCTTGCCCGCCAGGTCCTCGGGGCGTTTATACGGGGACTCGTTTGATACGGCCAGGATCCAGCGCGCCGGACGGTTGCTGACCTTGGAGTAGACCAGGTCGGAGACGACCACCACGTCGGATTCGTTTTCCAGGATCCAGTCCTTGCCCGTCAGGCCGACATCAAGGGTGCCGTCCTCGACATAGACCGCCATTTCCTGGGCCCGGCACAAGGAGCATTTCATGGTCTCATCATTGATGTCCGGGAAATAGTTGCGGTGGTGCAGGCCGATTTTCCAGCCGGATTTGGCAAAAAGGTTAATGGTTGCGTCCTGCAACGATCCTTTGGGGATACCGAGTTTGAGCAATTGTTCACTGGACATCTCAGGAATAGACCTCCTCAGGGTTGAATACTTTCGGGGAACAGATGCTCCAGGCACCGTCCTTATACTCTTCATAAAAACAGCTCTTATAGCCTTTGTGGCAAGCTGCTCCGCCCAGCTGCTCGACCAGCAGAAGGACCGTGTCCTGGTCGCAATCAAGGCGGACACTGTGGATTTTCTGGACATGTCCGGAGGTGCCGCCCTTGCGCCACAGGCAGTCGCGGCTGCGGCTGTAATAGTGGGCTTCTCCGGTTTCCAGCGTCCTGTTCCAGGCGTCTTCGTTCATATAGGCCAGCATGAGGACTTCGCCGGTGGTGGCGTCCTGGGCGATAGCCGGGACCAGACCGTTGCCTTTGGCAAAATCGGGTTGTGGCATGAGAGATCCTTGTCGCTCGATGTTATGTGTTGGTGACAGTGGGGCCGCAATTGTTTGCGCCGGCAGTGCGGCGGGTCTTGAGTTGGCCGCACGCGGCGGAAATATCCTGCCCTTTGCTTTTGCGCAAGGTCGCCGTCAACCCCTTGTCGCGGAGCAACGTCTCGAACGCAAGGACCTGCTCGGTCTCGGGGGCCGAATAGGGGAGTCCCGGACAGGGGTTGAACGCGATGAGGTTGACCTTACAACGGATGCCATTGAGGCAGCGCACGAGTTGGCGGGCCTGGTCGAGGCTGTCGTTCACCCCGCCCAAAAGAACGTATTCGATGGTGACCCGCTGCCGCGGGGCCATGGGGTAGCTGCGAAGCCGTGCGAGAAGATCCGGTAGCGGAAGCATTCGAGCGGCCCTGGGCATGATCTTCTCGCGCAGTTCCTGGTTCGGGGCGTGCAGGGAGACGGCCAGGGACGCCTTGTGGCTGTGGCCCAGGGCGTCCAGGGTTCCCGGCACGCCTACGGTGGAAACCGTGACCCGGCGCGGAGAAAAATTCATGGCCGAGGCATGGATGAGCCGATCCAGGGCGTTGTCAACGTTTTCCCAGTTCAGCAGGGGCTCGCCCATGCCCATAAAGACGAGGTTGCGCAACCGCATACCCGTACCGGTCTGCCAGAGGTGATTGCGGGCCACGATGACCTGTCCGGCGATCTCTGCCGCGCTCAGATTCCGAGTCAATCCCATCTGTCCGGTGCTGCAAAAGGTGCACCCCAGATTGCAGCCGACCTGTGTCGAGAGACATTGGGTGAAGTGTTCCCCGCCGGGAATGAGCACCGTCTCCAGCACATGGCCGTCGTGGAGGTTGAGCAGGAATTTTCTGGTCCCGTCGGCGCTGGTGTGGACTTCGGCTACAGTCGGCAGCGCTATGGGGAAGACCTGCGACAAGGCGCTTCGCAGGGATTTCGAGACATTGGTCATATCCTCAAAGCTTGTGGCGCCTTTGATCCACAGCCATTGCCAGATTTGTTCGGCCCTGAAACGTGGCTGCCCCTGTTCAGTGAGCCAGGCGGCGAGGTCGTCGAAGGAAATGTCGTGTATGGTTTTCGGTCTCATTGTTGTGCTGACAACCCGGCTGCCGGACGTGACGAAAGTCTGTCCCGCGAGTGTCACGAGGATGCGACGGTCAGGTTGTGGTTAGGGTGTTGTCCGGCCCCGTATGCCGAATCGAAATTGTCCCGGCCTGTCAGGCAGGGAAGCTCCAGCACGCAGTCTCTCTCCCGCTGCGGTAGGGGCAGAGGGACGCATTGGGTGCTCACGGATGCGGGGGTTGGGTTCTCGGCTGGGTCGTGCTGCGGGCCGGGACTCAACTGGAGGCGCCCTCAGGGGCGTTCTGGTCCTGGGACTCGGACGCGTATTTGTCCCACCGATAGCGGAATTGTCTGAAATTCAAGCCGACGAGCTGGGCCGCCTGGCTCTTGTGTCCGCCGGTGGCGTCCATGGCGGCTTTGAGAATCTTGTGCTCTTCGCTTTGCAGGTGGTCCTCCAGACTGAGTTCACCACCTAAGACCCGGTTGACCCCGGACGGATCCGCTGCTGCATCCTGTTCGTAGATGATCAATGAGGACGGGGTGATAGTATTCCCCTGCTCCAGGGCCACAGCCCGTTCGATGATATTTTCCAGTTCCCGAACGTTGCCGGGAAAGTGGTAACGCTGCAATTTCCTCCGGGCTTCCGGGGACAAGCGCAAAAGGGAGCGTTTTTGCTCTCGGCAGGCCCGGCCCAGGAAATGCTCGGCCAAAAGCAGGACATCGGAGCCGCGATCGCGCAAGGGGGGGAGGTGGATGATCATCCCGCTTAAGCGGTAGTAGAGATCGTCTCGGAAATGCCCTTGGGCCACGTCCTGGTCCACTTGGCGATTGGTGGCCGCGATGATCCTGACGTCGGTCGTGATCTCTGAAGCCCCGCCCAGAGGAATAAAGGACTTGTCCTGGACGCAGCGCAGCAGTTTGACCTGGGTGCTTGGGGCGAGTTCAGCGACCTCGTCGAGAAAGGCGGTTCCGGAGTCAGCGAGCTCAAGCAATCCTTTTTTGGGCTTGTCCGCACCGGTAAAAGCGCCCCTGCGGTAGCCGAACAGCTCGCTTTCAACGAGATTCTCAGGCAGTCCCCCGCAATTGATGACCATGAGGGGGTTGTCCCGACGCGGGCTCTGGGCATGGATGGCCCGGGCGACGAGTTCTTTGCCCGTGCCAGACTCGCCGGTGACCAGAATGTTGATCACCGTCGGGGCGACCCGTTCGACGAGGTGGAAGACCTCTTGCATGCATGGGCTTTCACCAATGATTTCCCCGTAGCGGCCCTGGATCTCTTTTTTGAGCCAGCGGTTTTCCTCCTGCAGTCGCGAGGTCTTGAGGCTGCGCTCTACGACCAGCAACAATTCCTGTACATCAAAGGGCTTGTGGATATAGTCACTGGCGCCGAGTTTCATGGCCTCGACCGCGCTGTGGCTGTCGGCGTAGGCGGTTATCATGATTACTGGCAGATCCGCCCAGTTCTGACGCACGAGGCGCAGGAGGTCGACGCCGTTTTCCTGGCCGAGCCGGACGTCCAGCAGGACCAGGTCCACGCCGTTGTTTTGGACGGCGGACAAAGCCTGCTCGCTGTTCTCGGCCGTGAGCGGGCAGTGGCCGCGGCGTTCCAGGGCAATCTCCAAAACTACACGGAGACTGGCGTCATCGTCGACAATAAGTACCGTGGCCATAGGCGGTTAGTGGCTCCCTGCGAGAGGGGCGTTGCCGTCATAGATACAGCGCCCGCCTAGAAAATGGGCGCTGACGCGCCCTGTGAGCGATGCGCCGAGACAAGGCGTGTTTTTTCCCAGCGAGGCCAGGGAGCGGGGAGAAACATCCCACTGCCTGTGGGGGTCAAAGAGGAGAAAGTCAGCCGGAGCTCCGGCGGTAAGAGCCGACGGGGCAGGCAGACCGAACACCTCGGCCGGAGCCTGAGACCAGAGCCGTATCCAGTCTGCTGCGTCAAGTTCGTTCTGGGCGACGAGCCCCCAGGTCAGACTCAAGGCGGTCTCCAGACCGGAGATGCCGTTGGGTGCGGCCATGAAGGGAACATCCTTTTCATGCCCGGCGTGGGGGGCGTGGTCGGTCACCAGGCAGTCGATAACCCCTTGGCGAACGGCTTGGCGCATGGCCTGGACATCATCCGGGGTGCGCAAGGGGGGATTGACTTTGGCCAGGGTGTTGAAGCCCTCGAGCAGCCCCTCGTCCCACAACACATACTGGGGACAGGTTTCAGCAGTGATCGGCACCCCTTTTTGCTTGGCCTGAGCGATGAGTTCCACGGATTCGCGGCAGCTGATGTGGGCCAGATGGATGGGCAGATCGAGATAGCTAGCCAGAAGGATGTCCCGGGCGACATGGAGACTCTCGGCCACCGTGGGTTGCCCTTTCAGTCCGAGGCGGCTGCTCATCCGACCCTCGTTGATCCCGGCCCCCGGAGCGAGATGGGGGTCCTCGCAATGGTCAATGACCCGGCAGCGCCAATCGGCGGCGTATTCCACGGCCCGCCGGAACAATTCCGTATTACTGACCGGATTGCCATCGTTGGAGAAGGCGACACAGCCAGCTTCAGCCAGTTCAGCCAATGGGGCGAGTTCCTGGCCTTGCAGTCCTTTCGTGGCTGCCCCCACGGGGAGCAGGGCCGGGCCCTGCGGGTGGCTCTTTTGAGCTGCATCCAGAAGAAACCGGGTTGTGCCCGGGGTATCATTGACCGGGTCGGTATTGGCCATGGCCATGACCTGGCCGAATCCCCCGGCTGCAGCCGCCTGCAATCCGGTAGCGATGGTCTCCTTGTGCTCAAAGCCGGGCTCGCGCAGATGGACGTGGCTGTCAAGGCACGAGGGCCAGAGAAGGGCGCCGTTGCCCGGGAAGACAGAGCACTCCCAGGACCGGTTCGGCTCATGGGGCTGGACGGCGAGGATGCGTTCACCAGCCAGGAGCAGGTCGCAGGGGGTGCCGTCTGGATGCTGGACGTTATGGACCACGAGTTCGCAATCGGCCATGTCAGGCTTCCTCCCGAGTGGACGTCAGATAGAGATAGAGCAGCGCCATACGTGTGGCCACGCCGCTGGAGACTTGGTCCAGGATCAGCGAGTTCGGGGCATCGGCCAGTTCCGCAGCGATTTCGATCCCGCGATTGATGGGCCCCGGGTGCAGGATTCGGGCCCCTGTCCGGGCGTGGCTCAGATGGGCCGGCCCCAGGCCGAAGTGGCGGGCGTATTCCCGCAGATCAGGCAAAAGCCCGGCCTGCTGGCGTTCGAGTTGCAAGCGCAGGCAGATGACCGCGTCCATGTCCTGACAGGCCCGACCCAAATCCTGCTCGATCTCCACCGGCCATGACTTCAGGGCCGGCGGAAGCAGGGTCCGCGGGGCGCAGACCCGTACCTTGGCGCCGAGCTTGGTCAAGAGTTCGATATCCGAGCGCGCGACCCGGCTGTGGGCGATGTCGCCGAGCAGCAGCACATTCTTGCCCGCAAAGGATTCCCAGACCTGAAACAGGCTGAAGCCGTCGAGCAGGGCCTGCGTCGGGTGGGCGTGCCAGCCGTCACCGGCATTGATAACCGCGCAGTCGAGCTGGCGGGCGAGATAGGCCGAGGCCCCGCTGGCCCCATGGCGCAAGACAATGGCGTCCGGATGCATGGCCTGAAGGGTGAGGGCGGTATCGCTCAGGCTCTCGCCTTTTTGCAAGCTGCTGCCGGACTGGGCCAGCGAAAATGTGTCGGCCGAAAGCCGCTTGCCGGCCATGTCAAAGGAGATTTTGGTCCGTGTGCTGGGTTCGGCGAAAAAGAGCACAACACTTTTGCCTTTGAGGGTCGGGACCTTTTTGACCGGGCGTTGGTTGATTTCGGCGAATTTGAGAGCGAGATCGAAGATGTGTTCGATTTCCTGAGACGTCAGCTGCTGGATACTGAGCAGATCCTTGTGCGGCCAGTGCATGGTCGTCATCCTTGCTACGGGGGTCGATATCGCGCCCACTGTGCCAAGTTCAGCCACGTCAGGCAAGAGGAAGGCGGTTCGCCTTCTCCAGAGACAGCCGGGCATAGACAGCCCGTTTGCCGGGGGCAAGGCGGCCCAGACGTGGCAGGCCCAGGATGCGTGCCGGGGTCGTGGTCATGAAGCTGACCAGCTTGTCCAGGGTCAGTGTGCCGGACCAATGTTGGGCGATATACCAGGCCTCCTGCCATAAATCGAGGTCCCAATTTGAGGCCAGACTGTCCGTACCCAGACACAAGGGAACACCTGCGGCGTCCAGGGCTTCCCACAAAGCGCGCCCCACGCCGATGAAATCGTTGCTGCGCGGGCACAGACAGACAGTAGAGCCGCGGTGCGCGATAAGGTGCGGGTGGCCCGGGTCGAGGTGAACAGCGTGCACCACCAGGGTGGAGGAATCCAGAAGTCCCAACGAATCGGCATAGGCAACCGGGTGCAGGCCCGGCGGAGAAAAGGATTTGGGGACCAGCCGTTTGGTCAGCATGGCGCCAAACGGGCCGCGGCCGGTGGTCAAAAATTCTATTTCACCGGAATGTTCGGCGAGATGGAGGCTGAAGGGGAGTTCGTGGGAGCGACACCAGGCCTTGGTCTGGCGCAAAGTCTCCGGGCTTGTTGAATACAGGGCGTGTCCGGCAGGAGCGACGCGCAGCTTTGGAGTTGCCCCGGCATCAGGCAGACCTCGCGGCTGGCCCTGGGGCAAAGGGGCGAACCCGATCTGCTCGACCCAAAGGAGGGCATGGAGATCGCTTTGGCGCCATAACGAGGCCATGGCCTGCGGATTGTTCCCGCTGATGTCTCCCACGGCACAGATCTGACCGGCGGCCATTTCGTCTATGGCCTTGGAGACCGCCTTGGTGTCCAGATCCCGGGCCGGCAGCGCAAGCAATTGGGCGACCCAGTCCTCGAATCCGCCGCCGGGCTGGATGCGGTCCCGCAAGTGGCTGAGTTCGGTATGGGTGTGGGCGTTTATCAGCCCGGGCAGTAACACCGTCTCTCCTTCGTCGACCAGCCGAGCGTGGTGCGTCTGGGATAGCTCACCGTATTTACCGACAGCGCAAATCATCCCGTTGGCTTCCAGGATCGCTCCATTGTCGATCACCGGCCGGGCCGGATTCCGTGTGAGCAAGGTGCGCGAGCGCCGCAAGATCGGTGTCTCTGCAGAGGATGTTCGGGATAAAGGCATGGGGAAGTCATCCAAGGGGAAGAGGTTTGGGGCGCTGGATCACCGAGAGCAACGTCGATCGGGTCCGGCCGCGCCTATGGACATTGGGAATATGGCTGGAGGCAACTCGTTCGCAGTCGGAAGATGCGACCTGAGAGGACAGAGAGAGCACAACGGGAGTGCTGGAGAAAGATCCGTTCAGAGGCCAAAGTCCTCTATGGGGGTGCAAGCCCTGATCCGCTGTGGGCCCTGGGCTCTCTGTGGTTCAAAAGAGAACTGGATTCGAACAAGGGGATGTCCTGGACGCGTATTCGTCGCGCCAGAGATCCCGACGTTAGCCGAGGGCTTGGAGACAACATTGCGTGGCGTCCCAGGGGTACAAGCGGTCTCTGGACAATCCGATGCGTTCAAGCACGGGCAGGTTGCGACCGTGGTGGCCCAGAACCTGACTTCGACGTCTGCTGGGAAGGTAGAGCGCTTTGGGGCCGGCAGGCAAGCGGCGGCTGTGGCTGACGATGCGGCGCAAAAGGGCCCTGCTGCGGATGAGTTCCCCCAGGGCCGGATGCCACGGGCCGTCCAGGATCGCTTCCACCAGCCCCGCTTCTGGCGGAAGGCCCATACGGATGACTTCGATGCCCGAGTCTTCAATACGGTTCAGGGCTGCGGCCAGCGCGCGGACGGTTTGTGACAGCGGCCACGGCTGGTAGTCCCCTTCCCGCCAAAGGCGGGACAGAGGGGTGCCGTCAATAACCACACATGGATAGATGCGCAGACATTCGGGGGCAACAGACAAGGTCGCCTCTATATCTCTGGCCCAGATGGCCGGGGTATGCCCTGGCAATCCCGGGAGCAATTGGATGCCAAGCCCCATTCCGAAGGTTTTGACCCGGTTGCAGGCGGCAACGGCCGTTTCCGGCGTATAGCCGCGCTGGCTCTGGCGCAAGACGGTGCCGTCAAAGCTCTGGATGCCGATTTCTACAAGGTCGAAATCGTGTTCGGCAAGCAGGTCGAGCTTGCGGGACTCAAGAAAATCGGGTCGGGTCGAACACCGGACGCGCTCAAGAACCCCGCGGTTTTTGAATTCCCTGGCCAATTCGAGAAACCGTTGGAGCCACTGCAGGGGCAGTCCGGTGAACGTGCCCCCGAAAAAACCGAGCTCCAGCGATGTCCCCTGCCGTGCATAATTGCTGAGCTGGTCGTGAAGACGGGCGTGCATCTCCTCCAATGCGAGGGGGGATTGCCCCGTCTGCCGGTCCTGGGCGCAATAGATGCATCGGCCGGGGCAGCCTTGAAAAGGCAAAAAGACAGGGTGGATATGCCGTTTGGCCTTTCCAGTCGGAGCCGGGGCAAAGGTCGCTTGGCGAGAAGGGGCGGTAAGACCGGGGGCGTGAAGTTCCATATTTGTCTATTTGCGCATAGGTGGTTGAAAAAACAAATCTGATTGGCTAAGGACCAAGGGAGAACAGTACGAGCGAATGGTATCTCCGGAAGCCGCATTGGCCTCGCCACCTCGCGGAACCGAGGAGCACTTGCGAAAGCCGACTTTTTCGCCATGCAACAGTGGCTTTGCTCCGGTGCCCATCTGTCAGTGCGCAGGGCATGGAGACGATGGCGAAATGCCGCCGTAGGACCCTTGGCCGCTGGAAAGGACCAAAACCGGCTTCAAGGGTTCAGAAATCCTATTTTTGGGGGCAAAACACGAATTTTCTGTTGACAAAACAGCCAGGAACAGGTGTGTCGATAGATATGCTGTTTTACCAGTCTTTTGTACATCTGGCCTTGGTTGCAAGCATAAGAAATCTGCTGTCCCCGGCTCCCGGGGCGGCTCATGCTGCGGGGCAGCCTGGGCTCAGCCGTCTGGTGGTTTGAGAAGTGTCTCCCGGACACTCAGCCTAGCCCAAAAGCAGCGCATGGAGTTTACATATGCAGGATTGTCTTTTTTGTAAAATAGTCCGGGGAGAGATCCCCAGTGCCCAGGTCTTCTCCTCGGAACATGTCCTGGCCTTTTTGGACATTGGTCCGATCCATAAAGGGCATACCCTGGTCATTCCCAAAACGCACTACGCCACATTGTGGGAGCTGCCCGCTGCCCTGGGCCAAGAAATGCAGGAGGCGCTGCAAAAAGTGGGACAGGCTGTGGTTCAGGCGACGGCGGCTGACGGACTGAATGTGGTCATGAACAATTTCAGGGCGGCCGGCCAGTTGGTCGACCATGCCCATTGGCATCTGGTGCCCCGGTTTACTGAGGATGGTCTGCGCTGGTGGCCCCAGCAAGAGTATGAGAGTTCTGAAAGTATGGAGGCCGTGGCTCAGGCGATACGAGAGACACTGCAACCGTGAAGGGGTGAGCTATGCAGGGAAAAACGTTGACCAAAGCGGATATCGTGGACGCGATCTACGAACAGGGGCAGCGCAGCCGCGCCGAAGTCAAGAATATCGTCGAAGATATGCTTGATATCATGCGCGACTCCATCAAAAAAGACTACGCCTTGCTGATCAGCGGGTTCGGCAAGTTCGAGGCCTATGACAAAGAGCCCAGAAAAGGCCGCAATCCCCAGACCGAGGAAGCGATCACCCTGCCGGGGCGCACCGTGGTCGTTTTTCGCTTGTCCCGCCGCTTTCGCGCTGAGCTCAATCCGCGAGAATAAAACACGAAGGGATGGTCCGTTCCAGGCGGGCGAGGTGGGAGCGGGCGACTTCCAAGGCAGGGAAGACCCCGGCCTGGACCCGCCATACGTGGACGCCATTGACGTTTGCCCGGACAATTCGGGAATGGTCGTAGCCTCGGCTGCGCAACTCCCGGTATTGGGCCAGGGCGTTCTCCTTCTCCCGGTAGGAGCCGGTCTGGATGTAAAAGCGCCCGCGCACCTGTTGCGGCCAGGAGCCGACAGCCTTGATGCGCACCGGGGCCGTCCCCGGGCCGACGACGCCGAGACGCTTGGCTGCGGCAAAAGAGAGATCCAGGATGCGGTTCTTGACGAAGGGACCGCGGTCGTTGATTCGGACCGTGGTCTGCTTGTTATTGCGCAGATTGGTGACCATGAGTTTGGTGTTCATGGGCAAGGTGCGGTGGGCGGCGGTCATGGCGTGCATATCGTAGCGTTCGCCGTTGGCGGTGGGCTTGCCATGAAAGTCTGAGCCGTACCACGAGGCGATGCCCTGCTCGACATAGCCATTCGCTGAACGCAGGGGGCGGTACGTCTGGCCGTTGATGGTATACGGCCGGAAGGTGCCTGTGCTTTTGCTGGGGATGCTCGCAGAGTGCGGCGGTCCTTCGACCGATCCCATGCATCCAGCCAAAGACCACAGCAGCACAAGGCTGCCCAAAACGGCACAAGCAGTGTGGAAAATTCGCATAAATGTGGCTTTGTTCGGCGTCATGCGGCCAGGACCCTGGTAGACCCCAGTTTTGTATGGCGTCCTAGAGCCAAGCGCCTGAAACGATTGGGCCCAGGCTCAGGTTGTCGGGCGCCAGGAACAGCTCCACCTCTGTGGGAGAACCCAGTCACCGGGTTCCCGAATTGAGAATGGTATAGCCTCCCCGCCGGGCAAAGTAAACCCGACACGATCCTTTGAGCATACAAAAAGCCCCATCCCGACGGGATGGGGCTTTGTCGTCTGGCTCCCCGGGACGGACTCGAACCGCCAACCTAGTGGTTAACAGCCACCCGCTCTGCCGATTGAGCTACCGGGGAAGACACGCATTGCGTGCGTGGCAAGGAGAAGTGTTTACAGAACGGGAGTTCACCTGTCAACAGGTTTTTCTGAGAAATCTCCGGGCAAGCCGGCTTTCTTGACGGGCTGACCAATTTGGCTTACCCACCATGAATTCAGCGTCAAACGGGAATTGGCGTGTGGTGCGGCGGTACGGTCAGACAAGCACGGAGTAGAGATTCTTGAGTAAGCAGAAGAAAGACAAAGCAGGGACTGAAAGTCAGGTCATCAAAAACCGCTGGGACAAAGCGCAGAATTTCGCCGAACAGGGTCTGGCGCTGTTCGGGAACACGTTTCGCAAGGATACGGATATTCAGGACCTGATCCAGTCCTATGAGTCCCTGAGCGCTGAAGATCTTGAAAACGTGGAGCACACGTTTGCCTTGGCCGGTCGGATCATGGCCATTCGCTCGTTTGGCAAGGCCACTTTCATGCATATCCAGGACAGCACCGGCAAACTCCAGGTCTTTGTCCAGCGTGATGCGGTCGGAGCTGATCTGTACAAGCTCTTTAAAAAGTTCGATGTCGGTGACATCGTCGGTGTCCGGGGGACGCTTTTTCGGACCCGAACCGACGAATTGACGCTCAAGGCGGAGCATGTCGAACTGGTCACCAAATCCATGCGGCCGCTTCCGGAAAAATACCACGGCCTCAAGGATGTCGAGACCAGGTATCGCCAGCGATACGTCGATCTGATCGTTACCCCCCAAGCTCGGGATATTTTTGTCAAACGGACCCGTATCGTCCAAGGGTTACGCCATTTTCTGGACAATCGTGGCTTCATGGAGGTTGAGACCCCCATGATGCAGCACATTCCGGGCGGGGCGACGGCCCGGCCGTTTGTGACCCACCACAACGCGCTGGATATGGAGCTTTACCTGCGCATCGCGCCGGAGCTGTATCTGAAGCGACTGTTGGTCGGCGGGTTGGAGCGGGTGTATGAAATCAACCGCAATTTCCGGAATGAAGGCATCTCCACACAGCACAATCCAGAATTCACCATGCTCGAATTCTATTGGGCCTACGCCGATGTCTACGATCTCATGGATCTGACCGAGGAGATGTTTGCCCAATTGGCCCAGGACGTCTGCGGGACGACCCGGATTACCTATCAGGGGCAGGAGATCGAGCTTGGCGGCCGCTGGAACAGGTTGACCTTCCACCAGGCCCTGGAGGAGATCGGGGGACTTGAGCCGCAGCAGTATCAGGACCATGATCAGGCCCAGGCCCTGGTCCAGCGGCTGGGCGAGAATGTCCAGACCGGAGAGCAACTCGGCAAGACCCAAGCCAAATTGTTCGATCTGCTGGTGGAGCCCAAACTCATCCAGCCCCACTTTATTTCGCACTACCCGACCGACATTTCCCCCTTGTCCCGGCGCAATGAGGAGAACCCTGAACTCACAGACCGCTTTGAACTGTTTATTTGCGGCCGTGAAATGGCCAACGCGTTTTCCGAACTCAACGACCCCTTTGACCAGCGGCAGCGCTTCGAACAGCAGGTGCAGGAAAAAAGCGCCGGCGATGATGAGGCCCACGCCATGGATGAAGACTATCTCCGCGCTTTGGAGTACGGCATGCCGCCAGCGGCCGGCCAAGGGGTGGGCATCGACCGTCTGGTCATGCTTTTGACGGACTCGGCTTCGATTCGTGAAGTTATCCTCTTTCCGTTGCTGCGGCCGGAAACCAAGACAGAATAATGGGTTTTGAACGATTTATCGCGGTGCGCTATCTCCTGGCGCGACGCAAGCAGACTTTTATTTCCGTGATTTCCCTGATCTCGGTCCTCGGCGTCGGGCTCGGCGTGGCCGCGCTGATTGTTGTCCTGGGGGTCATGAACGGGTTCAGCAATGAATTGCGGGACAAGATCCTCGGGGTCAACGCCCACGTGATCGTCGGCGCCACGAGCGGCGGGTTTGCCGATTATGAGCAGACGGCCGAGACCGTTCGCCGCGTCCAGGGTGTGACCGGTGTCATGCCCTTTATCTATTCCGAAGTCATGTGCAGCACGCCCCACGGCGTCAAAGGGGCCGCCTTGCGAGGAATCGACCCCGAGCGGGCGCCGGAGGTCTTGAACCTTGGCGAACAAATGGTTCAAGGCTCGCTTCAGGCGCTCACGGAACCCGGAGAGTATCCCGGGATCATCCTCGGTCAGGACCTGGCGGATCGCCTCGGCGTGTTTAGCGGACGAACCATCAACCTCCTTTCTCCCAGCGGGCAATCTTCCGCAGCGGGATTTTCTCCAAAAATCAAGATTTTTCGAGTTGTGGGCGTCTTCGAATCCGGCATGTACGAATACGATTCGTCCCTGGCCTATGTCGGACTCCCGGCGGCCCGGGATCTTCTGGGGTTCGGCGGCGAGTTGGTCACCGGTCTCGAGGTGCGTCTGGCTGATGTCTACCAAGCCCCCCAGATCGGGGAGGCGGTCCTTGAACGGCTGGACCCGTCGCGATTCTATGTCCGCAACTGGATGGAGATGAATGAGAGCTTTTTTTCAGCCTTGAAGCTCGAAAAGACGGCCATGTCCGTTATTCTGGTCATGATTGTTCTGGTGGGGTCGTTTAGCATCATCACCACATTGATCATGCTGGTTATGGAAAAAACCAAGGATATCGCGATACTTATCTCCATGGGTGCACAGGCACACAATATCCGCAATATCTTCATGCTCCAGGGGACGATCATCGGTTTCGTCGGGACCGGGCTTGGTTATGCGCTCGGACTGGGGGTCTGTTTTCTCCTGGACCGGTACCAATTTATCCGCTTACCGGGGGACGTGTATTATCTGGACCACTTGCCCGTGCAATTGGAGTGGCTGGATATGGGGCTTATCGGAGTCGCCGCGCTGGGATTGTGCTTCCTGGCCACCTTGTACCCGGCGCGTCAGGCGTCACGTCTGGAACCGGCGGAGGCCCTACGCTATGAATAGTCCGGTCTATGAACTCCGCCAGGTGCGCAAGGTGTATTCCGGCCCGGCTGAACAATTGACCGTGCTCGATGGCGTCGATTTTGCGATCGCCCGCGGCGATTCCCTGGCGGTCCTCGGGGCCTCCGGGTCAGGCAAAAGCACCTTTTTGCATCTGCTCGGGACCTTGGATACGCCGAGTTCCGGTTCGCTTCTGTTCGATGGCAAAGATCTGGCGCAGTTTTCAGACCGGGAAAAGGCGGTCCTGCGCAACTCCCAGCTCGGTTTTGTTTTTCAGTTCCACCATCTCCTGCCCGAATTCACGACCCTGGAGAATGTGGCCATGCCCGGACGGATTGCGGGCAAATCTCGAGCTGAAGCCGAAGATCTGGCTGCAGCGGCTCTGGACCAGGTCGGTCTGGGCCATAAAGGGCGACAGCAGGTCAACACCCTCTCCGGAGGAGAACGGCAACGGGCGGCCATTGCCCGGGCCGTGGTCTTGAGCCCCTCGGTCCTGCTGGCCGACGAACCCACAGGAAACCTGGATGAACGCACCGGCGACCGGGTCGGCGACCTTTTGTTTCGTTTAAATGACGAATTGGGGACAACCATGGTTGTGGTGACCCACAATCTCCGGTTGGCCTCCCTGTTTTCCCGGCAATATCTGTTACATGACGGGCGCCTGCAGCCAGCGGCGTCCGAGTGAGATCTGTTTCGCTTCCCTCGCTCCCGGCCCGTGCGGGCGGCAGGGGAGACCACGCCAACGGCTTGTGGAAACGTTTTAGTGTAGAGGCTGCTGAGCCGCCCGGTGGGCTTCATTTGAGCGTTGACCGAGCGCAGAGGAGGAACGACATGCGCTGCACTCTCCCTTTGATCTGTATTGCTCTTCTCGTCTGGGCCCTGATGGGAGCTGTCCCCCCATCAGTCGCTGCGGCCCAAGCAGAGGACACGGCCCTTGTCGTGCTCCCTTTCGAGATCAATGCCGAGCAAAATCTTGACTATCTGGGCCAGGACCTGCCGGAGATGCTGCGCGGCAAACTCCGGGACAAGGGGTTTGCTGTCCGCTCCCAGGAAGACACTCTTCGGCTTTTGCAGCAGGAAGAGGTCGAGTTTTTGAATCTGGAACGGGCCAGGGATCTGGCGTTGTTGGGCAAGGCCCAATACGCGATCTACGGCAGCCTGAGCCAGGTCGGCACGAATCTCAGTCTCGACGCCCGCTTGGTGGAGGCCACCGGCCTGAAACAGCCGACTCCGTTTTTCGTGGTCAAAGAGGGCCTGATCAACCTTATGCCAGCTGTAGAGGAACTGGCGGACAAGGTTGCCGACCAGATCTTGCGCAAGGAGAAAATCAGCGAGATCAAGGTGGAAGGCAACGAAATCCTTGATGACGATGTGGTCCTGATGCGCCTGCGCCTCCAGGAAGGGGACACGTATGACCCCAAGGCGATCAACACCGAGGTCAAACGGCTGTACCAGCTCGGGTATTTCGATGACGTCCGAGTCGAAGTCGAGGAGACCCGGGAGGGCAAGGAGGTTGTCTTTCAGGTCCAAGAGAAACCGTTGATTCAGGCCATTGGCGTCAAAGGTGCCGATGCCATCGACAAGGACGATATCCTGGAGGTCATGTCGACCAAGACTGGGGCAGTTCTCAATCCCAAGGTTATCGCCGAGGATCTGAAAAAAATCCGCGAAGTCTACCGCAAGGAAGGGTATTATCAGGCCGAGGTCGATTATGAACTCGAGCAGACCGATCCCCGCAAGGCGCGTTTGAACGTCCTCGTCGAAGAAGGGGACAAATTGTATATCGAGGACATCCGTATCAAGGGCGCCAAAGTCCTGGACCCCGGTGATCTCAAGGATGAACTCGCGCTTTCTGAACGGGGGCTGTTTTCCTGGCTCACAGGCCGTGGGGTACTTAAAGAGGAATTGCTGGACCGGGATGCCGCCGCCCTGGAGGCCTATTATTCCAACCGCGGGTTCATGGACGCCAAAGTCGGGCAGCCCGAGGTCGAGTACACGGACGAGGGCATTGTGATCACCTTCCACGTCAAGGAAGGGGACCGCTACAGCGTGGCCGGGGTGGATTTCAGCGGTGACCTGTTGACCGGAAAAAAAGAGCTTGCGGCTCAGACCCAGCTCGATGATGCGGCCGAGGAAAAGGCCCCCTTTGATCGCTCAGTGCTGCGGGAGGATATACAGAGCCTGACCGACTTTTACACCAACTACGGCTATGCCTATGCCGAGGTTGATGTCCAGATGGATAGGGACCGGGACGAGGATACGGTCCGCGTATCGTATAATTTGCGCAAAAATCAGAAGGTTTATGTCCGCCGGGTGACCATTGAGGGCAACACCAAGACCCGCGACAATGTCATCCGCCGCGAGATGCGCCTGGCAGACGGCGACATGTTCAGCGGGGCCGCACTGCGCCGGTCCAATGTCCGGCTGCAAAAACTCGACTATTTCGAGAAGGTCGATATCCAGACTGTTCCGACCTCTGACCGCGAACGCATGGACCTGGTGGTCCAGGTCAAGGAAAAGTCCACAGGCATGCTCAGCGCCGGTGCCGGGTATTCCAGTGTCGACAGTGTCTTTTTGAGCGGCCAGGTCAAGGAGCGCAACCTGTTCGGCAAAGGGTACACAGCAAGCCTGCAGGGAACCTTCAGCGGCTCCCGGACCCGGTACGATCTCGACTTCTGGAATCCCCATCTCTACGATTCCCCATTGGGGGCCGGAACCAATGTCTACTATGTGACCCGCGAATACGACGATTACGACAAGAATTCCATCGGTGGCAAAGTCAAGTTCGGCTATCCCTTGGGCGAATACACCCGCTTGTTCTGGAATTACCGGCTGGAAAAGTATACCCTGGACGAAATCGACGAGGACGAGGTCGACGAAGACATCCTTGAGCGCGAAGGGGAAAATTGGGCCAGCGCCGTGTACGCTTCGATCAAGCGCGACACCACGAACCGCCGTTTGAATCCCTCCAAGGGCACGGTCAACACCCTTTCCGTGGAATATGCCGGCGGCCTGATCGGCGGGGACGACGATTTCGTGAAATTCATCTACGACACGAGCTTTTACCAGCCGTTGCCGTTTGAACATATTTTCCACTGGCACGCCCAAGTGGGGCATGTCATGGAGAACAGTGACGATGAGGTGCCGGATTTCGAACGCTTTTATCTCGGCGGGATGGATGACGTCCGGGGCTATCCCGGTCGGGAGATCTCACCCGAGGACGATAGTGGTGACGAAATCGGCGGCCACACCTCGTTTTTCACCAATTTCGAATATCTGTTCCCCTTGAGCGACGAGCTCGGATTGATGGGGCTCGTCTTTTTTGACGCCGGGGACACCTGGGCCAAGGACGAGAGCTTTGACGGCGAACTCTACAAGGCGGTTGGCGCCGGTGTTCGCTGGTACTCCCCGCTTGGTCCCCTGCGCCTGGAATACGGCTACGGTCTTGATGAGATCGATGGGGAAACAAGTGGCGGCCATCTCGAGTTCTCCGTTGGCCAGTTTTTCTAAAAAATGTCTCTAACCCATGAGGAGAAAAAGCATGTTGCGCACTCTCGCCACACTGCATGTCTTTGTATTTCTGCTGGTCTGCACTGCACCGGGCTTTGCCGCTGATCTCAAGGTCGGTATTATCGACATGCAGCGGATTATCGAAAAGTCCGAGCCGGGCCAGAAGGCCATGGACCAACTCAAAAGCGAATTCACGGATCTCAAATCCAAGCTGGACACCAAGAAGGCGGAGATCGACAAGCTCCGTCAGGCCATCCAGAAGCAAAGCGTCATGCTCAGCCAGGAGGCCAAAACGGACAAAGAATTGGAGTTCAAGCGCAAAGTCCGTGATTTCCAGGACATGTATAAAGCCTACCAAAACAAGATGCAGGCCAAGGAAAAAGAACTCAGCGCCCCGATCATCCAGAAGCTCGCTGAAGTCATCGACGCCTACGGCGATAAACACAACTATTCGTTTATCATGGACAAGCGCAATAGTGGCCTGGTCTACGGCAGCAACGCCCTGGAGATCACCGAAAAGATCATGGTCGAACTCAATAAGGCCTGGCGCAACCAGCAGCAGGCAGAATAGCCCGGGAGGCGGATGTGAAACTCTCTGAACTCGCGTCCACCCTGGGGCTTGCCTATCAGGGACCGGACAAGGAGATCCGGGGGGTGGCGACCCTTGAAGAGGCTGGGCCCGAGGACATCTCGTTTTTGGCCAATCCGAAGTACGCGGGGATGCTGCAATCCACCCGCGCCGGAGCGGTCATCCTGGCCGAGCGGTTTGGCGAACAGACCACCACAGCCCTGGTCAGTGAGAATCCGTATCTGGATTTCGCCCGAGCGGTGCAGTTGTTTGCCAAACCGCAGGGCAGTTTCAACGGCCATTCCCAACAGGCCTGGATCCATCCCGAAGCTGAGGTCGCCGACGACGCGGTTGTCTATCCTTTTGTCAGTGTCGGAGCCGGGGCACGTGTGGGCTCGGGCACAACGCTTTTCAGCGGTGTCTATGTCGGTGAGGATTGTCAACTCGGTCCGAATTGCGTGATTTACCCCAACGTGACCTTGATGGCCGGGACCCAATTGGGCCAGGGAGTTATCCTCCACGCCGGTGTGGTCCTGGGCAGTGACGGTTTCGGCTTTGCCGAAGCGGCCGCGGGCCGGGAGAAATTTCCTCAGGTCGGGCGGGTTGTCGTCGGCGACAATGTCGAAATTGGGGCCAACACCTGCGTGGACCGGGCCGCCCTTGGAGAGACCCGCATCGGTTCTGGCAGCAAGATCGATAATCTGGTCCAGCTCGGTCACAACGTTCAGGTCGGGGAGAACTGCATTCTGGTCTCCCAGGTCGGCATAGCCGGCAGCACCAAACTCGGCCGCAACGTGATTATTGCCGGCCAGGTGGGCGTCGCAGGACACCTGGAGATCGGCGAGGGCTGCCGCGTGGGGGCCAAGTCCGGCGTCGGCCGATCCCTGCCGCCGGGCACGGATGTCAGCGGCATCCCGGCCATGGACCACGCCACCTTTTTAAAATCTTCCGCAGTACAAGGGCGCCTGCCGGAAATGGCGCGCACAGTGCGGCGGCTCGAAAAAGAAGTCGAAGCATTGAAGGCGGCCCTGGCCTCGCAAGGAGAAACCAATGTCTGAAAGCGTTTCGGTTGTGGAATGCCGGGATATCCTGGCCATGCTCCCCCACCGGTATCCGTTTTTACTTGTCGACCGGGTGCTGCAGTACGCTCCGTATGAGTCGCTGCAGGCCATAAAAAATGTGACCTTTAATGAGCCGTATTTTCAGGGCCATTTTCCCGATTATCCCGTCATGCCGGGGGTGCTCATTCTGGAAGCTCTGGCGCAGGCCGGGGGCATACTGGTGGTCAAATCCATGCCGGAAATCATTGGTTCCAAAATCTTCCTCTTCACCGGCATTGAAAAGGTCCGCTTCCGTCAACCGGTCTTCCCCGGTGATCAATTGCATCTCTCCGTCGAATATGTGCGTCATAAGCTCAATATGTGGAAGATGCGGGCCACGGCTCAGGTCGAGCAGCGGCTCGTCGCCCAAGGGGAATTCAACGCGAGTATTGTGGACCGGGAGGATTAACCGTGAGCGCACAGATCCATGAGACAGCGATTGTCCATCCCGAGGCCCATTTGGCGGAGGATGTGGTTGTTGGCCCGTATTGTGTCATCGAAGCCGATGTGAGCATCGGACAAAGGACGCGACTGGACGCTTTCGCTCAGATCAAAAGCCACACGGTGCTAGGGGCGGACAACCACGTCCACTCCTACGCTTGCGTCGGGGGCATTCCGCAGGATCTCAAATTCCACGGGGAAAAGACGGTGCTCGAGATTGGGGACCGGAATACGATCCGGGAGTACGCCACCTTGAATCGCGGCACGGGCGACGGTGGTGGCGTCACCCGGGTGGGTTCGGATTGTCTGCTCATGGCGTATTCCCATGTGGCCCACGATTGCCAGGTCGCTGACGGGGTTATCCTGGCCAATGCGGCAACTCTGGCCGGCCATGTGGAAATAGGTCACCATTCCGTGGTCGGCGGTCTCTCCGCCGTGCACCAGTTCGTGTGCATCGGGGAATTTGCCTTTATCGGGGGGAAGACCGGCGTCGCCCAGGACGTGCCCCCGTATGTCCTTGCGGCCGGAGAACGGGCGACCATGCGCGGGCTCAACCTGGTCGGACTCAAGCGCCGCGGGTTCAATAAGGAGGCCCTGCAGGGACTGCGCAAGACCTACAGCTTGGTGTTTCGCTCCGGTCAGGGACGTCAGGAAACCCTGGACCAGGCGCTGGAGCAGTGGGGGGAGAATGAGGAGGTTCGCCGCTTTGTCGATTTTATCCGCCAAAGCGAGCGCGGCGTGATTCCCCAGGAACGCGATACCCGCGGCTAAAAGCACCGGGCTCCTGCCCGACGTAATGCCCAGCGTGGCCCGCTTAGCCGTGCCAGGGGGCATTGCACCAGAATCCCAATTTTTTGTTGTCCGTTGTCGGAGAGATCTTCCATGCCCCACGGCGATCCGCCTGTTCTGGGACTCGTGGCCGGACAGGGCCAATTCCCCGCCCTGGTTGCGGCCGGGGCCAAGGCCCAGGGCTGGGGCGTGGCTGCGGTGGGATTTGCGGAGAATACCACGAGCGGATTGGCTGCGGAAACGGACTGGTTCCAATGGCTCAAACTGGGGCAACTTGGCAAACTGGTCGCGTTTTTCCGCACCCACGGCGTGCGCCAAGTGGTGTTTGCTGGGGCCATCAATAAGCCGCGGGCCCTGGATATCCGTCCCGATTTCAGGGCCGCCCGGCTGTTGTGGAACCTGCGGAGCAAAAGCGACAACACCCTGTTGACGGCTGTCGCTGGGGAGTTGCGCCGTGAGGGGATGGAGGTCGTCTCAGCCCTGCGCTTTGTGCCGGAGTTGCAAACCCCGGCGGGCCAGTTGACCAAGCGGGGATTGAGTCGCCGGGAACAGCAGGACCTTGAATACGGCTGGCCCATTGCCAAAGCCATTGGCCGGATGGATATTGGGCAGTGCGTGGTTGTGCGCGAGCAGATGGTCGTGGCTGTGGAGGGGCTGGAAGGGACGAATGCGATGCTCAAGCGCGCTGGTGATCTTGGCGGGCGCGGCGGCATGGCTATCAAGATTTTTAAACCCGGCCAGGAAGAGGCCATTGACCAGCCATCGGTTGGGCTCTCTACTGTGGAGACCATGCTCGAGGCCGGTCTGACCAGTCTGGTGGTTGAAGCGCACACGAGTCTGTTTTTCGACCGCGATGCCAGTGTCGCTTTGGCCAATCGGCATGGACTGTGCCTGTATGGCCGCAGTGATGGGCAGGACGGGGGCGACTGATCCTCGCTTTGGATCCCCTGCCGTCTTCTTGGCTTCCGAATTGGAGCGCTTCGAGTGTTTCGGACCGCGTACCCTCCGAGCGACCGCGTGTCTTTCCCGCCGTTTTTCCCGAATCGTTTGTGTCTCAGCCGGCTTCGCCGAAGGCAGCGCTGACCAGCCGCCGTGTGCTTGGGGCTTGGGGCTCGGACAGCACGGCCTCCGTGGCCCCGTGCTCCACACAACTGCCGCCGTGCATGACCAGAACTTCGTGGCACAGGGCGCGGACCAGCTTGAGATCGTGGGAGATAAACAGATAGCTCAAACCGAGTTCTTTTTGGAGGCGCCGCAGCAAGACCAGGATCTGGGACTGGATGGAGCGGTCCAGAGAAGAGGTCGGCTCGTCCAGGACCACAAGGCTGGGGCGGAGGATGAGCGCCCTGGCGATGGCGAGGCGTTGACGTTGGCCACCGGAAAATTCATGCGGATAGCGGTGGCGCCAGGCGGGGTCGAGGCCGACCAACTCCATGGTTTGGACCACGCGCTGGATCCGGTCCGATTCCCCGAGGGATTCATGGACCTTAAGCCCTTCAGCAATGATGGCCGTGGTGTCCAGCCGTGGATTGAGGCTGCCGAAGGGATCTTGAAAGATGATTTGCAGTCGGCGGCGCAAAAAGCGGAGTTGGGAGGAGCGCAGCGAATCGATCCGCTGCCCGTCGAACAGAATCTGGCCGCGACTGTGGGCCAAACGCAGCAGGGCCATGCCAAGCGTCGTTTTTCCCGAGCCGCTTTCCCCGACAATCCCCACAGCATGCCCCTGCCGCACCCGGAGATCGACCCCGTCCACGGCTTTGACGTGCCCCACCGTCCGTTTGAATACTCCTTTTTTGATCGGGAACCAGGCCCGGAGTCCTGCGGCATCCAGAAGTACGGGGGCTGTAGCACGGGCGGGAACCGGCGCCCCGTGTGGCTCGGCATTGATCAAAGCCGAGGTGTACGGGTGGTGCGGCTCGGCCCAGAGTTCAGCCGTGGGCCGATTTTCGACCAGGCGGCCCTGCTTCATGACCGCGGTGTCAGCGGTAACGTCCTTGATCATGGCCAGGTCATGGGAAATGAGCATCAAGGCCATATCGAAATTGTGCTGCAACCGCTGCAGCAGGTCCAAAATCTGGCGCTGGACGGTGACATCCAGGGCGGTCGTTGGTTCGTCGGCAATAAGGACCCGCGGGGATGTGGAAAGGGCCATGGCGATCATGACCCGCTGGCGCTGCCCCCCTGAGAGTTGATGGGGATAGGTCGTGAGTTTGGCCGCCGGTTCCTTGATTTCGACCATCTCCAGGAGCTCAATCGCCTTCTTGCGGGCGTTCGCTCCGGAAAGACCCGTATGCCATTGCAGCGGTTCGGTGATTTGCCGTTCAATGGTGTGCAGCGGGTTCAGAGCGGACAAGGGCTCTTGAAAGACCATGGCCGCGGAGTTGCCGCGCAGAGCCCGCACAGTTTTGGCATTGGCGCGCAGGATATCGGTAGCGTTCAACTCGAGTCTTTCAGCCGTGCAGCGGGCTGCCGGGGGCAGCAGGCCCATCAGGGCCAGGGCGGTGACGGATTTTCCGGAGCCGCTTTCGCCTACCAGCCCCAGGGTTTGTCCGGCCTCCAAGGACAAGCTCACACCGTTGACAGCCGGCTCCTGGTCCCCCGGGAACCAGACGCACAGGTTTTTGATCTCGACAATACGCCGCACACCGGTCATAGAATGTTCTCAAGGCCAAGCAGCAGCCGTTTTTGGTCCAGTCCGGAGCTGAAGCCGCCCAATTGTTTGCCGGCCCCGAGAACGCGGTGGCACGGGACCACCAGCGGCCAGGGGTTGCAGGACATGATTCGGCCGACTGCCCGGGCCGCCTTGGGCCGGCCGCAGGCCTGGGCCAGCCCGCCGTAGGTGGTCCACTCCCCCCAGCCCACGGTTTGGGCCAACGCCTCGAGTACGGTGCGGGCAAAAGGGGGCACGGTCGTCCATGCCAGCGGCAGCGCAGGCCAGGCCGTGGGCTTCCCGTCCGCATAGGTCTCAAGGCTGTGGAGCAACACTTCTCCCCACTCGGAGAGAAGGCTGCTTCGCTGTCCCTGTGCTGGAATATGCAGCCGTATCCGGGTCAGCCTCCCCTCCTGCCAGGTGCAGCTCAAAGCCAGGGGTGAGGTGACGAGGTGTTCCGTTCCGGCCAAGCGGGGCTCAGACATGGGTCACCTCCTGGCCAGGCAGGTCCAGACTGGGCGGAAGAGGGGCATCGGTGGTAAACCAGGGCGCTGGAGCCGGGGCCCACCGGCAGCCTTGCCAGACCGCACTGGCTTCAAGCGTTTCGTGGATGGCCTGCCGCACGGTCTGTTTCGCTCCGGCCCAGTTCGGGGCGATCAATTCCCCGGGCGCCGGGTCGCCGTTGAGGCGGTGAATGACGATGTCCTGGCGCAGGTCGGCCAGCCCCTGGGCGAGCCAGCGGCAATAGTCGTCGCGACTCGGCGGGACGTAGCGTCCAGCCTCGAACCACTCGGCCAGCGGGGTGTTGTGGCAGACATAGAGATTGTGGAATTTGACTCCGTGCACCGGCAACTCGTTCACGAACCGGACCGTTTCCAGAAAATCGGGTTCTGTCTCGCCGGGCAGACCAGCGATGAGATGGGCACAGATCTTGAGCCCTCTGGCGGCAGCGGCGCGGACCGTGGCTGCGAACGTGGCCGCATCGTGGCCGCGATTGATGCGAGCCAGGGTCTCGTCGTTGGAGGATTGCAGGCCGATATCGAGCCAGACCTCCGGGAGATCGAGATCACCCAGCAAATCCAGCTTGGCTGGCTCAAGACAATCGGGCCGGGTGCCGATACAGATACCGCTGACATCGGGTAAGGCGCGCAGTTGGTCCAGCAGTCCGGCAAACCGGTGGACTGGCCCGTAGGAGTTGGAAAACGACTGCAGATAGGCCAGAAACCGCCGGGCCTTATAACGGCGGCGGAAGCGGTCGCGCCAACCGTCCCATTGTTCGGCGAGGGTCCTGCCTTCGGCCGCCTGCCCCGTGCCTGAGCCCGAAGGATTGCAAAAAATGCACCCGTGGCGGGAGAGGGTTCCGTCGCGATTGGGGCAATTCATGCCGCCATCAAGAGGGATTTTCTGGACCCGCTCGCCAAAGCGCTGGCGCAGGTAGGTAGAGAGGGCGTAGTACTTTGTGGTCATTGGAAATAGCTTTATGAGGCCCTTCAGGCAGCTTCTTCGTTGCCTGGAGAGATGAGTTTTGATAGATAGCAGCTTCTGATTTTGTCTATAACGCGACTGTCGTCAAGCGAGGAACTATGTCGAGGATATTCAACAAAATATTGGGATGTTTTTCAAATGATCTGGCCATCGACCTAGGAACGGCCAACACCTTGGTTTACGTGCGGGGCAAGGGGATTGTCTTGCAGGAACCCTCGGTGGTGGCGGTCAAAAAGGATAATCGGGGCATGAACCGGGTTCTGGCCGTGGGGGAGGAAGCCAAGCGGATGCTGGGCCGGACCCCGGGGAATATCGTGGCCATTCGGCCGATGAAAGATGGAGTGATCGCGGATTTTGAGATCACCGAGGCCATGCTTCGCCATTTCATCAAAAAAGTCCACAACAGCCGCCGTCTGGTCCGGCCCCGGATCGTCATCTGCGTGCCCACAGGTATCACCCAAGTCGAAAAGCGGGCCGTGAAGGAATCCGCGGAAAGCGCCGGCGCCCGAGAGGTCTATCTGATTGAGGAGCCCATGGCCGCGGCCATTGGATCCAATCTGCCGATCACCGAGCCGACCTCGAATATGGTCGTGGATATCGGCGGCGGGACCACCGAAGTGGCGGTCATCTCCCTGTCCGGTGTGGTCTACAGCAAGTCAGTCCGCGTTGGCGGGGACAAGATGGACGACGCCATCATGCAGCACGTCAAGCGCAAGTACAATATGCTCATCGGGGAGAGCAGCGCCGAAATCATCAAGAACAAGATCGGCTCGGCCTACGACCTTGAAGAGGAGGAGGAACTGGAGATCAAGGGCCGCGATCTGGTCTCCGGCATCCCGCAGCACGTGACCATCACCTCCGGAGAGGTGCGCAAGGCCATCGCCGAACAGGTTGACAGCATCGTCCAGACCGTATTGATCGCTTTGGAGCAGACACCGCCGGAACTGGCCGCGGATGTCGTCGACCGCGGGATCGTTCTGACCGGTGGCGGCGCCGCCCTGCGGGGACTGGACCAGTTGCTGCGCGAAGAGACCTCCCTGCCGATCACCGTTGTCGACGCACCATTGACAACAGTCGTCATGGGTTCGGGGAAGGTGCTGGAGAACCTCCAGGTGCTGAAGGAGGTTACCGTAGATTAAGATTTTGACGCCCCGGGCACGCAAGGTGCTGTTCCTGTTTTTGCTGCCCCTTTTGGCCTATTTGCTGGTCTATACCTGGAACGTCCAGACCGGGGCTCTGGACCGCTTAGCCGCCTGGACCGGCCTGGAGGCGGTTGGCTGGGTCCTGGTCCCGGGTCAATGGGTCGAGCAGCGCTCAACCCAGATGTGGCAGCGCTATGTCTATCTTATGGATGTGCAGCGCGACAATGAGCGCTTGCGGGCCAGGGTGGACTCGCTGCGCTTGGAAAATCTCGCACTGGAGCGCAGGGCTCGGGCCACGGAGCGGCTCAGACGACTTTTGCAAATGCCCGCGCGACCGGAGTGGCGTCTGACCGGAGCCCGGGTCATCGGGCACAGACAGGGGCCAAATGGACTCCTGCGCACGCTGATCATTGATGTCGGCTCTGCGGAAGGGGCTCGCGAAGACCTTCCGGTGCTCACGCCGCAAGGCGGGGTTGGACGTGTTTCCCGGGTCTCCCCGCATTTCAGCACAGTGCTTCTGCTGCACGACCCCAACAGCCGTATTGCCGTAATCAGCGATACCACACGGACCAGCGGGATTCTTGTCGGTCAAGGGGCGGGATCGTCCCTGGACGTAAAATATATCCCGCAAAACGAGCCCCTCAAAAAGGGCGAACTCCTGGTGACCTCCGGACTGGCCGGCATTTTTCCCAAAGGGATCCCCCTGGCGCGGGTGCGTTCGGTCGTGCATTCAGAGCTGTCCCTTTTTCAAAACGTGGTCGCCCAGCCGTTACTCAATCCCCATCGCCTTGAAGAAGTTCTGCTCTTGCACCAACGGACTGCCGTCCCTGGGCAGCCCTCAGACAATGCGACCGCTGCGGCGGACGTTTCCTAGCGCTTATGCCCAAGCCGTTGTGGTGGCTTTTGTTTACGGTCGTCGGGATCTGGCTGCAGCATTTCCTGCCCGGAGTTGATCTCCTGGTGCCGGGGTTGATTGTCTGTCTGCAGGAAGACGGTCCCGCGCCAGCCCTGTGGTTGTCGGCCCCGTGGATCCTGATTCAGGAAGGAACAGGAAGTCTGCATTTCGGTGTCGGCGTGTTGTGGTATGCCGGGTTGTGGGTCCTGTTTTACGCGGGGCGACTGCTTCTTGAATCCCGCAGTGGTGTGTTTGTCATCCTCTTTGCCTTTTTCAGCGGCTGCTACCATTTCTTTTTGGTCCAGATATTCAGCCGTTTGCAGGGCCTGGAAGTCCCGCTGGCCTTACAGATGCAGGACAGCCTGCGTCATATTTTTCTCTTCCCTCTGGTATGGCTGGTGGTCTCCTTTCTCTATCGCGGCCGGGAGGCAGGGCATGCTTGACGCCGAACTCTTTCAGCCATCGAAAAAAGGCCTCGTTCTTGTCCGGCTTTGTATTCTGGGGCTGTTCTGCGTTTTTGCTCTGCGTTTGTGGTATCTACAGATCCACAAGGGGGAGACGTTTGCCAGTAAAGCCCGGGAAAACCGGCTCCGCGAGATTCCCGTCTATGCCCCCCGGGGGCTGATTCGGGACCGGCACGGGACCCTGGTCGCGGAAAACACCCCTGCCTACGCGCTGGCCCTTATCCGGGAGGAATCCCCCGACATTGCCGCCTGCCTGCAGCAAGTCAGTCGCTGGACCGGCCACCCTCTTTCTGAACTCCGCTCCCGTTTTGAGCGCGGGCGGAAGCGGACCCGCCCTTTTGAATCACAGGTGCTCATCCCCCATTTGGATTTCGAACTCGTGGCTCGCATTGAGGCCCACGCCCCTGAATGGCCGGGACTGAAAGTCTTGAGCCGGCCACAGCGGTATTATCCCTATGGGCGTGATCTGGCTCATGTCCTGGGGTATGTCGCCCAGGCTTCAGAGGAAGAACTCCGCTCCGATTCCATGCTCCGATTGGGCGATACGGTCGGTAAGCAGGGCATTGAAAAGGTCTTGGAACAGCGATTGCGCGGTGACAAAGGGCGGAAACAGGTGGAGGTCGATGCTGTGGGCCGCGGCCTCCAGGAACGGGTCTTGCGACAGCCCAAGGCGGGTAACGATGTCCGCCTGAGCATTGATTTGTCCCTGCAACGTCTGGCCATGGATCTTCTGACCGACAAGGCCGGGGTGATCATTGTTCTCGAACCGGAAACAGGCCAGGTGCTGACGTTGGCCTCAAGCCCGTCTTATGACAGCAATCTTTTTGTCGAAGGGATCTCACCGAAGGATTGGAAACGGCTTTTGCACCACCCCCGCAATCCGCTGCAGAACAGGGCCATTCAGAGTGCCTACCCTCCGGGGTCCGTGTTCAAGCTGGTCATGGCCGGGTGCGCGTTGCATGAAATGGGCGTCGATCCAGAGCGGGAGGTGTATTGCAACGGCGCCTACCGACTGGGGAACAGGTCGTTTCGATGTTGGAAGAAATGGGGGCACGGGGATGTAGATCTGCAAAAGGCCCTGGTCCAATCCTGTGATGTGTATTTTTATAAGCTGGGTCAGGAACTCGGCGTGGATACGATCAGTCCCTACGCCAAGGCCTGGGGCCTTGGCAGTAAAACCGGGATCGGGCTGCCCCACGAACGCAATGGCCTCATTCCGAGCCGGGCCTGGAAACGGCATCAGCTCGGGGCCGGCTGGCAGGGTGGAGAAACCTTGAATATGTCGATCGGCCAAGGGTTTACACTGACCACGCCGCTGCAGATCGCTCGGGTGGTCGGGGCCCTGGTCAACAAGGGGCAGTTGGTGAAGCCGACACTGCTGCAGGATGCGGCTGTGGAGATCGAGGGCGAAGTTCCGCTGGATCCTCCAGAACGGCAGCGGATCGTCGAGTACATGGTCGATACCGTTGAGTCACGCCGGGGTACGGCTCGTGTCCTGCGCACCGAGGATGTGGTCATCGGGGGCAAAACCGGCACGGCCCAGGTCGTGAAGCTCAGAGACGATGAGGAGGAAGAGGAGGAGACCCCGTATAAATACCGCGACCACGCCTGGATGGCGAGTTTCGGTCGCCGAGGTGAGGACCAATACGTGGTGGTAACCTTTATTGAGCACGGCGGACATGGGGGGGCGGCGGCTGGTCCGCCGACCAAGGCCATCTATGAAGCACTTTTTCCCCAGTTGGGAAAAGGAGACGAGACCGATGACGCCGGTTGACCAACGCCTTTTCATCCATCTGAACTGGGCCTTGCTGGGACTGGCTCTCGTGTTGTTCAGCCTCGGTGTGCTCAATCTGTACTCGGCGAGTTCCCTGCGCGGCATTGAAGGACTTGCGGTGACCGCATTTTATAAAAAGCAGCTCATCTGGGGAACGATCGCCTTTGCCGGCATGCTGTTGTTCATGAGTTTTGATTACCGCCATCTGGAGGTCCTGGCCTGGCCGCTGTATTGGGTTACCGTGGTCTTGCTGCTCATTGTCCCGCTGTGGGGCAAAACCATTTACGGCGCCCAACGCTGGGTTTCCCTGGGGTTTTTCAATCTCCAGCCCAGTGAACTGGCCAAGGTCGCCGTTTTGCTCGTTGGAGCCCGAATGCTCGCCCGGGTCCCTGGTCTTTTGAACTGGCCGGGGCTGATGAAGGTGGTGCTCATGGGCGGCCTGCCAGCGGGACTGATTATCATCCAGCCGGATCTTGGCTCGGGCCTCAATCTGCTTCTGCTTTTAGGGGGCATGATTTTGTACAAGGGGATGTGGCGCCCGGTGGCCAAAACCTTGTTCATTTCCCTGCCGCTGCTTGTTCCCTGCGGATGGTTTTTCCTCCACGATTACCAGAAGCAGCGTATCCTGACGTTTTTGCATCCCGGCAGCGATCCACTCGGGTCCGGGTATCACATTTTGCAGTCCCAGATCGCTATTGGATCGGGCCAATTCTGGGGCAAGGGATTTCTGGGGGGCACCCAGAGCCAACTCCGGTTTCTCCCCGAAAAGCACACCGATTTTGCCTTCGCCGTCTTTGGAGAAGAATGGGGGTTTGTCGGCTGTATCGCCCTGTTGAGCCTGTTTTGCCTCTTTTTGTTCCAGATCAGCCTGGTCGCCCAGGAGTCCAAGGACAGTTTTGGCAGTTACGTGGCAGCCGGTGTCTTTTTTTATTTCTTTTGGCAGATTCTGATCAATATGGGCATGGTTCTCGGACTTATGCCGGTGGTGGGCATTCCCTTGCCCTTTTTGAGCTATGGCGGCAGCTCGCTCGTGGTCAACTGCTGCCTGCTGGGCATGGTCCTCAATGTTTCCATGCGGCGCTATGTCTTCAAACAGGGCCAGAACTAACGGGGCCACGAAGCAGCCGTTTCGTTATCCCCCTGCGGCTCCCTCCTCGGCATCCAGGGGCTCTGGGAGTCTGCGGCCCATCGCCTGGTGATCGGTGTGCCGTGGCTTGGGGTGTCTCGGCAGGTTGCTGACAATCTCCCAACGGCAGATAACTGCAATACCTTCAAACGCTTGCGGGCAAGCACCTCTGCTTTTTGTCGCCGTCACCGGGGAGTTTAGAACCATCTGCTGTATACAAAGTTTCCCACGGGTCAGTGAGGAGAAGAGGCTGAGTCAAGAGCAAAGGTTGGTGCTGCAAGGAGTGAGGTGGCATCAACCGGACTGAAAAAAAATCCCTTGGTAGTTGTACGAAAAAATCCTCCCGCAGCAAGAGGAGAACCGGGCAAAAAGGCGGTAACGCAAAGGGAAACAGCCCCGACGTGAAAAAGGGCACAAAACTGATCGCTCGACCAGTAGTATGCGCCATGACTGATCTTTCGGGAAAAAGGCTTTGACACGAAATTGGAAATTGGCTAAAGCCGCAATGACTTTGAACCAAAATTCACATACTCGTGGGGGGCGGCATGATTGAACTCAATCTCACCTTCTTCATCCAGTTGGTGAACTTTCTCATCATTCTGGCAGTCTTGAACCTCATCCTCTTGCGGCCGATTCGCGGCATCCTGCAGCAGCGGGCCGACCAGATGGGGGCCCAGGTGGGCGCTATCGACCGGTTTAATACCGAAGCCGAGAGCAAGCTCCAAAATTACGAGCAAGCCCTGGAGCAGGCTCGTGAAAAGGGGGCCCAGGTCCGGGACGAATTCAAGGCCGAAGGACAGGGCAAAGAGCAGGAAATCATCGACCAGGCTTCTCATGAAGCTTCAGTGGAGC
This sequence comes from Desulfohalobium retbaense DSM 5692, assembly GCF_000024325.1. Lineage (NCBI taxonomy): Bacteria > Pseudomonadati > Thermodesulfobacteriota > Desulfovibrionia > Desulfovibrionales > Desulfohalobiaceae > Desulfohalobium > Desulfohalobium retbaense. The sequence goes on along the minus strand of NC_013223.1, from coordinate 2,519,208 downwards.
TGGAAGAATCGCGCCAGAAGATCGCTTCTGAGCGTGAGGCAGCTGCCAAGGCATTGCGCAAGCAGGTCAAGGCGTTTGCTGAACAGGCAACGGAAAAGATTTTCAGCCGGGCCTAAAACCAGAACAGAAGGAGGGTGGAGCGTTGCGAAGATTACGGAGCATCGGGGTCATCGCGACGGCGCTGGTCTTCATGGCCGTTGCCGCCTGGGCCTCAGAACAGGGGGGCGGAGAAGCCGCGCACGGCGGATCGTGGATGAACCTTTTCTGGCGGACAGTGAATTTTGTTATTTTCGTGGCCATTATTTATAAATTGGCCGGAAAGCGCATCCGGGAGTTTTTTACCGGACGGCGCCACCGTATCGCGACGGAACTCAAGGACCTTGAGACCCGCAAAGCGGATACGGAAAAACGCTTGGCCGAGGTCGAGCAAAGCATTGCTGACCTGGACAAGAAACGTGAAGACATCTTGGCGGAGTACAAGCAACAGGGCGAGGCTCTCAAGGAATCCATCGTGGCCAAAGCCCACGAGCGGGCTGAGCAGATCCAGGCCCAGGCCGAGAAGACGGCCCAGCAAGAGCTTCGGCAGGCGGTCAAGGACGTGCGGGCCGAGATCGCCGAGGCTGTCGCCTCTGCCGCGGAGAAGTCGATTGCGGATAAATTGAATAAGGAAGATCATAAAAAACTTGTTCAAGATTATCTAACAAAGGTGGTGCTCAATTGACGGGACAAATGATCGCTTCCAGGTATGCTCGCGCCTTGTTCCAGTTGTGCAAGGAGCAGGGTGGCAATGAGCTGGAGTCGACTGCCCAGCAACTGAACGCGTTGGCAACAGTCATGGAACAGTCGCCGGAGCTGTACCGCCTTTTCCGCAACCCGGCCTTTAGCGCCCAGGAGAAAAAGAATGTCATCGAAGCCGTGCTGGCCAAGGGCGAGTATGCGGCTGTGGTGATCAATTTTTGCCGGCTGCTGGCCGACAAGGGTCGTTTGGCCATTCTCCCGGACGTCGACGCTGTTTTCCAGGTCCTTTTGGATCAGGAAAAAGGTGTTATGCGCGGAGAGGTGGTAACTGCCGTTTCCATGCCCAAAACCGATCGCGAAAAAATCAAGTCGCAGCTGGAGGGCCAGCTTGGGCAGGAGCTGGTGTTGGACTTCAGGGTGAACAAGAAGATTTTGGGTGGACTTGTGCTGAAGGTGGGGGACAAGCTCTATGATGCCAGTCTCCGGGCACAGCTCGATATGCTCAAAGAAAACTTGAAGAGGGGTGAGTAGTGGCCATGCAAATCAAAGCAGAGGAAATCAGCAAGGTCATTCAGGACCAGATCCAGAATTATGAAGCTCGGATGGAAACCAGCGAAACCGGTACGGTCATCTATGTTGGTGACGGTATCGCCCGGGTCCACGGCGTGCAAAACGCCATGGCCATGGAATTGCTGGAGTTCCCCGGCGGCGTAAAAGGGATGGTCCTGAACCTGGACGAAGACAATGTCGGCGTGGCCTTGCTCGGTGAGGACTCCCACATCAAAGAAGGGGACGAGGTCAAACGTACGGGCGAGATTTTTTCCGTGCCGGTTGGCGAAGCGGTCAAGGGTCGCGTTATTTCACCCCTGGGTGAGCCGCTCGACGGCCTGGGGCCCATTGACGACACCGAGAGCCGTCCGGTGGAAATCAAAGCTCCGGGCATTGTTCAGCGTAAATCGGTCCATGAACCCATGTACACTGGGCTGAAGGCCATTGACGCCATGACGCCCATCGGCCGTGGTCAGCGCGAATTGATCATCGGCGACCGTCAGGTTGGAAAGACCGCGATCTGTCTGGACTCGATTCTGGCTCAGAAAGATTCCGACGTGCATTGCTTCTACGTGGCCATCGGGCAGAAAAAATCCACTGTGGCTTTGGTGGCCGACGCCCTGCGCCAGCACGGCGCCATGGAATACACGACCATCATCTCGGCCACCGCGTCTGAAGCGGCCTCGCTGCAATTTATTGCCGCCTACGCCGGATGCACCATGGGCGAACATTACCGGGACAACGGCCAGCACGCGCTTATCTGCTACGATGACTTGTCCAAGCAGGCTGTGGCTTATCGCCAGATGTCACTGCTGCTGCGGCGCCCCCCCGGACGTGAAGCCTTCCCCGGCGACGTCTTCTACCTCCACTCCCGTCTGCTCGAGCGCGCGGCCAAGCTGAGTGATGAGGAAGGGGCCGGCTCCCTGACCGCCCTGCCGATCATCGAAACCCAGGCAGGCGACGTGTCAGCCTACATCCCGACAAACGTTATTTCCATTACCGACGGCCAGGTCTATCTGGAACCGAACTTGTTCAATGCTGGGGTCCGTCCGGCGATTAACGTCGGTCTCTCGGTCTCCCGTGTCGGCGGTGCTGCTCAGATCAAGGCCATGAAACAGGTTGCTGGTACATTGCGCCTTGACCTGGCCCAATATCGCGAATTGGCCGCGTTCGCCCAGTTCGGTTCCGACCTGGACAAGGCGACACAGCAAAAACTCGAGCGCGGTGCGCGCATGGTCGAATTGCTCAAGCAGCCCCAATACAAGCCCATGAAGGCCGAGGAACAGGTGGCCGTGCTCTTTGCCGGCACCCGCGGCTATATGGATGATGTTCCTACTGATGCCGTGCGGAAGTTCGAGGACGAATATCTCGAGTTCATGTACAATTCCAAGCAGGACGTTTTGCAGGCCATCAAAGAGCAGGCAAAATTGGACGAGGCCCTGGAAGAAAAACTCAAGGCGGCTGTGGAGGAGTTCAAAAAGGGATTCCGCGCTGAAGGCTAGGGGGTTGACCGATGCCATCTTTGAAGGATGTCAAGAATAAGATAGCTGGGGTGAAGAAGACCAAGCAGATCACCCGAGCCATGAATATGGTCGCCTCGGCCAAGCTGCGCAGGGCCCAGGACCGGATCGTTCGTTTCCGGCCCTATGCCGAGAAATTTTACGATATTCTCGGCGATCTCTCCGCACGCGCCGATCACGATGCCCACCCGTTGCTGGAAGTCCGGGAGGAGATCCAGAATGTAGGCATCGTCTTGATCACTTCCGATAAAGGGTTGTGCGGCAGCTTCAATATGAATCTGATCCAACAGGCGTTGAAGCTGGCTGAGGCAAAACACAACGAAGGGAAGTCCGTGACTTTCTACTGCGTGGGCAAAAAGGGCCGCGATGCGGTTCGTAAACGGGGCTATACCCTGGCCACGGCCCATGTGGATGAAATGAACGTCTTTGATTTCTCGTTGGCCAACTCGATTGGCACGGAAGTCATCGACGCCTATCTGGACGGCAGCCTGGACGAGGTCCATCTTGTCTATGGTGAGTTCGTTACCCTTATTCGCCAGAACCCCAGACAATTGCAGATGCTGCCGATTGTGACGGAAGGCGAAGCCGAGGAAACCGGCGCCGCCAGCGAATACATCTACGAGCCCTCTGTCGAGGGACTATTGGCGGAGATCCTGCCGCGCTTTATCAAGGTCCAGGTCTATAGAGGATTGCTGGATACATCGGCCAGTGAGCATGCCGCGCGCATGACTGCGATGGACAACGCCACAAACAATTGTGACGATATGATCAGTTCGCTGACTCTGGTCTACAACAAGACCCGGCAGGCGGCCATCACCACAGAACTCATGGATATCGTCGGCGGCGCTGAAGCGCTGCAATGATAAAAGGGGGCAATGAGACTATGAGTGTGAACAAAGGCAAAATAGCTCGCGTTATGGGGGCTGTTGTCGACGTGGACTTCACCGACGGACAGCTGCCTGAACTCATGAGCGCGTTGGATATTAACAACCCGAACAATCAGGACGCATCCGACCTCGTGGTCGAGGTCGCCCAGCACCTTGGCGATAAAGTGGTTCGCTGCATTGCCATGGACGCGACGGAAGGCCTGGTTCGTGGGATGGAAGTCGTTGATACCGGAAAGCCCATCTCGGTTCCTGTGGGCAAGCCCTCCCTGGGGCGGATCATGAACGTTGTCGGGCGTCCCGTTGACGAAGCCGGCCCCATTGATGACAGCATCACGATGCCTATTCACCGTGAGGCTCCGGAACTCGTCGATCAGAATACGGCCGTCGAACTCCTGGAAACCGGTATTAAGGTTGTCGATCTGCTGATCCCCTTTCCCAAGGGCGGGAAAATGGGCCTCTTCGGAGGCGCCGGTGTCGGCAAGACGGTTATCCTTATGGAGATGATCAACAATATCGCCAAGGAACACGGCGGTAAATCGGTCTTCGCCGGTGTCGGGGAGCGGACCCGTGAAGGCAACGACCTCTACGAAGAAATGAAGGAAGCCGGGGTTATCAACAACGCCGCGCTGATTTACGGGCAGATGAACGAACCTCCTGGAGCCCGTGCCCGGGTGGCGCTGACTGCGCTGACCTGTGCGGAGTATTTCCGTGACGAGGAAGGGGAAGACGTCCTGCTCTTTATCGACAATATCTTCCGCTTCACCCAGGCCGGGATGGAAGTTTCCGCCCTGCTTGGCCGGATGCCTTCCGCGGTCGGTTACCAGCCGACCCTGGGCACCGACCTTGGTGAACTCCAAGAACGGATCACCTCGACGCAAAAAGGCTCCATCACCTCGGTCCAGGCCGTGTATGTGCCTGCCGACGACTTGACCGACCCCGCGCCGGCCACGACCTTTTCGCACTTGGACGGAACCCTTGTTTTGTCCCGTCAGATCGCTGAACTGGGGATTTACCCCGCTGTGGACCCCTTGGACTCCACGTCGCGGATTCTGGACCCCAACGTCCTGGGCACTGAGCACTATCAGGTCGCCCGCGGCGTGCAGCAGGTCCTGCAGAAGTACAAGGATCTCCAGGATATCATTGCCATTCTGGGTATGGAAGAATTGTCCGATGAGGACAAGTTGACCGTCTCCCGGGCCCGTAAAATCCAGCGCTTTCTCTCGCAGCCCTTCCACGTGGCCGAGGCCTTCACCGGCAAGCCTGGCAACTATGTCCGTATCGAGGATACCATCAAGGGCTTTAAGTCCATCTTGGACGGCGAACTTGATGATATCCCGGAAGGCGCCTTTTACATGGCCGGTGATATCAACGAAGTGCTTGAAAGAGCCAAACAATCCTCGTAACCGCAGCGTTTGAGGGAGCGATCATGGCTAATACGATCAAATTCGAACTCGTCACGCCCGACCGCAGTGTCGTGAGCGAGGACGTGGAATATGTCGGCGCCCCCGGGGTCAATGGCGAATTCGGGGTCCTGCCCAACCATATTCCCTTTCTCTCCGCGCTCGGGGTTGGTTCCCTGTATTTCAAGACAGGGGGACGCCGCTCCTATGTGTTCGTGGCCGGCGGGTTCGCTGAGATCTCTCCGGACAAGGTGACTGTTTTGGCTGAAGTGGCCGAAAAGGCAGAGGAAATTGATGTCGAGCGTGCCAGGAAGGCTCGTGAACGGGCGGAAAAACGGCTCCAGCAGGCTCAGGACCGGGTAGAATACGCCCGGGCCCGGGCGGCACTGGTGCGGGCCATGCAGCGCGTGACGACCCGTGAGACCGCTTCGCAAAGCAGATAGATTCGTCTTTTGGCCCCGAGGGGGCAAAACGATAATTGCGCACAAGGGGTGGGCCGGAGTACCGGCCCACCCCTTGTTTTTTAGGCCGGGACAGTCGTTGGTGGGAGCAACCGAGTTGCGTCAGGGATAAAAAAAAAATAGGATCACGACGGCGCGAAATTGGCGTTGGAGAAAAGGACACAACGTATCCCTTTTGGCGGCCGCAACACGCCTGGAACCTTTTACATTTTTGAGAGACGTGAACCGCATGGTGATCGAAACAAACAGTGATGGACGGACCGGGGCCCTCATCCTTGCCGCGGGGAAGGGGACCCGCATGCATTCGGAGCGGCCGAAGGTGCTGCAGACGATTTTGGGTGAACCCATGCTGGCCCACGTCCTGCGGGCTATTGACCCAGTGTGCCCCCAGGGCCTTGTGGTGCTGGGGCACAAGGCGGAAGAGGTCCAGACGACTTTGGATCTTCCCGATGCGCGAATTGTGACCCAAAAACAGCAGTTGGGAACCGGCCATGCTGTTCAATGCGCCTGGCCGAACATAGAGCGCCAATCCTGGAAACGGTGCGTTGTGGTTAATGGCGACGCCCCTCTTGTCCAAGTCCAGACCATCCAAGATCTGCTGTGCAAGGTTGAGAACGCCGGAGCAGCGCTTGGTTTTTTGAGTATCGAACCGCAGAACCCAGCGGGATACGGCCGGGTTGTGCGTAATGCCCAGGGACGGGTTACGGCCATTGTCGAAGCCAAGGATTTCTCCGAGCGCGAACACGGGCCGGATGCCGGAGAGGTCAATGCCGGGATTTATGTTCTGGATGTCGCCAGGATTGGTCCGCTTTTGGATCGTCTGAGCAATGCCAACGCCCAGAACGAATATTATCTGACCGATCTTATCGACATGGCCACTGCGGCGGGGGAAACGATTGTCGCTCTTAATGCTGGGCAGGACCCGAGTCTTTTAGGCGTCAACACGCCAAGCGAACTTGTGGCCTGTGAGGAGTTGTTGCGCAGCCGACTGGTCCGCCAGTGGCTGGACCAGGGTGTTCTCGTCAGGTCCCCAGAGCAGGTGCGCATTGGCGCATTGGTCCAATTGACGCCCGGCGCGGAAATATGTGGTCCGTGCACCTTGACCGGAAAGACTTCCGTGGCTGAGGGGGCTGTCGTCTCCGAATATTGCTGGCTCCATGATGCTACTGTCGGAGCTGGAGCACGTGTGTACCCTTTTTCCCATCTGGAGCGAGCCGATGTGGGGGATCTGTGCGCCGTCGGCCCCTATGCCCGGCTCCGGCCAGGGACCTGCTTGCACCGTGGGGCAAAGATCGGTAATTTTGTTGAAACCAAAAAGGCTGTCCTCGGGCCGGACAGCAAAGCCAATCATCTGAGTTATCTTGGAGATTGTGAACTGGGCAGCGGAGTCAACATCGGTGCCGGCACGATTACCTGTAATTATGACGGCGCCAACAAGCACCGGACCGATATCGGAGATGGTGTCTTTATCGGGAGCAATTCCGCCTTGGTGGCTCCGGTGCACATTGGGGACAACGCCCTGGTCGGGGCGGGGTCGACCATCACCAAGGACGTTCCGGCGAAGACCTTGGCCGTGGCGCGGGTCCGCCAAAAGAATTTGGCACTCAAACAAAAGGCCAAAGACCATGACCATGGATAACGTCCTGACTGCCTTGGAGACCAAAATCGACGCCCTTTTGGAACGGGTCCACTCCCTCGAAGAGCATAACACCAGCTTGCAGCGTCAACTCGACGAGGAACGAGAGAAGCGGGGGGCGGCGGTTGAGAGACTGGATCGCCTCTTGCAAAAACTCCAAGAGGTGACTATTGAGTAGGAAATGCCTGAATACAAGCTCACCGTTTTAGGATTGGATGTCGCGTTTAAGACCGATGCGGACGGCGAGCGGGTTCAGGCCGCCACGGATCTGCTTGAGAACCGATACCAAGAGCTCGAGGCCCGGGGACTGCGCCTGGGGAAGCAGAAATTACTCGTGTTTTTGGCCTTGGGGTTGGCGGATGATTACTTGCAAATGACAGAGCGCTTGCAGGGGCAGGATACGGAACTGCAGCGTTTGCTGGATAAAATAGATGGAACCGACAACGGGTGACCCCCCTGGGGTGTACGTGATCATAAGTATGATTTTTGAGCCAACACCTCAAAAACGGGAGCCGCTTCTTGCTGCCTGTTGAGCACACTCGCCCTCGCGAGGAGCCTGATGGCAGCTAGTGGCGCCCACCTGAAGATTCAGGTTCAAAAGATCTTGTGACACGGCTCCCCGGGGTCTGCTTTATCCCTGTCTTGCACGTCTGTTCACGTCAGTGAACCAGTATCTCCTCCTTCCAAGGCATTTCCCCTTCCCGGTATTTCGATCGGCTTGGTACACACCGGCGGAAAAGTCGCGCCACACTCCAGACTGTCAGAGTCGGCCGGCATTGCTGTGTCGCGTTTCCCTCCTGGAGTCGCGGACTTTTTCGATTTTCGTCTAACAGGGGTCCCTGTTTTGAGATACAAGGAGAGAGATTATGATCCAGTATATTGCTGTGGCCCTGATCGGGGCCCTGGTCGGCACGGCGGCGGGAGTGGTTTTGAACAAAAAAATCGCCGCCAAAAAACTGCAAGATGCCAACGTGTTGGCCGAGCGGATTCTCGACGAGTCCCGCAAGGAGGCGCAGGCCGAAAAGAAGGAGTACCTGCTTCAAGCCCAGGACGATATTTATCGTCAGAAAAAGGAAATGGAGCAGGAGCTCAAAGAGCGTGAATCGACTCTGAAAAAGCAGGAACTGCGCCTGCAGGAAAAAGAGGAACGCCTGCAATCCAAACAGGAAAGCAACAACCAGAAAGAAAGCGAAATTGTTGTCTGGGAAAAGCGGCTGACCAAACAGGAACGTGATCTGGAAGAGCGTCAACAGCAGCTCGATGAGATTATCCAGCAGCAGGAAAAAAAGCTGGAGCAGATTGCGGGACTGACCGCCGAGGAAGCGAAAAAACGCTTGCTGGCCGATATTGAGAGCAAGACCCGGCACGAGGCGGCTGCCACCATTCGTCAGATCGAGATGGAAGCCAAGGAGAATGCGGACCGCAAGGCGCGTGAAATCCTGGCCACGGCGATCCAGCGCTATGCCGGGGACTATGTTTCTGAACACACGGTCACGGCGGTGGAACTGCCCAGCGAAGATATGAAAGGCCGGATCATTGGCCGTGAAGGGCGCAATATTCGGGCAATTGAAGCGGCCACCGGCGTGGATCTGATCATCGACGATACCCCGGAAACCGTGGTCCTGTCCGCGTTCAGCCCCTTGCGCCGCGAGATCGCCAAGCGAGCCCTGGAACGATTGATCAGCGATGGCCGGATTCATCCGGCGCGCATTGAAGACATGGTCAAGAAGGTGGAGCAGGAGATGGAGGTCAAGCTCCGCGAAATCGGGGAGCAGGCCACATTTGACGTGGGGGTCCACGGAATCCATCCGGAACTGGTCCGTTTGCTTGGCCATTTGCATTACCGCACGAGCTTTTCGCAGAATGTCCTGCACCACTCTCTGGATGTGGCCTTCTTGTGCGGGATCATGGCCGCCGAACTCGGCCTGGATGTGAAAAAGGCCAAACGCGCTGGATTGTTGCACGACCTCGGCAAGGCCGTCGATCATGAGGTCGAAGGACCCCACGCGGTCATCGGAGCGGATCTGGCCAAAAAGTACAACGAATCTGAAGAAATCGTCCACGCCATCTCCGCCCACCACGAAGACGTCCCCCCGAAATCCGTACTAGATGTGCTGGTCCAGGCTGCGGACAGCCTTTCCGGCGCCCGCCCCGGTGCGCGCAAGGAATTGCTCCAGAATTATGTCAAACGCCTCGAGGAACTCGAGGGCGTGGCCTCCGGGTTCGACGGGGTCAGCAAGGCCTACGCTATTCAGGCCGGCCGGGAGTTACGGGTGGTGGTCGATTGCGAACGCCTCGGCGACGACAGCACCTATCTGCTCTGCAAGGACATCGCCAAGCAGGTGGAGGAGAAATTGACGTATCCTGGACAGATCAAGGTGACCTGTATCCGGGAGCGCCGGGCTGTGGAAATTGCCAAATAACGACGTTGAAGCGAGAGAGCGAGAAGTGATGGAGCGTGACATGCAGGAGGCCGTGGAACTGATCCGCCGGGGCAGTGAGGAGATCATTAACGAAGAGGAACTCCTCGAACGGCTACGAGGCGACCGTCCCTTGACCATTAAGGCCGGCTTCGATCCCACGGCCCCGGATTTGCATCTTGGGCACACGGTCTTGATCCAAAAACTCAAGCATTTTCAAGAGCTCGGGCACAACGTGGTCTTTTTGATCGGAGATTTCACCGGCATGATCGGAGATCCGAGCGGGAAGTCCGAGACGCGAAAGGCCCTGACCCGCGAAGAGGTCCGGATCAACGCCGAGACCTACAAACGGCAGATATTCCGGATCCTGGACCGGGAGAAAACCAGGATCGCCTTCAATGCAGAGTGGATGGACAGCTTCAGCGCAGCGGACTTCGTCCACTTGTGCTCCCAGTATACAGTGGCCCGGATGTTGGAACGCGATGACTTCGCCAAACGGTACCAGGCCAACAAGCCGATCTCCGTGCATGAGTTTTTGTACCCCCTCGTTCAGGGCTACGATTCCGTAGCTCTACAGGCCGATGTCGAGCTCGGCGGCACGGACCAGAAATTCAATCTGCTCATGGGGCGGACTCTCCAACGGGAATACGGACAGACTCCGCAGGTGATTTTGACCATGCCTATTTTGGAGGGGCTCGACGGTGTCCAGAAGATGAGCAAATCCCTGGGCAATTATGTGGGCATTGAAGAGCCGGCCCAGGATATGTTCGGCAAACTCATGTCCATTTCGGACGAGCTTATGTGGCGGTATTTCGAGCTGCTATCCGATCTGAGCCTGGAGGCCATTGCCGCCCTGCAGGCACAGGTGGCTTCTGGTGAACTCCACCCGAAAGCGGCCAAGGAACAGCTCGCCTTTGAAATTACTGAACGGTTCCACTCCACGGCTGAGGCCGAAAAGGCTAAAGCCAATTTTGCCAACGTCTTCAGTCAGCACCAGCTGCCTGAGGACATGCCCGAGATCCGGATCGCCCCTGAAGAAGCCTCGGTTATTGCGACCATCGACCACAGCGGACTGTGCGCCTCCCGGGCCGAAATCAAGCGGTTGTGCAAACAGGGGGCTGTCACCTGCGATGGAGAGAAGGTCACGGCGTTCGGGGACATGCTTGCCCCTGGTGAGCATGTCTTCAAGATCGGCAAGAAACGGTTCTTCAAGGCGGTGGTCAGCGAGGAGTCCCAGGCGTGAGTTCCCCTCAGGTCGACCGCTCTGTTTCCCTGGGTCGTCAACTGCGGGTGATGGCTCGGATGGTCAAAGTTGAGCACTCTGTTTTTGCCTTGCCCTTCGCCTATATCGGGATTTTTCTGGCCGCCGGAGGCTGGCCCGGTGCGCGGCCGTTTTGGCTTTTGACCCTGGCCATGGTTGCAGTCCGCTCTTTTGCCATGGTCGTCAACCGGCTGGTCGATCTGCCGTTTGACCGGCACAATCCGCGGACAATGGATCGCCCCCTGGTAACTGGAGAAATCCGGCCCTGGGGGGCAGTGGCTGCGATCGTGGTCTGTGCCGTGGTATTTTGGGGCGCGGCTTCCGCCCTGAATCCTTTGTGTAAGGCGCTGGCTCCCTGGGCCCTGGTCTGGGCCGCCGGTTACAGTCTGGCCAAACGGTTTACCTGGTTGACCCATTTCTGGCTCGGTTCCGTGTTGGCCCTGGCCCCGCTGGCCGGCTGGATCGCCTTCGACCCCGCGTTTGTCCCCACAGCCGGGCTTTTTTTCTGGGGAGTGCTTTTTTGGGTTGCCGGGTTTGATATCCTCTATTCCTGTCAGGACGTGGCGATCGACAGATTTATGGGGCTGCATTCGGTGCCGGCGCGGTTCGGTGTTGGTCCGGCGTTGCTGCTCGCGTGCTTTGCCCATATCGTCGCGAGCCTTTTTTTTCTTATGGCCGGCTGGTCCGCAGGACTCGGCCCTGTCTATTTCGGGGCCTGGGCTGTGGTGACCCTCTTGCTTATAGGGGAGCACCTGCTTCTCGCCGAAGACGATTTGAGTCGTATCAATGTGGCCTTTTTTACTTTCAACGGGGTCATCGCCATAGTGCTTGGTCTTGGAGTCGTCGTGGAGACGTTGTTGTAAGCGACCGCGAATGCCTGCGGCCTTGATTGATCCGGGCATTGCAAACTTCACGGGTGCGTGCAGAGACAACACCCCCGACTCTTGAAAGTGCCGGGGGTGTTTTACGTGAGCGAACTTTTTCTGTCGGAACTGTGGCTCCCGTCTTGTCTTATCTGGACATGTTTGGCAATCTACACTAAAGCCGAGTTATAAGGCCTAATAAGAATGCGCCAAGGAGGTGGAAAATGGCCGAGATTAAGAAGATTCTATGCGCGGTGGATCTTTCGGATATCAGCCCCAAGATCGCCGATTACGCGAAGACACTGGCCCAGCTTTCAGGAGCATCTGTCCAGGTCGTGTATGTGGCCCCCTCCCTGAGTCAATATGTCGGCTTCCATGTTCCCCCGAGCTCCATTGAAACCTTTGTTGGTGAAATCGTGACCGGTGCCGAGCAGACCATGGAGAATTTTGTCGAAGAAAACTTCGCCGGAATCGAGGCCGACGGCTATGTGGTCACGGGATACGCCGCAGAGGAAGTGCTCCGGTTTGCCCAGGAACAGGGATGCGACCTGATCGTCATGGGCACGCACGGCAGGACCGGCATAGATCGCATTTTGTTTGGTTCCGTGGCTGAAAAGGTAGTCAAAAGCGCTCCGATCCCGGTGTTGACACTGCGGCCTGAAAAAAAGGAAGAGTAGAGACCAAAACCCCCGCCGAAAGACTGATGCCGGCGGGGGTTTTATGTGAACAACGGACAATTGGGGGGACGCCGTGGGCTTAGGAAAACTTTGGCCAAAAAAGCGGGGGGCTTGTGGATTGGACCTGGGCAGTGCCTGGGTCAAGGCTGTCCGGATGGTGCCCGGTAAGGCCGGCCCGCAGCTGGAACGACTCGGCCGGGTACCCTGGCCGCGACAGGACAACGAGGCCACGGACGCCAAGGCCGAACGCCTCCGCCAATTGTGGCAGGCGCTGGAACTCAAAGACAAAGTCGTCACTTCCTCAATGGCCGGACACGCCGTGATTGTGAAGCGCGTGCGCTTCGCCAAGGACAGGATCCGACACCTCGCCGCCGAAGTCCAGAAAGAGGCGAAGCAATACATCCCCTTCGATATCAACGACGTCTACCTCGACTTCCAGGATCTGGGACCTGAATCGGAACAGGCGGGGTTCCATCAGGTTTTGCTGGTGGCCAGCAAGAAAAAGATGGTCCACGAGGTCCAAAATGTGCTCTCGGCAGCCGGGCTGGGATTGTCGGTTCTGGATGTCGATGCCTTTGCGCTGACCAATTGTTTTACCTTCAATTATCCTGAGTGGAGCGACAAACCGACCTATCTGCTCGATATCGGCGCCCAGCAGTCCGTCTTTTGCGTTTGTGCTCAAGGGCGTCCTCTGTTTTTACGCGAAATCGCATTTGGCGGACATCAGATCACCGAACGGTTGGCGCGGACGTTGGAGATTACCAAAACCGAGGCTGAAAAACTCAAAGTCAACGGTCCCAAGGAGGAGGACGCGAGCAATATCGCCACCGTCCAGGATGTCTTGAATAAGGTGTTTGCCGATTGGGCCCAGGAAATCCAGCGCATGCTCACTTTTTACCAATCCTCGGAAAGCGGCGGATTGACGTCGACGCGGATGCTCCTATCCGGCGGCGGAAGTCTTATTTCCGGTTTACCTGAGCGGTTTGCCGAACGATTGGAGATGGAGGTCGGGCTTCTCGATCCTTTCCGGCGGATCAATATCTCGCCGAATCTTTTCGATCGAAATTATCTGACTCGCACCGGGCCGCAGTTTGCGGTGGGCACGGGGCTTGCCCTGCGACAAGCCGTATAGGAGAGAGAGATGATCCGCATAAATCTCTTGCCGCAACAAAAGCGGGCCAAAGCGTCCCAAGCCGGGAAGGAACTCGCCTTTCTGGTTTTTCTGTTTTGTGTGCTCCTGGGAGGCATCGGGGGGACGCAGTATTGGATGCACCGGGAAATCCAGACCCTCGAAGAGCATATCGCCACCAAGACCACCCGGAAAAACGAACTTTTTGAGCAAATTCGCCATCTGCGCCAGCAGGAGAAGGAACTCGCCTCCCTTGAAGAACGCATTCAGGCCATCAAGATCATCCGGGAGGCCCAGGGATTGCCGGTCCGGTATCTCGACGCGCTGGTCTCTTTGCTGCCTGAGGACGAAATCTGGTTCGAATCACTGCAATTTTCCCGCAGCAGGGGGATCAGCCTGCGCGGCGTGGCCTTGGATAACCAAGCCTTTGCCCAATATGTCCAGCAGCTGAGGGAGTCTCCGTATATTCAGTCCATCCAGACCCGCCGGACCTCTCGCCGCCGGGTGCAGAATCTGGATCTGGTGGAATTCCAGACGGAGATCAGTACTGGAGAGCCTGAAGACAAAGGGGAGGAAGGACGTGGCTAAGCCAGATTCGAAAAGTCTCCTGAGCCGGTATGAGGCTGTGCCGCGTAAGCGCCGCATTCTCCTTTTTGTCCTGCTCCTTGCGGCTGTGGCTGGCGCGTATTGGTACTTTCTGTTCCAGCCCCAATGGGAACAACGGCAGGCCCACCACAAGACGATCCAGGAGCTCGATTCCCAGATCGCCACGTATCAGACGAAAATCGCGCGCTTGCCTGAGATCGAGAAGAATCTCGCCAAGCGGCAGCGAGAATGGACGTATGCGCAATCCCTTTTGCCGGAGAGCAGCCAGGAAGTGGAGGAGTTGCTCGCTTCCATCGAACGGTTGGGCAAGGATGTTGGGGTCGAATTCTTGCTTTTCGCCCCCGGCCGGGAAGAGGTGCAACAATTTTACGCCTCCCGTAATGTCGACGTGCGCCTCCGGGGGCAATTTCACAGTCTGATGCGCTTTTTCAGCCGCCTTTCTCATCTGGACCGCTTGGTTCGGCTGGAAAGCCTGCGCCTGCGGCCCCAGGGCAAAGGGGAGCAGCTTGAACTGGCTGTGGACAGCGATATCTCCATGTACCGTGCTTTGACAGAGGCTGAGATCGCCGCGCGGGATGCAAAGAAGCAATAGATTGTTTGCTTCCTGGAGCCTGGCGAGCGCCCAACGCAGTAGCGGAGAACCGAGATGAAAGTTTTGCAGAACCTGCCGTGCCGGAGGTGGCCCCGATGGGGACTCATTGGATTGAGTGGTGCCGTGTCACTGGTTTTGGCCTTTCCTGCGGTCGCGGCAGAGATTGCCGAGGGCCAGGACCCGCCGGGGTGGCTGGAACCACAAACCCCTGTCTATGATGCCACTGGAAAGGCAGATCCCTTCCAATCCTTTGTCCGGCAGGAAGAAGCGCAGGTCCAGGGGCCACAACGGGCTGAACCTCAGCGCCCCTTGACGCCGCTGGAGAAGGTGGCGGTCTCCCAACTCCGCCTCGTCGGGGTCATCGTCCGCCCGGGGGCGGGCGAGACGCCGTTGGCGATGGTGGAACTGCCTGACGGCAAAGGATTTCTGGTCCGTCCCGGTACCAGGATCGGACGCAATCAGGGCGAGGTCGTGGCCATTACCTCAAAGGCGATCATGGTCCAAGAGACTGTTGTGGATGTTTTTGGCGAGGAAAAAGAGCGCACGGTCACTTTAAAGTTGCACCCTTCCTCTGGAGAGAACGATGGTAGCACGTAGGGCGAAGAAAGCGATGTCTTGGTTCAGATTGGGGGCCACGGGCGCACTCTGCCTTTTTTTTCTGGCACAACTCAGCGCTTGTGGCGGGTCCACCACCTCTGTAGCTCAATCTTCAGCCCTGGACGCAGCGCAGCAGGCTCCTTCGGAAGCGGCCACGAAGGACCGGGTTGGCGCTACGGGCGACTCCCTCGCCATGCAGATCCGCCAGGAGCAGGGACAGGTTGTCCTGGACATCCCTGTTGCCGCAGAGACTGAAGTGGCCGCCGACTATACCCATCCCGATTTTGTTTTGCAGCTGAGTTCGCCGTTGCCAGCAATGAGCGTGCCCCGGCCGGAGACGGATCTCCTTCAGGCGGTGCGTATAGGGGCAACTCGGCAACAGGTCAGGCTGGAACTGACCCGGAAAATCCAGTTTCTCCTTTCCCGGCCGGAGGCAGGTCGCCTTCAGGTGCTGCTTGTGCCCCGGGAAGCAGAGAGTATGGCCCAATCCGCCAGCCCGCAGCAGGCTGCAGGAGCAAAACTGGAAGAGGTCCGGTTCTCAGAAACAGAAAGCGGTGAACTCGCGGTCTCCGTTGAGGCAAGCGGTGTGCTGCGGCATACGGTGCGTGACAGTTCCGCGTCGAGTGTGGAGATCCTCTTTCCGGATCTGAAAGTTCCCCAGCATCTGGCCAAGCTGTATCGCCTGGAAAAATTCAACGCCCCTGTGCGCTCGGCCTTGATGCGTCAAGTCGAAGACGGAGCGCTTTTGACCTGCGCCCTGAGTGCGCCAGTGCCGTTCCGGATTCAGGAAGACACGCGTTTGCTGCGGATTCTCTTCGATCAGGCCCCATTGGCGGGGAAAGAGACGGAGCCGGCTGATTTTACACCGAAGGAATCGTCCTCCACAGACCGCAATGAAATGGACTATATGGCCGGAGAACCGCTTTTCCCCGGCATGGATCGCAATTATAGCGGTGAAACTATTTCCATCGACCTCCAGGATGCTGATGTGGAGCATGTCTTGCGTCTGCTGGCCTCCATGGCGGACAAGAATCTGATTATTGACGAAGGCGTCCAGGGATCGATTTCCCTCAAGCTTGAAGAGGTTCCTTGGGATCAAGCTCTTGATCTCGTTTTGCTGCAAAGCGACTTGGGGATGGTCGAGCGGGGCAATATTATCCGCATCGCTCCAGCCAATACCCTGGCAGAGGAACGAGAACGTATCCGGCAAGCGCGCCAAAAGGCCCTGGAAGCCCAGCAGAAAATCCAGGAACTGGAACCGCTGCAGACCGAATTCATCCAGATCAACTATACCACGGCCAGCGCCCTGCGCCCGCAGCTTCAGGAGTTTCTCTCCGAACGGGGGCGCATCGGTCAGGACGCCAGGACCAACACCTTGATCGTTTCCGATACCCGGGACAATATCCGCAAGGTCCGCAGCGTCATCGACCGGTTGGACCGGCCCGAGCCCCAAGTCCTGATCGAGGCCCGGATCGTCTATGCCAAAGACGCATTTAAACGCAGTCTTGGGGTCTCCCTGGCTGGCGAGTACTATGATGATGTCGGAGCGGTTGGCCAATACGAAAAAAGCCTCAGCGCCGGGGTCCTGCAAGGCTTTACTCCTGAGGTGAGCACCGTGAATATGCAAGGCGCTCTGGACAAGATCTCGGGAATTGATCTTTTTGAGTTGGATGCCCAGTTGAAATTAGGCGAACTCAAGGGGGTAACCAAGACCATTTCCTCACCGCGGCTGGTGACGCTGAACAACCAGCAGGCGGAGATCTCCCAGGGGATCAAGATCGCCAACGAATCGGAGTCGGAAAGCGGTGGAACGGACATCGAGTATACCGAAGCCACCCTCAAGCTGGCGGTGCAACCCCAGATCACCCCGGACGACAAGGTTATCCTCGATCTGGATATCGCTGATGACAGTCCGACGGAAAACGGCGAAGATATTGAAACCCGCACTGCTCGGACGAAGCTTCTTGTTGAAAACCAGGAGACTGTGGTTTTGGGTGGTGTGTATCAGGTCATCGAAAATAATGAAAAGAACCAGGTCCCCGGACTTGGCGACGTCCCGTTGCTGGGGTGGCTGTTCAAAACCGATAACGTCAATAACGAAAACCGGGAATTGCTGATCTTTATCCGCCCGACGATTCTGGAGTAGGTTGTGCGTTTGACCTTTCCGTCGCTCGCCAAATTCGCCTCAGTCTGGCAGGAGGATTTCCTGGGACAGCAGGGGTTCCTCCTGCCTCCGAAATACGATATGCCCCTGGGCCAGGAAGTCGACCTTGAAGTCCTGGTCCAGGACGAAAAATGGGGCCGGGCCCGCATGCTCCCGATCTGGAGCAATCGGTATGGTCCCAATACCGAGGCCACCCCGCAAGGCGTATTTTTGCGTCTTATCCGGGCTGATGATGCCATGGAGCGGCGATTACGCGGATTATAATCCGGACGAGCCATGCGCATGTCCTGGCCGGTTCAACCCTCCAGCTGGCAGGAATACGGCCCAATGGTGACGCTCGTTGAGACAACGGATGTTGCGACCGGCCAACCGTTCTTGCCGTTTTTGAGAAGGGCAAACGGTTGCGCAGGCGAAAATGGTGCCGGGCGGGATTTCGGACCATTGGCGGTCCTGGTGGCAATCCCTTTTTACGGCTGTGGCCGGTCCTTCGGGGCCGGTTTTTTGTTTTGGGACCGTACCCGGAGTTGCCGGTTCAAGATACTGTCGAGAGTGGAAGCCTGTTTTTTTTTGCAGGGACAGACGATTGCAAAACGGCCATCTGGCCTGACGAAGCAGTGGAGTGTATCCGTATGGCAAAGTTTTCCCGTGTGCGACCGGAGATTGCCGGTTTGAAACCCTATACCCCTGGGCTGTCTATCGAAGAAATCAAGGATCGGTATGCATTGACCACTGTGTGCAAGATGGCCAGCAACGAAAATCCACTAGGCACCTCGCCGCTGGTCCAGGAGGCGTTGTGCCGGTTTGCGCCGTATGCCTTTCGCTATCCGCGCGGCGGATGTCCGGATTTGAGTGCGGCTTTGGCCAAAGTGCTGGGGGTCCCCGGGGAGTGCGTCGTGGTCGGCAACGGTTCGGATGAATTGATTGATCTCTTGATCCGAACCACGCTGCGCCCCGAAAAGGACAATATGGTCGTTTTTGATCCCAGCTTTAGTATTTATCGGATGCAGGCCACCTTGTGCGGTGTGGAATGCCGACAGGTTCCGCTTGAGCAGGACCTGACATTTGACTTTGATCGGTTGCTGGAGCAGGTGGATTCCCGAACCGGGCTGGTTTTCGTGACCAACCCGGACAATCCGTCCGGCCACGCCGTACCTGCGGCGCAGCTTATGGAACTCGCCCGGTCCCTGCCTCAGCAGTGTCTGCTGGTAGTGGACGAGGCGTATATTGAATTCGCCGAAAACGGCATCTCCCCCCTGGCCGATTGGGATGCACACGGAAATATCGTCTTGCTGCGCACCTTTTCGAAACTCTATGGGCTGGCCGGTTTGCGCCTGGGCTACGGGATCATGCCGGATTGGTTGGCCGAGGCCGTACTGCGGATCAAATTGCCCTTTAGCGTCAACCTGTTGGCTGAAAAGGCAGGCGTCGCCGCGCTGGAAGACACCGCCTTCTATACCCGGACCAGGGAGGTCGTTGGCGAGGGACGGCGTATCTTGAGCGCGGGGTTGCGGGAGTTGGGCTGCGAGGTCAGTCCGTCACAGGCCAATTTCCTCCTCTTCCGTCCCCCGATGCCCGCGCGCGAGGTTTTCGAGCGTCTGCTGGCCAAAGGGATCATCATCCGCCCCCTGACCAGCTACGGCCTGGAAGATGCTCTGCGTGTCAGTGTCGGTACCGCTCATGAGAATTCCAGATTCCTTGAAGCCATGCAGGAGATAGTCCATGCCCGCTAAGCGGCCGTTGATCGTGACTCTGGACGGACCGGCAGGTGCCGGGAAATCCACAGTGGCCAAGGCTGTGGCCGACGCCTTAGAAATCGCCTATCTTGATACCGGGGCCATGTTTCGCAGCGTGGCCTGGGCCCTTGGTGCAGATTCCTGGCAAATGGACCATGAGAGCCTTGTCCGGGCCCTCGAATCGATGGAATTTGATCTTCACGGCCAGGGACCGGCGTCCTATTTGACCTTGAACGGCCAGCCGATGGGCGCGGATATCCGTACGGAAACCGTGGGGATGTGGGCCTCGCATATCGCACAGCTCCTGCCGGTGCGAGAGAAACTCAAGCAGGACCAGCGTCGTCTGGGGGCAAAGCGGGATCTTGTGGCCGAGGGCCGAGACATGGGTAGCGTGGTCTTCCCTGAGGCGTGCTGCAAGTTTTTCCTTGTCGCCAGCGCTGAAGAGCGGGCCCGGCGGCGGTGGGAGCAATTACGGCAAATGGGACAAGACCCCTCTTATGAGGGATTGGTCCAGCAGATCCGTCAGCGTGACGCCCAGGACTCCCAGCGGGAATTCGCTCCGTTGCGCGCGGCCGAGGACGCTATGGAGATCGATACTACGACCCGTTCAGCCCAGGAGGTGGTGGAGCGTATCGTGGAACTGGTCCAAAGACGGCGAAAGGGAACTCCGGGAATGCCGGGGGAATGACCAACCTCGGAGCAGGATCTGAACGCGAAGACGTACAACCGCCCTGCTGGTGCTCCCGGCGGGGCGGTTGTACGTGGTCTGGCAGGGGGGTTAGCCGCTTTGCTCCGTCGGCTCGTCGGCGGGAGTGGTCTTTTTGACTTGGTCCCAGAGCGTGTCCTGGGCCTCGAGTTCGAGGTCGGCAATATGTTCGCCCTGTTCGGCGGCCAAATGTTCCATGGCCTCAAAGCGGCGGAGGAATTTCTGATTGGCCTTGTGCAAAGCGGCATTGGCCTTCAGGCCGTGGCGGCGGCCCATTTCGACCAGGGTGAACAGGAGGTCGCCAAACTCTTGCTCCATGGCTTCATGGGAGCCGGTGTCTTTGGCCTCCTGCCACTCTTGCCATTCCCCGTGCAGGTGCGTTTCGAGTTCCGCGAGGGAGCCCCAGGTAAATCCAGCCCGGGCGGCCTTGGAATGCAGCCGGTAGGCCTTGGTCAGTGGCGGGAGGCTGGAGGGCAAAGAGGCGAAGACCCCCTGGGCTTTCTTGTCTTTCTTTTTTTGTTCCCGGCGTTTGATTTTTTCCCAGGTGGCAAAGAGGTCCTCACGGCTCTCGAGGGACTTGTCGCCAAAAACGTGGGGATGGCGGGCGCGCATCTTGGTGGCGTTGGTCTGGAAGATATCATTGAGGGTGAAGGCGTCGCGTTGTTCGAAGAGCGTGGCCATGAAATACAGGAGGAAGAAGACGTCCCCGAGTTCCTCTTCGGTCTCCTCGATATCTCCGGCGCGAACCGCTTCCACCAGTTCAAAGCATTCCTCGATCAGGTATTCGCACAATGATTGCGGGGTTTGTTCCTTATCCCAGGGGCACCCGCCCGGCCCGAGGAGTTCGCGGATTGTCGCCAGCAACGGTGTGGAGGCGTCGGCCATGTCTGATTACTCCTTCGGCGTTGTATCGCGCAGTTTTTGCAGCCAGTGTTCCTGCCAGGATTGCTGCAGGCTCTGGCTTTTTTGATCAAAAGTTTCCCGGAGGTCATCCGGGATGAGACCGGTCACGGTGCTGGTGAAGCGGTGGACATACGGGGCGGTTTGCGAGTCGCGAAGCACGGGGGTGTTGTCTGGTAAAAATGTGGTCATGACGAAGAGGACGATACTGCACAACAATCCCGCTTTGACCAGCCCGGAAATACCACCCAGAATCCGGTCCACTCCCCCCAACAGGGTAATGTGCAGCAGTTTGCGGATTGCGCTGCCAATGAAGAACACCGCTGCGATCACTGTGAGCAGGATGAGCGTATAGCTGACGATCTGGGTGTAAGGCGGATTGGGGAGCAGGGGCTTGAGATAGGGTTCCAGAACCGGGTAGTAGGTGTTCGCGGCGAAAAAGCCGGCGATGAGGCTGAGAATAGAGGTCAGTTCCCGGATCAGGCCGCGAAACAGGCCGCGAACAAGACCCAGCACCAGCACGAGTAGAAAAAAGATATCCAGTCCGTTCATCTTTGCTCCCGCTGCGACCGTGAGGGACCATTGACAGGTTATAGGGGAGTACCTACTCTACTTTCTTTCGGAAATCAAAACAAGGAGTAAACGAGCATGGCACGCGATATCCGTTTGGTAAAAATGATAAATGGGGACATGGTGCTTGGAAAATGGGAAGAAGCCGAGGGTAAGATCAAGGATCCTGCCCTGCTGCAGACCATGCCCACCGAGCAGGGCGGCGTTCAGATGATGCTTCTGCCCTATGGGTATCCCTTTGACAATGAAATCGGCGGGGAATTGTCCACAGAGCACGTCCTGTTCCAATACCAGAACGTGCCGGGTGATCTGGTCAATAAGTACAACGAGGCGTCCAGCAATCTGACGATTTCCAGCGCCAACGATCTGCAAAATCTGGATAAAATGGCTGGGGAACAGGGGGGCAACATTTCCGACATCAGCGATCTGTTGCGCAAGTAACGCTGTTTTTTTCCCTTTATTGACAGGATATTCAAGGCGGCTTCAGGCCGCCTTTTCTACGTGAGGCACCGCATGCGTGAATTATTGGCTTTGCTGCCGCGTCCGTCGCATTATCTGGGCACAGAAATCAACGCGGTCCATAAGCAGCCCTCCTCGGAAATGCTCCGAATGGCCTTGGCCTTCCCCGATCTTTATGAAGTGGGCATGTCCTACGTAGGACAGAAAATCCTCTATGCCGCGGTCAACGCTCGGGAGGACATGTGGGCTGAACGCGTCTTTGCTCCTGCGCCGGAGGCGGCTGCTGTCCTGCGGGAACATGGTGCGGCTCTGAGTACGCTGGAGTCGGACACCCCCCTGGACGGTATGGACATTCTTGCCTTCAGTCTGACCCATGAATTGTGTTATACGACCATCCTGTACATGTTGGATCTGGCCGGGCTCCCTTTTTGGGCCGCAGAGCGCGACCAGGGACCATTGGTCATCGCCGGGGGGGGCAACGCCGCCAATGCGGCACCGGTAGCGCCCTTTTTTGATGCCCTGGTGGTCGGCGACGGCGAGGAAGTCCTTGTGGAGGTCGGTAGCGTCGTGCTCGAGGCCCGGCGGGAGGGCGTGAACCGTCAGGCATTGCTGGCGCGTCTGGCGGCCATTCCCGGGGTCGAGGTCCCGGCCATGGCCCAGAGCGAAGTCGAGCGCCGGATGGTCATTGACCTCGATGCGATCCCGTTTCCCACACAACCGGTGCTGCCGTTCGGCAAGGTCGTCCATGACCGGTATTCCCTGGAGATCGCCCGAGGATGCACCCGAGGGTGCCGCTTTTGCCACGCGGGAATGACCTACCGCCCGGTGCGGGAACGCTCGCTCCCGGTTTTGCAGCGCCTGGTCCAGGAAGGACTTGACGCGACCGGCTTTGAAGAACTGTCGTTTTTGTCCTTGAGTACCGGGGATTTCTCCATGCTCGAGACGTTGTTTGCCCAGAGCTATGCCCGGTGTCTGGAAGAACAGGTTGCTGTGGCGCTGCCGTCGCTGCGTGTCGGGTCGGTCAGTGAACAGATGATGGGGCTGATCGCCAGGATCCGCCGAACCGGTGCCACCCTGGCCCCGGAAGCCGGGAGTCAGCGTCTGCGGGATGTAATCAACAAGGGGATATCCGAAGAGGCCCTGCTCCGGCACACGGAGCAGCTGTTCGCTCATGGCTGGCAATCGATCAAGCTGTACTTCATGATTGGCCTGCCCACGGAAACCGAGGCCGATCTCGAGGCTATTTTCGACCTGTGCCAGAAAGTTCGTCAGACAGCGGGAAAACAGGCTAAACGGGTCCAGATCACCGCTGCCATCTCTCCCTTTGTGCCCAAACCGCACACACCGTTTCAATGGCAGCGGCAATTGTCTTGCCAGGAAGTTCGCGAACGCATCGGTTTTTTGCAGGACTGTTTTCGCCACCAGAAGGGCTATAAGCTCCGCTGGCACCAGCCGGAGATGAGTTTTCTCGAGGGCGTGTTTTCCCGCGGCGATACAGCCTTGGCCGAGGCTGTATCGCTCGCCTACGCCGAAGGCGATATTTTGACCAGCTGGGCCGAACATTTTGACCTTTCCCTCTGGGATCGTGTCTTCGCCGCCTGCGGCATTGAACCGGAGCACTATCTCCGGGCCCGGGACCTGGACGAGCCGTTGCCCTGGGATCATATCAAGACCGGGGTCAGTAAACGGTTTTTGCAAACGGAATACCGCCGCGCCCTGGCCGAGAAGGAGACCCCGGACTGTCGTTATGGGGCCTGCCGGGCATGCGGAGCCTGCAATTTCAACAACCACTCTTCAGAACTCAGGCAGCAGGCGGCCCGCGCCGAAATTCGCCCCCGGATCAACAGCGCCGAGCGCGAGGCGCAGCTGCCGGAGCGCAACTGGGAGCGCCAGAATTTGCAGGAAAAACAGGGCCATTTCCGCGTCTGGTATGAAAAACTCGGCCCAGCCCGCTTCCTCAGTCAGCTGGAACTCCAACGGTTGTTCGAACGGGCCCTGCGCCGGGCCGATATCCCGGTGACCTTTTCAGCGGGCTTTCATCCCATGCCGCTCTTGTCTTTCGGGCCGGCCCTGCCTGTGGGGGTACAGAGCTATGCGGAGTGGTTTAATGTCTTTGTCCGCCAATCCGGGATGGACCCGGACACCGTGGGCGAGCGGCTTCAAAGCCAATTGCCCCAAGGGTTTCGGGTCCTCGGTGTTCAGGAATTGAGCCTTGGCAAACGCCAATCCCAGGCCGTGGCCGAGGAATTCGATCTCCAACTCCATGTCCCTGCGGACCAAGCGCGTCTGTGGCAGGAGCACATCCAGGCCGCATTGGCCCAGGAACAGATCCGCTGGGAGCGCAAGACCAAGCGGCGCGGCTGGCAGATTGAAGACACCCGTCCCTTTTTTGAAGAGGTGGCCCAGGTGTCGCCGCAGGAGATCCGGTTTGTGTTCTCCTGGCGCGAGAAATACGTCAGCCCGCTCCAATTGGTGCGTCTTCTTCTCCCTGAAGCTCGATTGGACCAGTTTACACTGACCAAACGCCGCCAGATCATGGATTGTCAAGAGACGTCGCAGCAGGTAGAACAGAATCTACTCTAGCATCTGTCTAACCTGAGGAGGAACCTATGGCGGCAGACAAGCAGGCTTTGGCCAAAAAGATCGAGGCCATGTATCCGGAGGTCCCTGAACACGGGATTGATGTGCAATTGGAATTCTTGGCCGATGAAGACTCCTGGCTGGTCACCTTCAGCAAAGGAGAGCACTCATTGGCTACCCATATGGATGATGCGGATGCCCAAAAATGCCTCCAGGATATCGAATGTGTCCATTTGGGAGTGCAATTAGGGCGGTTCGTGGATAACTATTGTCGGGGCGCTGACGCGTGCCGGACATAATAGGAGACGCCGGCCCTGGTTGTTTGCAGCCGGGGCCGGCGCGTCTCGGGCAGCTTTTCCGGGGAGGAAGCGGCTGATGCGTAAAGTAGTTTCCGTGTTGATTGGAGTGTGCATGATGCAATTCGTAGCTCAGTGCAGGCCGTATACAGCCCAGGCAGCTGAATTGACGAGACTTGCCAACGGCCTGCAAGTCCTTGTTGAAGAAGACCACCGCTTTCCCCTGACCGCAATGCGCCTCTACGTCCACGCCGGGTCAGCGTACGAAACGGCTGAAGAGGCGGGAATCAGTCATATCCTGGAGCATATGGTCTTCAAGGGGACCGAGACCCGTGGCCCCGGGGAAATGGCCCAGGCCATCGAGGGCGTGGGCGGATCGTTGAATGCGGGAACAAGCTTTGACCAGACGATGTACAAGGTCGATGTCCCGGCTGAACATTGGGAATTGGGCCTTTCCGTGCTCCAGGATATGGCCTTCGGCCTGCAGATCGATCCTGAGCAATTGGAGCAGGAGAAGGCGGTAATCCTGGCGGAACTCGAGCGGAACGAGGACAATCCCGACCGACTCCTGTTTCAGGAGCTGCAGCCGCTGGTCTGGCCGGAAACCTCCTATGCCAGGCCGATTATCGGCTTCCGGGAAACGGTTCGCAATATCACCGCCGCCGATATTCAGGCCTACACCCAGCGGCTGTATCAACCGCAGTCGATGCTGCTGGTGGTCTGCGGTCATGTTGAGACAGAGGCGGTCCTGGACAAGGCCGAAGCGTTGTTCGGGAAGGCTGCCAACGACAGAAGGTATGCACCGCCCCAGCCGTGGGAACTGGACGAGTGTTGCCAGGACCCTCTGGTCACCACCGGCCATGGACCGTGGAAAAAGGTCTACGTCAGCATCGGTCTCCCCACACCGGGATTCCGGGCTGAGGAAGAGGCCGGTCTGGAAGTCTTGGCGCATTTGCTCGGCGGTGACCAGACGTCGCTTTTGTACCGTACCTTCAAATACGAACAGCAACTGGTCGATGAGATCGCCGTGGCTCCGGTCCTGCTGGAGCGTGGCGGGATGCTCTATATCCGTGCCCAATTGGACCCCGACAAGCTGGAACCCTTCTGGGGCGAACTGACCACGACACTTTCTCGTCTTTCGGCAGATCAATTTTCCAAACAGGAACTGGACCGGGCCAAACTCAATCTGGAGGACGATCTTTTCCAGGCCAAGGAAACCCTGGGGGGGTTGGCCTCGAAGCTGGGACACTTCCAGTTTTACGGCAGTGGGCCGGAGGAAGAACACGCATATCTGTTTCAATTGCGGCATGTTGATAAAGGACTGCTTCAGAAATTGCTGGATGCGTATGTGAATCCGGCACGGATGCGTAGTCATGTGCTCTTGCCGGATGAAGTCCCCCTCGATGGCCAGGATTTGGCCGCGCTTGTTCGCCAGCACTGGGACAAAGAAAAGAAGACCGCTGAGTCCGCCCGGGCCGGGGGAACAAAAGACCTTCCTGATGGGCGACAGATTATTGAATACGGCCAGGGCAGGCGTCTGGTGCTTTTGCCAGATGCGACCCTGCCCTATACGGCGGTGACCGTGACCTGGCCCGGTGGAGACGCCATGTTGCAACAGGAGCAAGCTGGCCTGGCAGCACTGGCCGCTCGGGCCCTGACCCGCGGTACCCAGCAATTCGACATGGCCCAATTCCATGAATTTCTCGGTGACCGAGCGGCCTCGGTCGGGGCGCGGGCCGGTCGGCAGGAGTTTACCCTCCAGGCAAAATTCCCGACCAAATTTTCCGAGGCAATGCTGGAGGTGGTGGGGGACGTGATCACCGAACCGGCTTGGCGCGAAGAAGAAATCCAGCGGGCCCAGCAAGATCAGGTCGCCTCGATTGTCGAGCAGCAGGATCAGCCGCTGGGGCTTGTGTCCCGAGAGATGTTTCCCTTTTTGTTCACCACGTTTCCCTACAATACCTACCACCTGGGCACGCGGGAGCAGGTTCAGCAATACCGGCCTCATGCGCTACGGGCGTATTGGCAGCGACAATCCGCCCAGCCGTGGATCATGACCGTGTGCGGGCGGTATGATCCGGAGGCGGTGAAACAACTGGCCAGTCGACTGGCCCAAACACCGGTGCGGCAAACGCAGGCAGTGACTGGAGACCTGGTTTGGAGCGAAAAGCAGGATCTGGAACTG
The DNA here is from genome assembly GCF_000024325.1 of Desulfohalobium retbaense DSM 5692. Classification (NCBI taxonomy): domain Bacteria; kingdom Pseudomonadati; phylum Thermodesulfobacteriota; class Desulfovibrionia; order Desulfovibrionales; family Desulfohalobiaceae; genus Desulfohalobium; species Desulfohalobium retbaense. The sequence continues at coordinate 2,492,279 of NC_013223.1, read as the reverse complement.
GTCATGGAGGACCGGAACCAGGCCCATCTCTTGGTTGTTTTCCCTGTGCCGGGCATAGCCGAGGACGACCATGCTGGGTTGAGCCTGCTGCGAAAGGCATTGGCTGGTCAAGGCGGCATCCTGTTTCGCGAGTTGCGAGATAAACAGGGCCTGGGCTATTCCGTGACCTCGCTTCTCTGGCAGGTCCAGCAAGGTGGGTTTCTCGGGTTTTATATCGGTACTGATCCGGACAAACGGGACCAGGCCCTGCAGGGATTCCGGGAGATTGTTCGCGAACTCCGGACCACGCCGTTGCCCGAGGCCGAGCTGAAGCGGGCCCAAAATCTCCTGCAAGGCGATTATTACCGTTCACACCAGAGTTTAATGAGCCGAAGCGGTGAAGCAGCTGATATGCTTGTCCAGGGACTACCCGTGGATTTTCAGCAAAATCGCATTGAAGCAGCGCAGCGTATTTCAGGACCGGAGCTTCGCGATGTGGCCCGTCGTTTCCTGGATTGGGACGGGGCGTATACGATCACCGTTTTGCCTGAATGAGGCGAGCAGACAGAAAGGGTTTCTTTAGCGAGTACGGCTGGGAGCGCACAGCGTATTCCACTGTGACGGTGTTAGCCATGAAGGCCCCTTCGCTTGCAAGCGAAGGGGCCTTCATGGCTTGAACAACTCTACTGGAACAGACCTTCGCAAACGAGCGTAGGGACGCGGCCCCGGCTCAGGAAGCGGAAAAGGGCGAAGGGTGGCGGGTCTGGATGGCTGCGGCACGCTCATCCTCGCCCTGTTGGCGGAGGATATCTCGCCAGAGATCCCAATATTCGCCGCGCTCGGGCTGGTTCAGGGCGCTTTCCCGGGCCAGCGTTGCGGCGACCTCCAGGTTCTCTTCGGCTTCGAGATACAGCCGGGCCAGGAGATGCATGGCGTAGGCGTCCCGGGGATTGTGCGCCAGCGCCTTGTGCAGATGTTCCCTGGCCCTGTCCGGATGTCCCTCTTTGACAGCCAAGCGGGCCAGGTGGCGGTGACTGATGGGCTCCCCATCGCTGTGCGCCGCTGCTGCGGCAAAATGCTTGCGGGCCTCAGTGAGGGCATGACGCGTCTCGGCCAGTTGGCCCAGGCGTAACCGGGAGTAGACGTGCTCTGGACAGAGGGAGAGGCAGCGGTGCAAGGCCGCCTCTGCGGCCTCTGTCTCCCCTTCTTTCATGGCCAGACAGCCGAGATTGTATAAGGCGATGTGATTGTCCGGGGTCTGCTCGAGTATGGCCTCGAATTCCTTGCGAGCTGCGCTGTGCTTGCCCAGCCGCGCGAAACAAATTCCAAGAGAGTTCCGGGCTGTGGTGTTGGCCGGATCCAGGGCGAGGGATTTCTGGTATTCCTCCATGGCCGCGTAGAGGTCGCCTTTGGTGAATTGGCGGTCGGCACTGATGTTCAAGGAAACGGAATCAAAGGTAGCGATGCGTGGGACGGGAAGGAGCCTGGCGTGTTCCAGGGCCTTGCGGGCATGGGAGAGGATGTCGGCCCGCCCGGCGTCCAGACAGGGATAGGCGGCCACTCCGGCGGAGATGTCCAACTCCCGGGCGTGTCTGCCGTGTTCGACGATGCTGTGCGCCAGGCCTCGGGCCTGCTCGGCGTCCAATTGGGGCACAAAGGCCACCAGGCTGTTGGTACTGTGCCGGGCGATATGGTGGTTCTCCGGGAGAAATCGGCTGACCCAGGCCGCAGTGGCCTGGAGGTGCCGCTGGTTTTCCCGTGCCTGTTTGGAATCATTCGGGGTCGGAGACCCGAGGTTGCCGAACAGGAGGAGAGTAAACGAGGAGTGACTGCCGCGCTGCCGACTCCAGATCTTGAGGAATTCCCGCAAGGAGGGCAGGCCGGCCAGGGTGGATGTTTCCTGGCTCTGGGGCGTGTCCGCAGAGGTTGGCTGCTCCTGCAAGTCGGGCAAAAGGGTGAGCCGGTCCCCGGTGGTCAACGTCCAGGCGGGTTCGTCCTGATTGATGATTTCGGCCACGCTTTGTTCTTCGAGGATATCCACCAGCACGACCTCACCTTTCGGCGTGGGGAGAGGATCGGAGTCCTCGGTGGTCTCTGGACTGTCCGGCGGCCAGACGAGAAAATGCTGCCCTTCGCTGGCCCCGATGTCACGGCCGGCGTCGATCAGAAAACGGTTCAGGGGCAGCTCCCGCAGGATGCTGCATCCTCTGGCCAGCAGGTCCTGGAAGGCGTAGATCTGATTGCCGCCCTCCTTCTGGGCGGACTTGAGCGCCTTGCGGCTTTTTTTCTGCAGGCTCCGGCTTTGTTCCCGGCCGTGCCCCTGCAACTCCCATCCCAGAAAATCCTGGGGGAAAAGCGCGAGGCCGATGCTTGCGGAAACAGCGATCTCCTCTCCAGTGGCTTCGTGGGTCAGCACCATCCCGGCCAAGTGGAGGCGGAGGTGGGACGCCAATTGGCGGCACCGCCGCCCGCTCGCCTGTGGCCAAAGCATATAAAATCGCTGTTTGTCCCGGCCCAGGATGGCACCTTCAGGAGCCAATTCCCGTAAGGTCTCGGCCGTTTTGGTCAGAACCTGGTCTCCAAAAAGAGGGCCGTAGCGGGTGTTGAGCCGGCTTATCGCATCGGGCTCGACAAGAATCAGGGCCACACTGGCGCTGTGCCCGCTGAAGGTTTCTTCCAAGGCGGACTCGGAGCCGGGGCTGAGGGTGGCCAGGACACGTTCGATCTCCTGCTCCAGGAGCTGTCCCAGCGCCTCGGCGTTGAAGAGGCCTGTCAGCCGGTCCAGACTTGTCATCTTTCTGAGGGCAATTTTTTCCACGCACAATTTGGCCAACATCGCCAGATAGGGCAGCACGGCCTCAGGGTGGTCCAACTCGACATCTGAAGCCACGAACAGGGCCAAGGGTTCGTCGCCTTGAAGCAGGGGCAAAAATAAACGCCGGGCCTCGGCCTCGTATCGGGGCGTGCAATACAGCGGGTCCGCTTTTTTTTCAGCTGCCGGAAAATAGAGTCTGGGACCAGTAAACGAGACCGCTTCGCCAAGGCTGGAAAAAAGCATGTTCTGGTAGTGGAGCAGGTCCTGGGCCTGGACCGGCAGCAAGGGAGGTGAAAGCGATTCGTGAGTGGCTTGGGACATACGCGGTTCGGCATCCTTGCGATTTGGCAGCGGTTGCCCACTGCGGTGTCGGGAGTCGGGGCCATGCGGCTGACGCCGGTCCCCCTTCGGTTTGTAAGGGGTTGGCAGGCGTTGTGCAACGGTTTCTTGAGTCCGGACAAGACCAGGATCGGCTCTCAGATCCTGTTTGACAGGCGCCACGAACCGCGAGACAACCACAGCACGGTCCCGGCCATTATCCGGCGTCCAGGTCCATTCCCTGCGCCTCAATCTTGGCGGGACAAAGTGCGTACAAGAAGAAGGAGAAGTCCATGGTGCGATACGAGGATCCTGTTTTGCGAGCCCTTTTTGAACGCCGCAGCATCCGGCAATTTACCGAGGAACCCGTCAGCCGGGAGCAGGTGGTGACGATTCTGGAGGCTGGCCAATGGGCCCCGAGCGGGCTGAATAACCAACCGTGGCGGTTTCTGGTCCTGACCCACGGCGACAGTCGACTCGAGGACCTGGCTGGGCTGACGAAATACAGCCATGTCGTACACCGCTGTCAGCGGATGATCGCTGTCTTTTTAGACCGGGAATCCATGTACAATGCCACCAAGGACCATCAGGGCATCGGGGCCTGCGTCCAGAATATGCTTCTGGCGGCCCACACCCTTGGCTTGGGCGCCGTCTGGCTGGGGGAGATCCTCAATCAGGAAGCCCAGGTCATGGAGGCACTGGCTCTGGATCCGGAGCGGTATACCCTGATGGCGTGTGTTGCTGTGGGACACCCGGACCAAAAAGGAAGCTCACAGCGCAAGGAACTCAGTGAATTGCTTTTGGAGGCGTTCTGATGGCTTCGATACAGACTTTTGCCCTTGGACCTTTGGAGACCAATTGTTACCTTTATACGGATGAGGCATGCGGTTTTGTCATCGACCCGGGCGGAGACCCGCAAGCCGTCGTCGACACCCTTACAAAAGATGGGCTGCGCCTGGAGGCTATCGTCAACACGCACCTCCATTTTGACCACATCCATGGTAATGCCGCCTTGCAAAACGCCACCGGTGCGCCTATTTACGCGCCGTCGGCTGATGAAACCCTGCTGCAAACCGAAGTTGGAGCGGGGGGATTCATGGGGCTGCCAGAAGTGCCACCGTTTTCCTTTACTCCCCTGGAGCCGGGGAGGTGGCAATTGTGCGGCCTGGACTGCCGGGTCCTGCCGACACCAGGGCACACCCAGGGCAGCGTCTCCCTCTATTTTCCGGAGTTGCAGGCGGTCTTTGTCGGTGACCTGATTTTTGCCCGCTCCGTGGGCCGGACGGATTTTCCCGGGGGCGATACCGCGACCCTGGCGGCCTCGGTCCGGGAACAGATTTTCACTCTCCCTGCAGAAACAGTTATCTATCCTGGGCACGGGCCGCAAACACGTGTCGGCGATGAAGCGGCGCACAACCCGTTTTTCCAGGACGGTTTTTCCATTTAGCAATCCGCACTCCTGGCAAGAGGCCAAACACGATCGAAAGGCGTGATCACTTGGCCATACGCCCTGCTTCGTGAACGCCTTGTCCTTGGGATGAGTGAAGGGGTGGTGACCCAATCAGTACAGCAGCGGGGGATATATGGCCGCCGAAACGATTCAGCTCGATTTGCGCAACCAGTGTTGAGCGCTCGGGCGGGAGGTAGGGTTCTATCTCCGAATTCCACGGGTTCGCCAAGTGGAGGTCCGTTTGCAGCGCAAAAGCCTCCCGCAGATAACGAACCTGATGTATATCGAGCCGGATTGGGAATTGCAGATTCCTGAGGAACAGGGTGAGGAGCTTCTGGTCCGGCTGCAGCGTAAAACAGAGTGACCTGAGTATGGGCGATGGGAGAGAACTCCAGATCTGGGACTGCAGTCCCCGGGCGGGCGGCCACACTCAGGCCATTCAGTCTGCGCTTGTCCAGGCATTGCTCCGGGAGGGGGTGCGGCCCTTGGCGGTTTCCCTGCGCGAGTATCAGGTCTGGCCGTGTCAGGGATGTCAGCGGTGCAGTCGCGGGGAAGAGTGCCCTCTGGCCGCCTCAGACGCCTGCGAGCAATTGTTTGATTTGCTCTGTGCCGCGCGAACCGTGTGTTTCGTGGCCCCTATCTATTTTTATCATCTCCCGGCGCCTTTCAAGGCCTTTATCGACCGCAGTCAGCGCGTCTACGCCCAATTTGAGCGAGACTCCAGTGACTGCATGCCCCAGGCGGACCCCCGTCCGGCCTTTGCTCTTCTGCATGCCGGGCGTTCCCGAGGCGAGCACCTGTTTGCCGGCAGTATCCTGACACTGCGGTTTTTTCTCCGCTCCTTCGGCCTGGTTCTTGAGGATGTGCACACGGTGCGAGGCATGGATGGTGTGGAACTTCATGGATGGCCCGATGCGCTCTCCCAGGCGGTATACGATGTGGCGCGGCAGATGGCTCCGTTCGCGGGGCGTCGCTGATGCGGTAAAGACCTGGTCCAGGCGCTTGGCCGGACGGTTGGCGCCGGGCCGGTGCCTGTATTGTGGGGCCGTGCTCGATGCCCCCGGGGCTGGCGAGTCGCTGTGCCACCGGTGCGCCCCCTTTTTTGCGCCACGCCCCGGGGGATTTTGTCCAGGATGCGGTCAGCTGCTTGAAGACGAAGCCGCCCCCCTGCATTTGTGCCGTTCGTGCCGTGACGCCCCCCAGCCATGGGAGCAATTGGCCTTTTTTGGGGTCTATCAGGGTCCCCTGCGTGAGGTGATTCTGGAATATAAGCTCCAGGGGCGGCTGGGGCATACAGCGCTTTTGGCCGCGTGTCTGTCCCGTTGCTACCGGCTCCATTTCGCCGGCGGCGGCTGGGACACGCTGGTTCCGGTGCCGTTGCACAGGACCAGGCTGCGCCGGCGCGGGTTCAACCAGAGCTGTGAACCATTGAAAGGCTGGGGTGCGCAGGAGGGTCTCGAGCTTGTCGTACGGGGGCTGGAGCGGGTCCGGCCGACTCCGTCCCAGACGGGACTGCACAAAACCGAGCGGGAGCACAACATGCGTGATGCCTTTGCTGTCTTCGGAGAGATCAGTTGGCATGAGCGCAATGTCCTTCTGGTGGACGATGTTTTTACGACCGGGGCCACTTTGAGCGCCTGCGCCCGGAGGCTTTGTGAGGCCGGGGTGGCCCGCTTGGGAGTATTGACCATGGCGCGCGCGGAGTAGTGTTTTTGCTGGCTTCTGCCGGCGGAGAGTCTGAAAATGGGTGGCGCAACCTGCTTGAGTTATTGAATTTCGAAGGAAAGGGCGGCAGAAACCGGCTGGAGATGAAAAATCCCTTGACGTCCCTGCCGTCTCGAGGTTAATAAAGCAAGTTCATTTTTTGAGCGGAGGTCTGGATATCATGTACGCGATAGTAGCTACTGGCGGAAAACAATACCGGGTCAAGGAAGGCATGGAGATCGATGTTGAAAAACTCCGCGCCGAACCCGGTGATGAAATTGCTTTGGACAACGTCTTGCTCTTGGGTCAAGACGATGATGTGAAAATTGGAACCCCTTACTTGGAAAACGCCAAAGTGACCTGTGAAGTCGTCAAGCACGACCGTGGTGACAAGGTGATTATCTTCAAGCATAAGCGCCGCAAGGATTACCGGCGTAAGACAGGGCACCGCCAAGATTACACCCGATTGAAAGTGACTGCCATACAGTCGTAAGGCAAGGAGGCGGAAATGGCACATAAAAAAGCAGGCGGGAGTTCGCGCAACGGTCGCGATAGTATTGGCCAAAGGCGTGGCGTTAAACGCTTCGGCGGGCAGCAGGTCCAAGCCGGCAACATTCTCGTGCGCCAACTGGGCACCAAGATCCATCCCGGCCGCAATGTTGGCCTGGGCAAGGACTACACCCTGTTCGCCAAGTCTGACGGCGTGGTGACCTTTGAAAAGTACACCCGGAAACGCAAGACGCGGACCCGGGTACACGTCGAGCCCGCCTCCTAGGCTGGCTGACGCTACTCTTTTTTGGAAGGGGGTAGGGGCTCAATTGCCCCTGCCCCCTTTTTTTCGTTGCGGCGCTGCCCCATGGCGTCCGAGAAAGGAACAACGCGATGCGATTTATTGATCAAGCCGAGGTGACTGTCCGCTCCGGTAATGGCGGCAACGGGTGCGTCTCTTTCCGACGGGAAAAATATGTCCCCAAAGGAGGCCCTGACGGCGGCGACGGCGGTCGAGGCGGTTC